>NZ_CP084550.1:637139-955709 GCF_021800405.1 Arthrobacter sp. FW306-07-I | reverse complement strand
GCGACGGCATCCGTTCCGGCGCCTGCGCGAACTCGAAGTAGTCGGCGAACTTCTGCCCTTCAGCCTCCTTGCCCTTCTTGACGCGTGAGACCATCCGGCCCTGCGTCCACATCCGGTCCCGCAGGTTGGCTGCGAGGTCGGGATCCTGAGCCACCCGCTCCACCAGGATGGCCCGGGCACCGGCCAACGCCGTGGCGGCGTCGGCTACGGAGTTCTCGTTGTTGAGGTACTTGGCGGCTTCGCGTTCGGGGTCCAGGTCCGGCCGCTTCAGCAGCACGTCCGCGAGCGGCTCCAGACCCGCCTCACGCGCCATCTGGGCCTTGGTCCGGCGCTTGGACTTGAACGGCAGGTAGATGTCTTCGAGCCGTGACTTGGTATCGGCAGCCAGGACTGCCTTACGCAGTTCCGGCGTCAGCTGCCCTTGCGCTTCAATCGCTTCGAGGACGGAACGACGGCGCTCCGACAGCTCGCGGAGGTAGCGGAGCCGCTCGTCGAGGTTCCGGAGCTGGGTGTCGTCCAGCGTCCCGGTGGCTTCCTTGCGGTACCTTGCGATGAACGGAACCGTGGAGCCGCCGTCGAGCAGGTCGACGGCCGCCTTCACCTGCCACGCCTTGACCCCCAGCTCGGCGGCAATCTGGGCAAAGACCGCGTCCTCCCCTGACGCGTGGGAGGGTGCGGAAATCGGGAAAGGCGCAGGCAGTTGGGTCACCAGAACATCTTGCCTTACCGACCTGCCGGGCTCCACCGGAGGGCGTCTTCATGTGGATATCGGGGTTTGCAGAGGGTATTCCGTTGGAGCCGACGAAGTGCTGTAGTGGACATGCCGTTAGTGGCGCCGATGCTTGAGGAAGAGGCCATCATGCGGGAACTGCTTGTTGTTTTCCAGGAGGGGTTCGACGAGGCCAACATCACCGTGACCGTGAACGGCAAGGAGGTGCGCAGGGAACTGGGTGTCTCCACCAATCCACTGCTCGGCATCGCGTCGGAGGTGTCCGTGGATCTGCCGGCCAAGGGGGCGCAGGTGGGAGTGGAGGTGACCAACCGGGGGCTCAAGGCGATCACCAAGGTCAGCGGCAAACCCAAAAGTGTGTTGGTCTCCATCGAGGACGGACGGCTGCGGATGCGGGAAGGCACGGGCCGGGAGGCAGTACTTTAGCGGGGTTGGCAGCCTGGCCTTGGCGGGGCTGCCGGTTGCAAAACTGGCTCTGGTAAGAGTCCATTCGTTGGAGTACCATCTGATCACCGCCGGCTTCCCGATGGAGTCCGGCGGGCCACATAAGTCGTCAGCCGGAGGTCGTCGGATGGCCTTACGGCGACGCTGCCCGGGACCAGCACCCCAGACAGCCAACGACGGCGGCACCCAACTTGGGTGCCGCCGTCGTCGTTTTTCCGGGCTGGCCGGTCAGGTGCTTTAGCCCTGGTACATCGGGTAATCCGTGTAGCCGGTGGCGCCTTCTGCGTAGAACGTGGACGCATCAGGCTCGTTGAGCGGGAGGCTTTCCTTCCAGCGGCGGGCAAGATCCGGGTTGGCGATCGCAGGCCGGCCCACAACCACCGCGTCGGCGTGGCCCTCGGCCACCAGGTTCACGGCTTCTTCCCGGGTGGTGACGACGCCGAAGCCGGTGTTGACCAGGAAGGTGCCGCCGAAGCGCGTGCGGAGGTCCTGGACGAGTTCACCCGTGGGATCGTGGTGCAGGATGCTCAGGTAGGCGAGGCTGAGCGGCGCGATGCTGTCCACGAGGACTTCGTAGGTGGCGCGGACGTCAGCGGCGTCGGTCTCGGCGATGCCCTGGACGTTGTGCTCGGGGGAAATCCGCAGGCCCACGCGGTTCGCGCCGAGGGCTGCCACCACTGCGTTGACGGTTTCGATCACGAAGCGTGCGCGGTTTTCGGGGGACCCGCCGTAGCTGTCCGTCCGGATGTTGGAGTTCGGCGCCAGGAATTCGTGCAGGAGGTAGCCGTTGGCCGAGTGCAACTCCACGCCGTCGAACCCTGCCTCGATGGCGTTCAGCGAAGCGTTGACGATTTCCTGGATGACCAGGGGGAGTTCGTCGGTGGTCAGGGCGTGCGGGACCGGGTACGGCTGCTTGCCGGCAGGCGTCCGGACAATGCCGTCAATGGCTACGGCGCTGGGGCCGACGATGGGCAGGCCACCGGTGATGTCAGGGTGGGAAACCCGGCCGCCATGCATGATCTGGGCAAACATGCGCCCGCCTTCGGCGTGCACTGCGTCAGTAACCTCCTTCCACCCGGCGACCTGTTCCGGAGTGACGATCCCGGGCTGTCCCGGGTAAGCCTGCCCGACGGGGGTGGGGTAGGTGCCCTCGCTGACGATGAGGCCCAGGGAAGCGCGCTGGCGGTAGTGCTCGACGAGGAGCGGTCCCGGAATGCCCTTCTCACCCGCGCGGAGGCGGGTCAGCGGTGCCATCACCAGACGGTTGGGAAGTTCAAGTTCGCCGAGGGTGAGCGGGGAAAACAGCATGCGCAGTTCCTTTCGAAGGCTGAAGACGTACTGCCTCTGCCAACTGTGGGGCGCATGCAACTATTCCGGCACAGCACCGAATGCGACGGGGATCACAATCCTGCCTTAACCTGGGTCCGGCCTTACCGGGTGCCGGCACCCGGGCAACCCTGCCCCTGTGGATTGGTGTTGCAGTCGTCCGCGTAGTTGCGGGTGAGCGAGCGCCAAACGCTGACGGTTTGCGGCGGTGCACTGAACTGCCCCTGGCCTGGGATGGGCAACGGCGGGCCGGAGTTCACCGAATAGGTGCCCTGGAAGGTGGTAGTCATGACCACCTGGAAATCCCCGGTGGATGCGTAGGCGTGGCTGGTCCGGGTCTTTTCACCCCAGCGGTCCTGCGGCAAGGGCCCTCCCATGGACGGTTGAGGGCCGAAGACAGTGCCGTCACCGTAGTTCCACGTGTACTGCACGGGCGTAGCCACCACGTGAACCTTTTGACCGAACATGGTGATCTCGAACTGCTGCTCCACCGCCTCCGCGTAGATGTTTGTCTCGGCGCCGCGGAGGGTGTTCGGGCTCGGCTGCGCCGTAACTTTCCCTGCGTTTACCGGAAGGTTCTGGAACTGCCGCTGGATATCCGCGGCGATGCGAGGCAGGAGGTCCTCGGGCTTCGCGTCGAAGAAACACGTCGGGCCCGAATGATATGCCCAAGTTGGGTTAGTGATCCCGGCAGGGGCTCGGTACCAGACCACGGGGATTCCGTCCTCGCCCTCAGGACCCCCCTTACACGTCAACTCTCTGCCAAGACACGGTGTGGCGAACTCTCCTCCATCTAGGTCGCATTGGTATTCGTACTTGTACTGGTACGGATCAGCAACGGTCTTGCCATCCTCATCCTGTTCGAAGACACCGGTTGAAGGATTTGGTCGCCAACTGCCCCCGAGAGTGGCGCCGTTACCGCCCCACCCTGACCCTATTGAAGGCGACTCGTCTTCGGCTGCGGCCGGAGAAGGAGCCGAAACAAGTACTAGGCCCATCAGAATTGCCAACAGCGGACGAATCAACTCGTCAAGCCTCTTCATCACTTGACCATGTGCTCGACCGTTTGAGCCTTCCACCCCTGACCGACGTAGGCCGCCACGACGATGTCAGGTGTCGTCGGCAGTGCGGCGACTCGCCCCTTCACGCTCCCGTCAGATAAGTGGTAAGCAATAGCCTCCTGCTGGACTTGCGCAATGGCTTGGTAGGTGGATGGTTGAGACATAACGAAGTTACTGTCGACAGCATCAACGGTGATACGACCACCCTCCAGCCACCGGCCGCGTGTATGCCAGTCCGTGACCTCTTGCTTTACCTTCTTGCAGCTGGCGCATGCTGAATCCGAGATCGATTCGAGCACAGCGGCGTCTCCAGTCTCGTATGCGTAACTCAGCGCCGAGTACCAATACCTCGTAAATGCCTCGAGCCCTTCCTTCGTCTCCGTCTTAGCCACCTCGGGCAGGACGGGAACCGGGACGTTCTGGGCTGGGCCGGATGCGTCGGCCGGCTTGTAGACAGCACTCGGTGTCGGGGTGGGAGTGGGCGTGGCGGTGGGTGTCTCGGCGGCCACGGGGGAAGAAGTGCCGCCCGGACCAGGAGAACCGCCCGAGTTGCAGCCAGACAAAGCCAGAGCAAGTCCAACAACGAGGGCGGCCGCACCGGACTGCACCGTGCGTGGCGAAACGAGAGCGCGGGACGAAAAGAAGTTCTGCGATGTCATGGGCCGCTATTCCCCCAGTAGTTTCAAGACGGCTTGCTCCGGACAGTGAGTTAAGGGTAGCCCACGTCATAATTCGCTGAGGAAGTTATCCACAGGCAGAAGGCCCCCCGATGCATTGTCTACCATCCGGAACACGACAAAAGAAGTCATAAAGGAAGCCGGCGCACAAAGGTGCGCCGGCTCCCAATCAATAAACTTCTACTTCTGGGCGGGAAGCACCAGCTCCCCCGTCTTATCAGTCGACAAGGCGAGCGAAGAAACATACTGCGCGCCGCCGTCGGACGCGTCTTGTGCGGAACGCACCATGTCCGGACGCTCGAACTCCAGGCCGGTTACGTGGCACAGGAGTTTGCCGTCGCTGGGGTTCCCGTCGGCGTCGAACATTGGCAGGTCGATCCCGTCGTCAACACGCCGCAGGTAGAACCGCCCGCGGGTCAGCACGGCCAGGACCGGCGGCAGCACGAGCGCCAGGCCCACCGCGAAGATCGGCGAGTAGGGCTGGATGGCGGCACCGAACGCCCCGAAGAACACCGCGATGGAAACGCCTGCGGACACCAGCATGGACACAAACCCCACCGGGTTCACGGCATACAGCATGCCGCGGCGGAACTCCGGCACCTTGGGCGAAATCTTGAGCAGGTACTTGTTGATGGCGATATCGGACGCCACCGTGACCACCCAGGCCATGGCGCAGTTGGCGTAGAACCCGAGGATGGTGTTCAGGAAGTCGAACATGTTGGCTTCCATCAGAACCAGTGCGATCAGCAGATTCACCACCACGAACACCATCCGCCCCGGGTACGTCTTGGTGATGCGCGTAAAGGAGTTGGTCCACGCCAGCGAACCGGAGTACGCGTTGGTGACGTTGATCTTGATCTGGGAGATGACCACCAGCACCACCGCCAGCGTCATGGCCAGCCACGCCGGCATCATCTCCTGATACACGCCCAGGAACTGGTGCACCGGCTCGTTGGCGGTGGCCGAGGCGGCGGGATCCAGGGAAGCGATCAGGTAGATGGCGATGAACAGGCCCACGATCTGCTTGATGGCCCCGAAAATCACCCAGCCCGGCCCGGCCAGGATTACGGCCCGCCACCAGGCGCCCCGGTTGGCGGCGGTGCGCGGCGGCATGAACCGGAGGTAGTCGATCTGCTCGGCGATCTGCGCCATCAGGGACAGGCACACGCCGGCGGCCAGCATCACGGATGCAAGGTTGGGGCCGCTGTCACCGGACTCGCCGGTGTAGGCAAAGAAGCTGTTGATGCTCTCGGGGTGCGAGATCAGCAGGTAACCCACGGGCACCACCATCAGGAGCAGCCACAGCGGAGTGGTCCAGACCTGCAGTTTGGCCAGGGTGTTCATCCCGTAGATCACCAGCGGAATGATGATGACGGTGGACGCGGCGTACCCCAGCCACTGCGGAATCCCCAGTCCCAGCTCCAGCCCCTGCGCCATGATGGAGCCTTCCAGCGCGAAGAAGATGAAGGTGAAGGTGGCAAAGATGACGTTGGTGACCACCGATCCGTAGTAGCCGAAGCCGGAGCCGCGGGTGATCAGGTCCAGGTCGATGTTGTAGCGGGCCGCGTAGTAAGCCAAGGGAAAGCCTGTTGCGAAGATGACGACGGCGGCCACCAGGATTCCCAGCAGCGCATTGACCGTGCCGTAGGAGATGCCGATGTTGGCTCCGATGGAGAAGTCCGCAAGGTAGGCGATGCCGCCCAGCGCGCTGGTGGCCACCACCCCGGCGCTCCACTTGCGGTAGGAGCGCGGCGCGAACCGCAGCGTGTAATCCTCAAGGCTTTCCTTGGTGGCGTTCAGTGCCGCGCTATTGCCCGCTGTCGGGGTTGCCGGAGAACGTCCGACGACGGCGGCATCAGCAGGTGCCGCAGGTTCCAGCAGTTGCGTTGTTTCTGTGTCGTTGCCCATTGGGTGCGTCGCTTTCTTTCGCATTCAGCCGTGATGACTCTGCATGCGACGCTATCCAGCCGGAAAGACAACGCGGTCACAGGCCTGTTTCCGAAGTGTTAAGCCTTGACGGAGGTGTCACAAAGGGGCGGGAATTGCGGGTCCAAAGCCTCTGGCGCATTTCTACTTGAGGTAGAACAATGGCCGCATGATGTTTGAACACGCGGACGGCAATCCCGTCCTGGAACTCGATGATGAGCAATCGTGGCGTCTTCTGGCCGCGACGCAGCACGGGCGGCTGGTGGTCTCTGTAGCGGGGGAACCCGACATCTTCCCCGTGAACTACGTGACCTCGAACCGGAAGGTCTATTTGCGAACCGCCCCCGGGAACAAGCTCGCGCAGCTGACCATCAACTCCAAGGTGCTGTTCGAAACTGACGGCATCCTGTCGCAGGAGGCATGGTCCGTGATCCTTCGCGGGACCGCACGGGTCCTCAGCAACTCGGCTGAGCTTGCGGCCATCGAGGAACTCGGCCTGAAGACCTGGGTTCCCACCCTGAAGGACTTTTACGTGGAGATTGAGCCGAAGTCCGTCAGCGGCCGCCACTTCGTGTTCGGCGAACAACCGGAACGGGAAATCTAGGGACTCCTAGACTGGAGGAATGGCGGACAAGCCCACTGCAGACAAGCTCACCCCCGAGCAGCGCAGCTGGAACATGTCCCGGATCCGTGGCAAGAACACCAAGCCCGAACTGCTGGTGCGCGGGATCCTGCATGCCAAGGGCTACCGGTATCGCCTGCACGGCAGGTCCGGCGGCACCAAACTGCCGGGCAACCCGGACCTTGTCTTCGCCGGGCGGCACAAGGTGATCTTCGTGAACGGCTGCTTCTGGCATTTCCACGACTGCCGGGTGGGCCTGCACGCACCGAAAGCCAACGCGGAGTTCTGGGATGCGAAGCGGACCCGGACCCGCGAGCGCGACGCCGGCCAGCGCCGGCAACTGGAAGACGCCGGCTGGGAAGTGTTGACCGTCTGGGAGTGTGAGCTGAAGGATCGTTCAGCCCTCGAGTCCCAGTTGGTGCACTTCCTCGAAGCCGGCGCCTGACAGATAGCTGGCGGAGCCTGACAGTTGAATGGCACCTGACGGCTGGATCTTGAGCCAATCTTTAGCTGTTTCCGTCACCGTCCTTGATCCTGGACAGGCAGGATGGACGGGTTGCCGCGATCAGGCAGCCCACACTGGCGGTTTCGGAGCAGCTATCCCCTATCCCCTAGCTTCTCCGGGCCAGCAGTGCGGACTTGAAGGCGGACGCCGACGAGTCGCTGCTGTTGATGCGCCAGTCTGTTTCCTTCTGCATATGGAACCAGACGAAGCCCATCACATCCGGCTGGGCAGCCAGGTAGGACACCAGGTCCGTGTTCCAGGAAGCCTTGAAACCACCCAGCTCGCTGGAGGCCGTCTCGGCAATCAGGACCGGCTTGCCCGGTGCCAGGCTGCGGAGCTGGGAGATGCCGGGGGCAAAGAGATCCACCGGGGAAACCCAGCTGCTCCAGGTTTGCGAGGTGCCCCAGTTGTAGCCGTCCAGGGCCACAATGTCCACGTAGCCTGCGCCCGGGTACAGGCCGGCCAGGTCAGTCGAGCCCCAGTAGGGCACGTTCGGCGACCATACCCACTGGACGTTACTGGCACCCGTAGCGGCAACAACATCGTGAACATGCCGCCACGCAGCCACGTACTCTCCCGCCTGGTTTCCATTGACGCCTTCGGCCCACGGATACCAGTTGCCATTCATTTCGTGCGCGAAACGCAGCATGACCGGCTTGCCCCAGCCCGCCAGGGACTGGCCCCACTGGCTGATGTACGCATCAAAGTCCCCTGCGGTAATCCGTGCCAACGAGTAGGCGGGCTGATCCACTCCGCCTCCCCATGCCCACGGCTCCCAAGTGACCAAGGGTGTGGCTCCGCGCGAGCGGACGGCATCCAACTCAGTGATCGGCGGGGCCTGCAGGAAATCCTTGTAGCTCATCACCACGGAAGGGATTTCCCCTGCCAGGCTGGCCACCTCGTCCAGCTCAGTACTGGCCAGCGGTCCTCCCGGCGTTGCCACCCCGAAGCGCAGAGGGGCTGAACTGATGGTTGGCGCAGGTGCGGCCGCTGGAGCGGGAGCCGCCTGCACCACAAACGTTGCTGACGCCTTGATGGACGATGTCTTGGCAGTAATGGTGAGGTTTCCGGTGGATGCGGCCGGAATGGTGATGCCGGTGCTGAAAGCGCCGGTCGATGTGGTTTGGAACGTGAAAGTAGTGGAACCCACGATCACTGTACCCGTGGTGGCGGCTTTGAACCCGGTTCCGGTGACAGTGACGGCGGAACCGGCGGGACCGGACGCCGGATTGAGCGTGATTTGCGGTGTGGTGGCTGCGCTGGCCGGCTGGACGATGGACAAAGCCAGCCCGGCCCCGATTATGAGCGCGACAAATAAGGTCCTAAGTGTTCGGAACACGGCAATCTATCCCCAGATTGAAAAGGCGGCTATGGCCGCTGATGACGTCAATGCGAAAAAGCACTGGCATCGATCCTATGGCCCAAAAACCGCAGTCCCATCAAGAAAACCACAATTCTTCCCGAGTCTTCTGCGAGGTTGCGGGAACGGTCCTAACCTGAAACAGAACAAGATCCCCCGCCTAAACACCCTGTTTTCGGGTCCCCAAATCCAGCAGAAAGGAGTGTCGTGAGCACGTCGGATGATGCGCCAAGGCCGCTGGTGGACCAGTCCGTCCTGGACCGGCTACGGGAAGAACTCGAGGAGGAAGAAGGCTACAGCCGGATCTTCGTTGGGAATTTCATCGAGTTCCTGCCGCAACGGCTGGGCCGGTTGCGGCTTGCCCTGACTACCGGCGACCTGGACGGCTCCATGGACGCAGTCCTGAGCCTTAAGACCTCAAGCCAAATGGTGGGCGCCGAGCGCTTGGCCGGCCTGGCCCTGGAACTCGAGAACGAGATCCGCGGCGAAGCCCGCCACGCTGACATGGCGGTGGCGTTGCCCAGGCTGGCCGCCACCTACTTGCGACCCATCACCCAGTGCAGCAGGCAAACCATGCATCGGTTGCAGGCTCAGTGCTGTCCCGGCGCCAAACGGTAGCCCACCCCGCGGACCGTCTGCAGCCACCGCGGCTGCTGCGGCGAGTCACCCAGCTTCTTGCGCAGGTTTCCCATGTGGACCTCCACGGACCGTTCGTCGGCCTCGCTGATGTAGCTGCCGACGTCGTAATCCTCATCCCGGAGCCGCCGCACCAGGTCCGATTTGGTGCGGACTGTCCGGCCCGCTTCCAGCAGCGCGTACAGCAGTTCGAACTCGGTGCGCGTCAGGTTCATCTCTTTGCCGTCGACGGCGACGGTCCGCGAGGCGTAGCTGAGCTCCAGGCCATTGTGGCTGAAGTTTCCACGCTCCGGGTGGGCCGCGCTGTCCGGGGAAGCATCAACGGCAACGTCGCCGGGGTCGGGAACAGACCGCGGCCGGCGCATCATGGCCGCAACCCGCGCCCGCAGTTCCCGCGGGCGGAACGGCTTGGTGAGGTAGTCGTCCGCGCCTGATTCCAGCCCGATGAGGGTGTCCAGTTCCTCGGTCCGCGCCGTGAGCATCACGATGTAGGCGTCCGAAAACTCGCGGATCTGCCGGGACACCTCAAAACCGTCGATGTCCGGCAGGCCCAGGTCCAGGGTGATGACATCAGGATTCAAGCTTTTGGCCATCAGGACGCCCTCGGCGCCGCCACTGGCGACAGTGACGTCAAATCCAGCCTGGGTCAGCACAGTGCGAACCAGTTCCCGAATGTCGTGGTCATCCTCGATGACCAGACCCACACGTGCCTCACTCATAGAGCCCCCTCAGTGCCAACGTCAGAAGTATAGCTGGCTGCGGATATCCTGCTGGTATGGTCTCGCACAGCCCGACGTCCGCGTCTTCCGCGCCATGAGCAACCCCACGGCCTGGTCTTCCGGACGGCTGCGTTTTTTCAAGCGGCCCTTCCATGAATACCGGCTGTCCGACCGGGTGGCCCTGAGCCAAATGCCGCTGTTCGTGACCACGATCCTGACCGCCCTGCTGGTGTGGGCGTTCTTCCCGGTCACCATGAACAACCCCTTGTTCGTCGCGTTCCTCATCTCGCAGCTGGCCATCATGGCGCTTTGCTACGTCATTCCATGGGAACGGCTGCCCTACACCAGCTTCCTGGCCATCCCACTGCTGGACTTCGTTTCCATCGCGGCAGGCAGGGAGGGCGGCCAGGAAAGCCTTACCGGCATCAGCCTTCTCGCCGTGTTTCCGGTGATTTGGCTCTGCGCCTCCGGATACTACCCTCGGGCTGCCTTGTGGCTGTCCTTCCTGGGGCCGCTGGCCATCATCTGGGTTCCGTTGCTCCTGAAAGGCGACTACACCCCGCAGGACTTTGCCCGCTCCCTGCTCCTGCCCGTCATGATGCTGGGCATCGGAGTGTCGGTCAGCGTCCTGACCTTGAGCATGATGCGCCAGCAGAAGGAGCTGGAGGACAAGGACGAGCAACTTCGGGCCAGCCTGCGCACCAGCAAGCGCCAGGAATCGCTGCTGAACACCATCCTGGACACCGTGCACCTGGGCGTCCTGGCGGTTGACGCCGACGGCCATGACATCCTGATGAACCGCAAGCAGCGCGCCAATCACGAACTGGCCCGGCCAAAGAACATCGCGGATCCCAACGAGTCGCAGCTCTTGGTCTTTGGGGCAGACCGAAAAACCCTGATCCCCGTCCAGGAGCGTCCGGTACGGCGCGCCGTCCTGGGAGAGACCTTCACCGATTTCCTGGTCTGGCTCGGCGAAGGGAACGACCAGCGGGCACTGGTGACCACGGCACGCGCCATGAGGGACTCCGACGGCAAGTTCACCGGCTCAGTGATCGTCTTCAGCGACGTAACTGACCTGGTCAACGCGCTCACCGCCAAGGATGACTTTGTCTCCAGCGTCTCCCATGAATTCCGCACCCCGCTGACCTCCATCCTTGGCTATGTGGAGATTCTGCTCGCCGACGAACCGGAGGAACCGCAGCGCGAAATGCTGGAAATCATCCGCCGCAATTCCGAGCGGCTCCTGACCCTGGTTTCGGACCTGCTGTCCAGCCGGAACGGCCAGCTGATCGTCACGCCGCACGCCGTGGATGTCGCCGACCTCGTCCGGAACAGCGTGTCCTCGGCAATGCCCCGGGCGGCAGCGGCCGGCGTCGAACTGCGGGCCGAAACCCCGGAGCAGCTGGAGGCCCACGTGGACAGCGCGCGCATCTCGCAGGTCCTGGACAACTTGGTGTCCAACGCCATCAAGTACTCACCGGACGGCGGCAAAGTGGTGGTGTCGCTGGCGCGGGAGGACGGGCACCTGGCCTGCCGCGTCACGGACACCGGTATGGGAATGACCCCGGAGGACGCCTCCGAGGTGTTTGCCAAGTTCTTCCGCACCAGCAGCGTCCGGCGCACCGCCATCCCCGGCGTGGGCCTGGGGCTGCCCATCAGCAAGGCGATCGTCGAGGCACACGGCGGCACCATCGACGTGCAGAGCACCCTGGGCAAGGGAACAACCTTTACGTTCCGCGTGCCGGTCTGATCCCCGCCTGGACCCTAACCTCGCAGGCTCGGCCAGGGAGCCCGGCAGGCGTGGGCCCACCGACGGCGGGCTGCCGGGCGTATCAGCCGTTCCGGGCTTGGCGGACCACTTCGCCCCATGACTGGCGGGCGAGTTCCTGGACTGAGGCAAGGATGCCCGACGGCGGCTGGCTGAGGTCCAGCGGGAACTCCACGATGTCGATGTCGGTGTTCAGGATGCGGCGGAGTTTCACTTCGCCCTTGCCTGCGTAGACCAGCCAGGCGGTGGGCACGGCCAGCGCGGTGCAGTGGGCCAGCATCTGATAGTGGTCGGCCGTCAGGGACGCCCCTGCATCAGATGCCGCCCGGTACTTGGCGTTGTAGGCCACCACGGGGCGCCCGCCCAGCAGGTGGACCGCATCCGGTCTCACGGAGAGCCGGTCGGAATCGCGCACTGCCTCGCTGAGGAGCGTGTTGTAGCGCAGCCGGAGCTCACCAGGGTAGGCCGCCATGGCGCTGCGCAGTGCGGTTCCCACGAAGTCCTCGAACACCTGCGCCATGTCCACCACGAACGAAGCCGTCCGCTGCCTGCCCTCACCGGCTTCCGCGGACGCGTTGCGCAGGATCAGGTCGGCCAGGCGCAGCACGGCGTGATAGCGCAGGTTCATCCTTGTTGGCTTCCACGGCGGCACCGGGGCGCCGGCTGGAAGGCGCGTGACGCCGTCGAGCTTTCCCTTCAGCTGGCGCAGCCGGCCCAGCACTTCGGGCCGCACCCCCGGCACCTGCCCCATCCGCTCAAGCGCGGCGCGCAGGATCCGGTTTTCGGCGATGTCCTCGGTGAACTCGTCATAGGAGACCTCCAAGGGAACCAGCATGCCCGGGCGCCGGGAGATCTGGTCCGAAATCCGGATCCGCCCCTTCACGGTCCGCAGGGACTCATCCACAGTGAGGTAGCCCTGCAGGAGGCCGCGACCCAGGGCGCGTTCAGCCAGCTGCGCCAGCGACTCGGCCAGCGCGCTCCACAGGTCCCGGTCCTCGGTTGCCGCCACCAAATCCGGCCGGAAGCCCTGCTCCCCCGCGTAACTGAGCAGGAACAGGAGCCGGCTCAGTCCCAGCCGGTCCTTGGGCCGGACGTCGAGCTGGACCGTGGCAGTGCGAACGGAGCCCACCTTGCCCACCGGCTCGATCCGGTACAACCCCATGCCCATCGGGGAAGCTTTGGCCAGGCCGCTGGAGTTCAGGACGGAAGCGCTTGGTGCGTCCAGCCGTTCCACCAGGCCGCTGGACAGCTCATCGAGGACCAGGTGGCGCACCGCACCGGTTGAAATGCCGGCCGCCCGCGGATCAGCGCGCTGCAATGCGTCCCAGCAGCTGGTCCAGCCCGAACCGTTCTTCCAGCTGCGCGCGCGTCAGCTGGCCGTGGTAGTGCTCCTCCAGCAGCGGCATCAGCTCGTACTTGAAGATCCGTCGCAGCCCGGCAGGGGTCTGGGCCGCGGGCTTCATGAAGTACGACGGCCCGATCATCAGGTCCCGGTCCCACTCATCGATTGCCCCGTTCAGCGCGTCCAGCAGCAGCGCCGGGGTGGTGTCCAGCTGGCGGGCCTCAAGGAACCTCAGCAGCGACCCCTTCACCGGTTCCGTCTGCGGATGCAGTTCGATGAAAGAGAACCGGCGGCGGATGGCGGCGTCCATCATGGCGATGGACCGGTCCGCCGTGTTCATGGTGCCGATGATGTACAGGTTGTCCGGCAGCGTGAACGGCTCGTTGGGGCTGTACTGCAGGTAGATCCGGTCATCCCGGTACTCCAGCAGGAAGTACAGCTCGCCGAACACCTTCGCCAGGTTGGCGCGGTTCATCTCATCGATGATCAGGAAGTACGGCTTTTTCTCGTTCCCGGGCTTGGCGGCTTCCTCAGCCAGCCGCCGCAGCGGACCCGCCACCAGTTTGAAGGACACCTGCCCGTCGTCGGTCTTGTCCGGCCGGTAGCCCTCGAAGAAATCCTCGTAGGCGTAGGACGGATGGAACTGGACCAGCTTGACGCGTTCGTCCGTGGTGTCGTCCGCCAGCTCGGCCGCCAGGTGCTTGGCCAGGTAGGTCTTGCCGGTGCCGGGCGGCCCGTAAAGGACCAGCTGCCGGTTCTCCTCCAGCAGATCGGCGATCTCCTGCAGAGGTTCCAGCTCCATGTGCAGCGACGCGGCGAATTCCTGCGTCAGCGGACGGAAGCCCTCCTGCACAGGGAGGACGACGGCGGCAGCGTCGGTATCGCCGTCGGGCTCGGTTTCCGCCTCGGCGGGGAGCAGTGCCTGCAGCGCCTGCACCACCCGGGTGGCGTCCACCACGATGCCGGGGGTGGCCAGCTGCCGCTGGACGTGCCGGGGAAGGCTGGTGGTGGCGTGCCCGTCGTCGAACCAGCGCACCTTGCGCCGCAGCCGGCGGTTGTCGTCGTTGTACTCGGGCTCCCCCAGCACCCCGCCCAGCCGCACCGTTCCGGCGTGCTGGTAGAGCACCAGGTCGCCGGGCTTCATGACGGTCAGGAACGCAAACACGGCGGTCTTGGTGTCCTCTCGCTCCACGTAGCCCAGGTGCTTGTAGTCCTCGTCAACGGCGTGCTGCACCACGCCGGCGGTGACGCCGGGCTCCAGCAGGCGGAGGTGTTCGACGTCGAGCGTCACCTTCTCCTCGCCATGCCAGGCGGTAAGCAGCTCGGCGTTGTCGCTGTGCGTCCGGAGCAGCCAGGCACGCCGCCCGGGGTCGCCCACCTTGCGCCACTGGCTGACCAGTTGGCGGGAGTACCAGTCGATGCGCTGGCCCGCCTGTTCGTCCAGGTGCAGCCGGATACGGTGGATATCGGCGGTTATGTCCTCTTCGCTGTCTCCCCTGGCGCCGCCCACGAGCGACGCAAAGGCATCCCGGATTTCCTGCCGTTCCACGTCCGCCACCACCGGCTCGAAGTAGCTGGGCCAGGCCAGGAACTCGATGCTGCGCCGGATGGCCGGCTGGTCATCCGGCGTGGATGCGGCGAGGCGGTGGAACTGCAGCGGGTCCTTGAGGGCTGCCTGCACTACGCTGGCCGGCCGCTGCGCGACGTTCCGGACGAACCGGCACAACCACTTGAGGTGGTCCCAGATGGTCCAGTTGAATTCGGCGGTGCGGTCGCGGATGACACCGTGGTCCGTCATCCCGGCGTACAGCTCTTCGGGCAGTTCCAGCGGTGGCTCCAGCCAGCCTGCGGCCTCCGCCACCCGGGCGCGCTTGACCTTCAGCGACTTCACCTCGTGTGCCAGCGGAAGGGACTGCAGGAAGAGCAGCTCCACGGCCAACTGCTTGGCCCCGCGGGTGGCACCCTCCAGGTTCTCGCGGAGGTTGGTCATCATCGGCGCCTTGGAGTCAGCGATGCCCCGTTCCAGCCGGTCAAGCAGCTCGGCGGCAGCCGGAACGGACCACGTCCTGGTGCGGCCGTCCAGGGGTGACGCCTTGCCCTGCAGGCCCGGCCCCAGCACGAACCACGCCGCATCCTCGATCTCCTTGGAGATGCCGAGGGCGCGGGTCATGGCAACAGTGGCAGTGGGGGTCATGCCCCCAAATTTACAGGGTCTGGCTGGGCGCACGCTCCACGGTGGCTGAACCGGGCACCGCCAGGCCGGCTATTTTCCGGCGGCGGAGTGCTTCCTTCCGAAGATGAAGTAGCCCATGGGCCCGATGAAGTTAACGAAGGACGCTGCCCGCCACGCAGCCTTCGGCCCGTTAATCTGGTCGGCAGGGCGGTGGGAAATGTCCCGCTGGGCGGCAACCAGCAGGGATACCTGGACGATCGCGGTGAGGATGGTGCCCACCTTCCTGCCCGGCGACATCTCCTTCCAGGTCTTCTTCTTCCGTGAGGCGCGGGTCTTGTTCTTGGCCATCGGGCTTCCTTTCGCTGTAGGTAATGGTCCAGTTCAGTGTTTCCAGTCCACTGGTTTCCGGGCAGTCCTGACCAGAGTCTTAGTGCCTGTAGGGAGCCATCCGTTCTTTTTGCTCCTGGGTGAGCCGTTGCACGCGACCCGTGGCTTCATCAACGAAGGCCAGGTGGCTGCTCGCCTTCACGCAGTCCTCCCCGGTCACGGGGTCCTGGACCACGTAATGGATGTCAAAGCTGGCGCCCTTGACGGCGCCGATCCAGACCTGGACCAGGGCCGGAACGTTGCGGTACTCCAGGGTCCGGACATAGCGGATCTTGTGGTCAACGATCAGAGCAAGCGTGCCCTCCGGGACATCGTTGAACAGCGACACCGGGGGCTCGATACCGGGACGACCTGTACCCCGCGGTGGCCCAAAGGCTGCGATCCGCGCTTCCTCCAGCATCCGCACGATCTGGACGTTGTTGATGTGGCCGTAGGCGTCCATGTCGCCCCAGCGCATCGGGACAAGGACCTCGATGCGCTGGCCACCGTGCGCGCTCAGCTGCGCACCGCCGTCGAATCATCCAACGGCATTTCCCCGGCGTCCGCACCCGCGAACTGTGACATGTAGAGGCGGTGGTAGGCGCCGCCGGCGGCGAGCAACACCTGGTGGTTGCCCTGTTCCACGATTCGTCCGTTTTCCATGACCAGGATCGTATCTGCATCGCGGATGGTGGAGAGCCGGTGCGCGATCACAAAGCTGGTCCGGTCGGAGCGCAGTGCCGCCATGGCCTTCTGCACCAGCAGTTCGGTGCGGGTGTCCACGGAACTGGTGGCCTCATCCAGGATCAGCAGCGAGGGGTTGGCCACGAAGGCGCGGGCGATGGTGATCAGCTGCTTTTCGCCGGCGCTGACGTTGTTGCCTTCTTCATCGATCACGGTGTCGTAGCCTTCCGGCAGGGCGCGGACGAAGCGGTCCACGAAGGTGGCCCTGGCAGCTGCGATGACCTGCTCCTCTGTGGCGTTGAGGTTGCCGTAGCGGATGTTGTCGTAAATGGACCCGCCGAAGAGCCAGGCATCCTGCAGCACCATGCCCACCTTGGAGCGTAGCTCTGAGCGGCTGAGGTGGGTGACATCCACGCCGTCCAGCATGATGGAGCCGGAGTTGAGCTCGTAGAAGCGCATCACCAGGTTCACCAGGGTGGTCTTTCCGGCTCCTGTGGGGCCCACGATCGCCACCGTGTTGCCCGGCTCTGCCGTGAAGGAGAGGTTCTCGATGAGCGGCTTGTCCGGGGTGTAGCTGAAGGTAACGTTCTTGAAGTCCACGTGTCCGTCGGTCTTGGCCGGCAGGTGTTCGGTGGCGGTTTCGGCGTCCTGTTCGTCGGCGTCAAGGAACTCGAAGACACGCTCCGAGGACGCCACCCCGGACTGGAGCATGTTGGCCATGCCGGCCATCTGGCCCAGCGGCTGGGTGAACTCGCGGGAGTACTGGATGAATGCGGTGGCATCGCCCAGGGACATGGCGCCGGAGGCCACGCGGAGTCCGCCCACCACCGCGATGCCCACGTAGCTGAGGTAGGACACGAACTGCATGACGGGGAAGATGATCCCGGAGACGAACTGCGCGCCGAAGCTTGCCTTGTAGAGGGCTTCGTTGCGTTCTTCGAACCGTGCCAGCATGTCCGCATCCCGGCCGAAGACGCGCACCAGGTCGTGCCCGGAGAAGGACTCCTCGATCTGGCCGTTCAGCGACCCGGTGTTCTTCCATTGGGCGGCGAACAGTTTTTGGCTCCGGGCTCCGATCAGGCCGGCGGCCACGCCGGACAACGGGAGGGCGATCAGGGCAATCAGGGCAAGCTGCCAGGAGACGATGAACATCATGATCACGATGCCCAGGACGGTCAGCACGGAGTTGACCAGCTGGGCGAAAGCCTGTTGGAGTGCCTGCTGGATGTTGTCGACGTCGTTGGTCACCCGGGACAGCACATCGCCGCGCTGCCGGGTATCGAAGTAGTTCAGCGGCAGGCGGTTGAGCTTGTTCTCGGTATCGTCACGCAGGCGGCGGATGACCTTCATGACGATGCGGTTCAGGACGTAGCCCTGCAGCCACATGAAGATATTCGCGACGAAGTACATCAGCAGGACAATGGCGATGAGCATGGTGAGCTTGTCGAAGTTGATGCCCGTGCCGGGCACCAGCTCCATGCGGGCCACCATGTCGGCGAAGTTGTCCTGGCCCTGTTGGCGCAGCCCGGCAACGAACTGCTCCTTGCTGGCTCCGGCGGGCAGCTGCTTTCCCACTACCCCGGCGAAGATGACATCCATGGCCTGGCCCAGGATCTTGGGCGCAATGACGTTGAGGACCACGGAGACCACCACCAGGCCCACCACCGCGTAGATACCCAGGGCTTCGGGCTTCAGCAGGCCCATCAGCCGTTTCGCAGATGGCCAGAAGTGCTCGGCTTTCTTGGCGGGCATGCCGCCGAACATGTCCCCGTCCGCTTCGGAGGGGGTGAACTCCTCCTCGAGGAAGTCGTCGTCTTCATGCCCGGCGCCGGCAGCCACCGCGGATTCGGGGGCGGCCTCTTCCACGGGGGCGGAGTCCTTCTTGCGGGGGCTCATGCCACTTCCTCCACACTCAGCTGGGATTCGACAATTTCCTGGTACGTGGGCGAGGTTTCCAGGAGTTCCTCGTGCGTGCCACGGTCCACGATGCGTCCGTTGTCCAGCACCAGGATCTGGTCGGCCTCGGTGATGGTGGAGATCCGCTGGGCCACGATGATGACGGTGGCATCCCTGGTAATGGCCTTGAGGGCGGCCCGGAGCCGGGCGTCAGTGGCCACGTCCAGGGCCGAGAACGAGTCGTCAAAGAGGTAGACGCGGGGTTTGGTCACGAGCGCACGCGCAATGCACAGGCGCTGGCGCTGTCCGCCGGAGACGTTGGTGCCGCCCTGCGAAATCCTTGCGTCCAGCCCGTTCTTCTTCTCGCGGACAAAGGACTCGCCTTGGGCTACCCGAAGGGCATCCCAGAGTTCCTGTTCCGTCGCCTCGGTCTTGCCGAACCGGAGGTTGTGTTCGATGGTGCCGGAGAACAGATATGGACGCTGCGGCACCAACGCAACCCTCTTGGTGATCTCGGCGCGGTCCAGCCTGTCCACCGGGACACCGTCCAGCAGCACCTGCCCTTCCACGGGGTCATACAGCCGCGGCAGGAGGGACAACAGGGAGGTTTTCCCGGCGCCCGTGGACCCGATGATGGCGATGGTCTGCCCCGGGTGGGCGGTGAAGCTGATGTTGCTGAGCACCGGAGACTCGGCGCCCGGGTAGGCGAACGTGACGTTTCGGTATTCCACCGCTCCGGTGAGAGTGGCCGGAGCCTGAGGCTGCTGGGGATCGTGGATGGAGGGCTCGACGCCGAGCACCTCGCCGATGCGGTCAGCACAAACGGAGGCGCGCGGGATCATCATGGCCATGAAGGTGCCCATCATGACCGCCATCAGGATTTGCAGCAGGTACTGCAGGAACGCGGTGAGCGAGCCCACCTGCATGGCGCCGGCATCCACCCGCTGCCCGCCAAACCAGAGCACTGCCGCCGTGGACAGGTGCAGGATCATGCTGATGGCCGGAAACATCAGGACGAACAGGGCTCCGATGCGGAGCGAGACGTCCGCCAGTTCCTTATTGGCCCCGCCGAAGCGTTCGGTCTCGAACGGCTCACGCACGAAGGCCCGGACCACCCGGATACCGATGATCTGCTCGCGCAGCACGGCGTTGATGCGGTCGATCTTCCGCTGCATGGACCGGAACAGCGGCATGAGCCGGACCACCAGGTAGCCCACCACCACGGCCAGCAGGGGAACGGAGACCCAGACCAGCCAGGACAGATTAATGTCCTCGCGCAGCGCCATGATGATGCCGCCGATGCACATGATGGGGGTGGCCACCATGAAGTTCAGCCCCATGAGGAGGAGCATCTGCACCTGCTGGACATCGTTGGTGCCCCGGGTAATCAGCGTGGGCGCGCCGAACGCGTTGACATCCTTGGCGGAGAAGCTGGTGACCTTGCGGAACACCGCATGGCGCAGGTCCCGGCCCACCGCCATGGCCGTCCTCGAGCCGAAGTAGACGCCGGCGATGGCCGCTGCCACCTGGGCGAAGGCCACCAGGAGCATCACCGCGCCGGTGCGCCAGATGAAATCGGTGTCGCCGCGTGCCACGCCCTCGTCAATGATTTGCGCGTTCAGGCTGGGCAGGTACAGCGCAGCGATGGTGGCCGCGAGCTGGAAAATGACGACAGCCAGGATGTACGGCGAATACGGTTTGGAGTAGCGCCGTATGAGGGTGAGGAGCATGGACTCAACTCTAGTGATGGGCACCGACATTTGGTCCCTCGCCGGCATCTTTTCCGCCGGTGAACAGCCTGCCGAAACCGGGCTTACGGGGAGGGCGGCACCAGGCAGAGGAAGACATCACATGCAGCAAAGCCGCCGCCCGCTCCCGGAGGTCTTCCGGGTGCGGGCTGCGGCTTTGGCGTTGCCATGGCTCCAACCATGGCAGGGAGGAACTGCTGTCCTGGCCTTACTGTCCTTGGCCCGGCTCAGAACCGGCACCGGCAGACGGCGCATCCGGCGGGGTGGCGGCGCTGTGCTTGCCACGCCCGGCCAGGTACAGCGCGGCTGCTGCCTGGATCTTGCGTTCCTTCAGGAGCTTGCGCTGCAGCCTGCTGAGCTCCGCCGCAGTGGCGGCCTGCTTGGCGGCAACGTCCTGCTGGGATCGAAGCTGCTCCTGGATGTCCAGGACCAGGCCGCCCAGTTCCACCTGCTGGCGGGCCAGCAGGTGCTGGGTTTCCTGCAGTTTCTGCAGGGTGGCAGCGGCACTGGCAACGGCATCGGCGATTTTATCCGCGTTATCCGCAGACCGCAGGTCCAGTCCGTCCGAACTGAAGCTCCGGGCGAAGACTTCCTCGAAGTCCTCCGTGGCTACCCGGCCGGACGCTGCTGCCGCAGCGGCAGCACCGCCGTCGTACCTCTTGGCCGCCGCAGCGGGCACTGCGGCACGTGATGCACTGCGCGTGGCCATTCCGGTCCCGGCGAGGGCGTCACCGGCGGGGGCATCCCCGTTCGGAGCGTCCGCGGAGACCATGGGCAGCTGGCCGGTCATGGTCGCGGTCATGCCTGCTTCACCGGCGGCGTTGGCTTCAAGCGCCTTTTCAGGGGTGATGTCAACGGTCCTGCGCAGCGGCACTTCCTTGATGAAGATGACGGCGATGAGGGCAACCACACTGACCGCGGCGGAGATCATGAAAATGCCTGCCGTGGCGTCACCGTAGGCGGCGCGCATGATGTCAGCGATCGGGGCGGGCAGGTCCTTGAGGTCCAGCGTTGCACCGCTGTTTCCGGAAGCCTGGATGCCGAGTTTCGCGAGGCCGTCCGTGGCCAGGTCCTTCACGTGGTTGGCCATGACCGCGCCCAGGACGGACACGCCGATGGCACCGCCCACGGAGCGGAAGAAGGCCACGGAGGCGCTGGCGGAGCCGATGTCCTTGGCCGGTACGGTGTTCTGGACGGCCAGGACCAGGTTCTGCATGAGCATGCCCAGTCCGATACCGAAAATGCCCGTGTAGAGGCCGGTCTGCCAGAGTTCGGTGGTGTGGTCCATGGTGCCGGCGAGTGCCAGGCCGCCGATCAGCAGGACGGTGCCGCCGACCAGGAATCGCTTCCACTTGCCATAGCGGCTGATCAGCTGGCCGGAGACGACCGAACCGATGAGGTTGCCGGCGATCATGGGCAGGGTCAGCAGGCCGGCTTCGGTGGGCGTGGCGCCGCGGGCCACCTGGTAGTACTGGCCCAGGAAGGTGGAGGAACCGAACATCGCCACGCCGACGGCAACGGAAGCCACGATGGCCAGGGCGGTGGTGCGTTCGGAGATGATCTTCAGCGGAATGATCGGCTGGGACACCTTGGACTCAACCAGCACCAACAGTGCGAGCAGGAGGACGCCGCCGCCCACCATCACTGCGGTCTGCCAGGACCACCAGTCGTAGTAGTCGGCCTTACCGGCGAAGGAAACCCAGATCAGGAGCAGGCTGACGCCGGAGGTGAGCAGGATGGCACCGAGCCAGTCGATCTTGGCGGGCCGCTTCACGTGCGGAACCTTCAGCGTCACCTGGAGCAGGATCAGGGCGACGACGGCGAGCGGGACGCAGACAAAGAAGGTCCACCGCCAGCCAAGGGAGCTGTCCACGATGAAGCCGCCCAGCAGCGGGCCGCCGGCGGTGCCAACCGCCATGACCGCGCCCATGTAGCCGGAGTACTTGCCGCGTTCACGCGGCGGAATGATGGAGCCGATGATGGCCTGTGCCAGGGCGGTGAGGCCACCCATGGCGATGCCCTGGATCACACGGGCGGTGAGCAGGAACGGGATGCTCTCGGAGAAGCCGGCCATGACCGAGCCGGCCACGAAGATCACAATGCTGAGCTGGACCAGGACCTTCTTGTCAAAGAGGTCGGCGAGCTTGCCCCAGATGGGGGTGGTGGCGGCGTTCGCCAGCAGCGCGGCCGTGATGACCCACGCGAAGTCCGTCTGAGTGCCCTTGAGCTCGGACATGATGGTCGGCAGCGCGTTGGCCACGATGGTGCTGCTGAGGATCGCGGTGAAGAAGGCAGCCAGAAGGCCGGTCAGGGCCTCCATGATCTGCCGGTGGTTCATGGGCGCGCCGGGTTCGTGGCGTTTGGATTGCCGCGACTCCTGTTTAGCGGTCCGCTGGCGCTGGCGCTCCTGCTCCTGGTCCGCGGCGGCGGTGACGTTAGCCATTAATGGACTCCTGCTTTTCGTGTTCAGTGGTGGTTCCGGCCGCCCTTGCCCGGATGGAATTCTTCAGGGATGCGGTGAGCTTGTTCAGCATCGCGGCTGTTGCAGTGGCGTCGTCCTCGTTCCAGTCGGCGAGGTATGCCTGCAGCGTCTCCGCCCGGTGCTGCACCAGCTCTGCCAGCTTCGCTTTCCCCTGCGGGGAGAGTGCCAGCAGCTGTGCCCGGCCATCCTCCGGATCCGGGGTGCGGACCACCAGGCCCGCATCCGCCAGCTCGGCAACGTGCCGGCTGAGCACCGGCGCACTGACCCCCAGGCGCTCTGCAAGGTGCGCGGCCCGGGTCTCCCCTTCGCCGATGAACCTGAGCACGCCCTGGAGGGCGATGCCGGTGTCCTGGCCTTTGGCGTTGATCATAGTGACGCAGCGCAGCGCGCGCTGCAGGTCATAGATGTGGCTGACAAGGTCGGCTGCAGTGGCCGGTGCGACAGACATGATCCTCCCTAAAGGATTAGTTGCTGCAAGCAACTGTATCAGGAAAAGGTTGCTTAGGGAAACGAACTTGTCAGGAGGCAGGTAGAAGCAGAAACTCCCCCACTTCCAGCAGGAAGTGGGGGAGCTCCAGTACGAAAGGGTTGCGGTCAGCCGCCCAGGTGGGTGGGACCAAACATCTTCAGCAGGGTTTCAACCACGACGACGTTGGGCCCGTCGGCAGCGAATCCCGCCTTCAGCGCGTCCCCCACACCCTCCGGGGGCACGCGTGTGGCCGGCACGCCAAAGGATTCAGCGAGCTTCACGAAGTCCGGCCGGGCGAGTTCGGTGGCAGTGGCTTTGCCGAACGCGCCCACCATGTACTCGCGCAGGATGCCGTAGCCGCCGTCGTCCACTATCAGCCAGGTGACCGGGACATTGTGCTGCCTTGCCGTCGCCAGTTCCGCGATGGAATACATGGACGAACCGTCCCCGGAGACGGCAAGCACCCGTGCTGGCTTGCCCAGTGTTTCCAGCCCCACGGCCGCGCCAATGGCACCGGGGAATGCGAAGCCCAGCCCGCCGGCACCCTGCGCGGAATGGAACTGCCCCTGCCGCGCGTCCCAGCAGGACCAGCCCCAGTACGCGGCGATGGTCATATCCCAGAAGGTCTGCATGTCCGCCGGAACGGCCTCACGGATGTCGGCCATGAACTTCAGTTCCTTGGCCAGGTCCTGCGATTCCAGCCGGGCGCGGACCTTGGCGAGGGATTCACTGACCAGTGCTTCCGGGGTTCTGCCATGCCAGTCCGGCGCTGCAGTCCCGCCGGGCTGCAGCGCCTCATCGAGGGCCGCGAGCGCCTGGCCGGCGTCGGCCCGAATACCCAGCCCCGGCCTGTTGGACTCCAGCACGCGGGGCTCGGCGTCGATCTGGATGATCCTGCCCCGGGGCTCGAAGGTGAAGTAGTTGGAGGTGACCTCGCCAAGGGACGAGCCGATCACCACCAGGACATCGGCGTCCTCCAGGACGTCGGTCATGTAGCGGTCCTCAATCCAGGACTGCAGGGACAGCTCGTGGTTCCAAGGGAAAGCGCCGTTGCCGCCTGGGGTGCAGATGACCGGTGCGCGCAGCTTCTCTGCGATCGAGAGCAGCGACTTCTCCGCCCTCCCGCGGCGGGTCCCGCCACCGGCGATGATGGCCGGGCGTTTTGCTGCTTCCAGCCACTTCACGGCCTCGCGCACCAGTTCGATGCGGGGCGGGTTGTCCGCCGCTTCGGCAAGGGCATCCTCCACCGGCGGAACCATGATCGGATCCAGGAGCACATTCTGGGGGATCTCCAGCCACACCGGCCCCTGGGGCGAGGAGATGGCCTCGGTCCAGGCGTCCTGGATCGCGGAGGGGATGCCGGATGCGTGCTGGATGAGCCGCTGGCTCTTGGTGACGTTTGCCGCGGAGGCTTTCTGGTCGTCCAGCTGGTGCAGCATGCCCTTGCGCCGCGCGCCCAGGCCCTCCAAAGGAATCTGGCTGGCCACCACCACCATGGGCACACCCGTGGCGTAGGCCTCCTGCAGGCCGGCGAGCGAGGTCAGCGCGCCGGGGCCGGTGGAGAGGAACAGCACGCCCACTTCGCCGGTGGCGCGGGAGTACCCGTCTGCGGCAAAGGCGCTGTTGTTTTCCACCCGGGAGGAGACGAAATGCAGGTTGCCGCGGCCCATGGCGTCGAAGAGGCCCAGGGCGTGTTGGCCCGGGATGCCGAAGACCGTCTTGGCTCCCAGCGCTTCGAGGGTCTCGACGACGAGGTCCCCGCCATTGCGGACGCCGCTCCCCTGTGCCGGGGCGGGCCCGTCCGATACCGTCACGGCCCTACTCCTTGGTGGCGGCCGCGAAGCCGGCGGGGCGGCGGGTTTCCTGGCCAAGAGCCTGCGCCGCGTATCCGTTTTCCGCGCCAATACGGCTTCCGGGAGCGGCGTTCTCCGCCATGAGGGTCACCAGTTCGTAGGCGACGTGGCTGGCGGCAACGCCGGTGATCTCCGCGTGGTCATAGGCAGGAGAGACTTCGACGACGTCGGCACCCACCAGGTTCATGCCGCGGAAGCCCCGGATGATCTCCAGGAGTTCGCGGCTGGTGATGCCGCCGGCCTCGGGAGTGCCGGTACCCGGAGCGTGGGCGGGGTCCAGGACGTCGATGTCCACGGAGATATAGAGCGGGCGGTTGCCGATCCGGTCCCGGACCTTGGCCACCGTCTCCAGTACGCCCTGGTAGTAGACGTCCGCGGAGGTGACGATGCCGAACCCAAAGCGGTGGTCGTCGTCGAGGTCCTTCTTTCCATAAAGCGGGCCGCGGGTGCCGATGTGGCTGATGGCCTCGGTGTCCAGGATGCCTTCCTCCACCGCCCGGCGGAAAGGCGTGCCGTGCGTGTATTCGGCGCCGAAGTAGGTGTCCCATGTGTCCAGGTGGGCATCAAAGTGGAGCATGGCAATGGGTCCACCCGCACGTTCGGCGGCGGCGCGCAGCAGCGGCAGGGCGATGGTGTGGTCCCCGCCCAGGGTCAGCAGCTTGCTCCCCGCGGCGGTGAGGTCCAGCGCGTTCTGCTGGATGGTCTCAATGGCGTCGTTGATGTTGAACGGGTTGACCGCCATGTCCCCGGCATCGGCCACCTGGATGTTTTCGAACGGGCTCACATCCCAGGCGGGGTTGTAGGGACGCAGCAGGCGGCTCGCCTCGCGGACATGATTGGCGCCGAAGCGGGCTCCCGGACGGTAGGAAACGCCTGAGTCAAAGGGGACGCCCACTACCGTGACGTCGGCTTTGTCCACCTGGTCCAGGCGCGGAAGGCGGGCATACGTGGCAGCTCCGGCGTAGCGGGGAATCCGGGATGAATCGATGGGGCCAAGGTTGCCGTTGGCTTCAATGCGCAGCTCTTCCAATGGAGGCCTCTCCTTCGAGGAGTTGAGGGGACTGGTGTGACTGCCATCATACACCCATGTTTCCCTGTGAGCATCAGGTGTTTACCTCCTGGCGGCGCGCAGAGGTCGGATCGTACCTTCCTCCCCAGTTACTTCCGGTGCCGCGCCACCTTGGAATTCGCGCTCCGCGAGTTTCCAGCATTTCCGACGCTGGAGCTAGGCAGGCGGAGAAAGTAAGTGGGCAGGAACGTACCCGGCACCGCACGGAGTTGCCCACATATGGACTGCGGCGGGTTCCAGACGTCCTCCCACGCGCCTCAAATAACCTGGTGGACCTCATCGAATACCTGCACAAGTGCGGCGGTGTGGCCAGGTCCGGCCAATTCCTGGCGGCAGGATTCCCGCGCCGGGACCTGCTGAAACTCAAGGATCTCGGCGTTGCCCAGCCCAAGAGGGGCGTATTCGCCCTGCCGGGCTGCGACCCCCATCTCCTGGTGGCCGTCATGCACAATGCCAGGCTGAGCTGTGCCAGCGCCGCCGCCCATTACGGCCTGTGGCTGCGCAACCCACCCGAACGCCCGCATCTGGCGTGCAATCACGGACACGGCAGCGGCTTCATCCGGCATCGCACGGTCAGGTTCCAGGGCAACCCTTTACTCCCCGTTGCAGCCATCGAGGACGTAGCCCTTCATGCCCTGACGTGCCTGGCGCCACCGGCGTCCACCGCGCTGGCAACCTCAGCGATCAGGCTGCACGGAGTGCCCCGCGAACTGCTGGCATCCCAGCTGCAGGCAGACCGCTCCGGAACCGCCCGCCGCATCCTGCGCGGGCTGGATCTGCGGGCAGAATCCATCGTTGAGGTCGATGCCCAACACCTGTTCCGCAGCCAGGGCATCGACTACGAACCACAGGTCTTCCTCCCGGGGATCGGTCGCGTGGACTTCCTGATCGCAGGGTTTCTGATTGTGGAGCTTGACGGCTTTGCCTTCCACTCCAAACGCACCGATATGCTTCGGGACCGGAAGCGCAATAATGCCGCAGCCGTCAGCGGTTACGCCGTCCTTCGCTTCATGCCGGAGCACATCTGGTTTGATCCCGGCTCGGTCGTCAGGGAAATCAGGACGGTACTGGCGGGAGGCCAGCGGAGCCCGCGCCGATAAGGGGGCAGTCCAGCCCAGTTACCCCGCCCCATGGCCCTGCGCATCAGGGCATTCCGCAGAAACCGGGCAGCACTACTGCGGAGGCACGGCGGCAACCGGGCAGGAGTGCACAGAGATCAGCGGCTGGCCGCGGGGACCAGGACCCAGAGCACCTCGACCGGCTTATCCGTGGGGTTGACCCAGGTGTGGGGTTCGCGGCCGGGGAAGGTAACCGTGTCGCCGGTGCTGAGGTCGTATTCCTCGTTGGTCAGGATCAACTTGATGGACCCCTTGATCACGTGCAGCACATCCACGTCGCAGTCCACGGCGTAGAGCTCGGACTCGCCACGGCCGTGCGGTTCGATGACGGCCTGGATGATCTGGACCCGGCGTTCCGAGCGGGCAGTCAGGAGGCGTTCCACGATGCCCTGGCCGCCCAGCGAAATCCGCGGGCCGTCGTTCCGCTTGGTCAGGTGGGTTTCAGGCGCGGCAAAGAGGTCGCCAATGGAAATGGACAGCACTTGGCACAGCGTCACCAGGGAAGCAACGGAGGGCGAGGTCAGGTCCCGCTCCACCCGGCTCAGGAAACCCTTGGTCAGCCCGGTGGCGTCGGCTACCTGCTCGATGGTGAGCCGCTGGGACTGCCGGGCGGCCCGGATCCTGGAGCCGATGGCAACCGGGACGTTGCTGGGCTCAACTGGCAGTGCCTTCATCTACGAACCTTTCATGGCCGGCAGCCCGGCTCCACTCTCGAGCCATACTAATGGCCGCCGCTTATGTGACGCGCGGATGCCACACGGGCAATCCCCAGCCACTGGCGCCCCTTGACTGTTGCAGCCGTCACACTCTAGTCTGTGGAAACTCCTGTTGCCTATAGGGCAATTCCAGGAGCCGTTTCCGTTCGTCCGCGGCGGTTCCGGGCGCCGTCGCCCCCGGTCCCACACCCGGCGCCCAGCTGCTCCAAGGAGCCATCTATGGATGCACGTGCCATCAACATCGCCATCGTGGTGGTGTACCTTCTCGCAATGCTGGCCTTCGGCTGGTGGGGCAAGTCCCGTACCAAAAACAACAGTGACTTCCTGGTGGCAGGCCGCCGCCTTGGCCCGTTCCTCTACACCGGAACCATGGCCGCCGTCGTCCTCGGCGGAGCCTCCACCGTTGGCGGCGTGGGGCTCGGCTACAAGTTCGGCATCTCCGGCATGTGGCTGGTGGTGGCCATTGGCGCGGGCGTCCTGCTGCTGAGCCTCCTCTTCGCTGGCACCATCCAGAAGCTGAAGATCTACACGGTGTCCCAGATGCTCTCCTTCCGCTACGGGAGCAGGGCAACCGAAGCCTCGGGCATCGTCATGCTGGCCTACACACTGATGCTTTGCGCCACCTCCACCGGCGCCTACGCCACCATCTTCGTGGTGCTGTTCGGCCTGGATCGGGCGCTGGCTATCGCCATCGGCGGCGCCATCGTGCTGGTGTACTCCACCATCGGCGGCATGTGGTCCATCACCTTGGCGGACCAGGTGCAGTTCGTCATCAAGACCGTGGGCATCTTCTTCCTCATGCTCCCGTTCACCCTGAACGCCGCCGGTGGCCTGGACGGGATCCGCAGCCGGGTGGACGCCAGCTTCTTCCAGATGGACGGCATCGGCGTCCAGACGATCATCACCTACTTCGTGGTCTACACCCTTGGCCTGCTGATCGGCCAGGACATCTGGCAGCGCGTGTTCACCGCCAAGACGCCCAAGGTAGCCCGCTGGGGCGGCGCCACGGCCGGCATCTACTGCATCCTCTACGGCGTGGCCGGGGCCCTGATCGGCATGGCCGCCAGCGTGGCCCTCTCCAACGTCAAGATCGCCGCCAAGGACGACGTTTACGCAGAGGTGGCCCAGAACCTGCTCCCCGTCGGCATCGGCGGGCTGGTCCTGGCAGCCGCCGTCGCCGCCATGATGTCCACCGCTTCCGGCGCCCTCATTGCCGCTGCCACCGTTGCCCGCGCCGACGTCCTCCCGTTCGTGGCCGGCTGGTTCGGCAAGACGGTCAACACCGGGGACACCGAGAACCCGGAGCATGACGTCAAGGCCAACCGCATCTGGGTTCTTGCCCTGGGCATTGTGGCCATCGTCATCGCCATCATCACCAAGGACGTGGTGGCGGCCCTGACCATCGCCTACGACATCCTGGTGGGCGGGCTCCTGGTGGCCATCCTGGGCGGACTCGTGTGGAAGCGCGGCACCGGCCTGGCCGCCGCGGCCTCCATGGCCGTCGGCTCCGTCGTGACCCTGGGCACCATGATCATCCTCGAAATCAACGCCAAGGCGCCCCTGGACGGAATTTACGCCAACGAGCCCATCTACTACGGCCTGATTGCCTCCGCCGTTGTCTACATTGCGGCGTCACTGCTCACCCGGCCCACGGACCCCGCAGTTATGCAGGCGTGGCAGCGCCGGGTTTCCGGGCAGGAACCCGAGGACGCCCCGGAGGAAGTCCTCGCCGGCCGCTGACAAATAGAATCCCCGGCAAAGATATAACGCACGACGGCGGCACCTCCTTTCGCTTTACCGCGAAAGGAGGTGCCGTCGTCGTAAGTCCTACTCCTCCATGTCCTAGCTCTCAGTGTCGCGGGGCTCGTCGTCATCCAGCGGGACCTCGCGGTCCTCGGCATCGATGACCACCGGCGGCGACTGGACCACCGGCTCCTCCTCATCAATCAACGCGTCCTCCGCGTCCCAGTCCGCATCGTCTACCGGTGCATCCTCGGCGTAATCGTAGGCGGGGTCCGCTTCCACGGCGTCCAGGTGCGGCATGTCCGGGTGCTGTCCGGTGGTGCTCATGATTCAACCTCCGTAGGTTCGCCTGACGTGCTCTTTCGGGAGGGCGCAGCCTGCGCCACACCTTCATCACAGCACCGGCCGGCCGGACGGGTCAATAGCCGCCGGAGCCCGGGAAGAAGGCCGGGAACGCAAGCGCCAGGGGCCCTTGGTTTAAGGCAAACCGAAACTTTGCAGCGAGGTTTGCCAGCCAAAAAACCGCGGAAATCCGCAGTAGGCTGGCAGGGCAAAGGCGCGAAAACATGCCCTTTCCAGCCCAGGAGTATCAGTGTCGCAGCACGCCCAATCCAATCCGCATGCCATACCCCAGGAGGCCCCGCACACCGTGCAACCCCAGCCCTCGCCGTCGAACATCAAGCGGTGGCGCCAGTACCTGGCCGATGAGCGCGCCGAAGCCGCCGTCTACCGTGACCTGGCACAGAACCGCGAGGGGGAAGAGCGCGCCATCCTCCTGGCCCTGGCCGAGGCCGAAGGCCGGCACGAGGCACACTGGCTGGCACTGCTCGGTGAGCACGCCGGCAAACCCAGGAGGGCATCCACACGAAGCCGGTTCCTGGGGTTCCTGGCCCGGCACTTCGGCTCCGTGTTCGTGCTGGCCCTAGCCCAGCGCGCCGAGGGCCGCTCCCCTTACGCCAAGGACCCCAACGCCACCCCGGCCATGGCCGCCGATGAGCAGATCCATGAGGAAGTGGTCCGAGGCCTGGCAACGCGCGGCCGCAACCGCCTGGCCGGTACGTTCCGCGCGGCCGTCTTCGGGGCCAATGACGGTTTGGTCAGCAATTTGTCCCTGGTGATGGGCATGGCCGCATCCGGTGTGGCCAGCAGCGTGGTGCTGCTCAGCGGCATCGCCGGGCTCCTGGCCGGCGCCATGTCCATGGGCGCAGGTGAATTCATCTCCGTCCGGTCCCAGCGCGAATTGCTGGCCGCCACCCGTCCAACGCAGATCACCCTGGCGGCGGCGCCCAAGCTGGACCTCGAGAACAACGAACTCCTCCTGGTGTATTTGGCCCGCGGGATGTCCCGGGAAGCGGCGGAACACCGGGTTGCCGAGCGCACGGGCCAGTTGTCCTGCGACTGCGATCCCAGCCTGTCCCTGCAGCCGGAGCTCGCGGAGGAAGACGACCGGCACGAGGCAGTGGGCACGGCGTGGGGAGCCGCATTGTCCAGTTTCTGCTTCTTCGCCTCCGGCGCGGTCATCCCCATCCTGCCCTTCGTGTTTGGCATGACCGGCGTCGCAGCCCTCGTCGTGGCAGGGGCCCTGGTGGGCATTTCCCTGCTGGCGACCGGCGCCGCCGTCGGCCTGCTGTCCGGCACGTCCCCGCTGACCCGCGGGCTGCGGCAGCTGGCCATCGGCCTGGGCGCGGCCGCCATCACGTACCTGCTGGGCATGCTGTTCGGCACGGCGGTGGGCTAGCAGCCAGCAGCGGCTTTTCATGGAGGTCCTTCGGCAACGTTCAGCGTTCCCGGAGGACCTCCACTGCTTCGTCCACCGTGTCCACCAGGAAAATGTAATCCGCCATGGCCCGGCCGGCCGCGAGGCTGCGCAGCATGGGCCAGGCCGGGTATTCCTGCTCCCAATGGCGCCGCCCCACCAGTACCATGGGCGCCACCTTTTCGCGGGCGCCGTAGTAGTTCTCGCAGGCGTCCTGGAAGATCTCCTGCACTGTGCCGGCGGCGCCGGGCAGGAAGACAATCCCGCCGTGGCACAGTTCCAGCAGGATTGCCTCCCGGATGGCGTTGGCAAAGTATTTGGCGATGTGCGTGGCAAAGTAGTTGGGCGGCTCGTGCCCGTAGAACCAGGTGGGGATGCCAAGCGAGGGCGTCCCGTCCGGATGGCGTTCGACGACGGCGGCGGCCGCACGTGCCCACGCCGACACCGAGGGGCGGAACCCGGGAACAACGGCGAGCGTGGCCAGCGCTGCCTGCACGTCGCCGTCGGACGCCTGGCTCAGGTAGGCGCCCAGGTTCGCCGCCTCCATGGCACCCGGCCCACCGCCGGTAGCCACCGAATGGCCGTCGAGGGCCAGCAGCCTCCCCAGCCGCGCCGCCTCCGCGAACTCCCGACTGCCGCGCGGCGCCGCGTGGCCGCCCATGACGCCGACGATGGACCGTCGGGTCCAGGTCCCGGAGCGGGTCAGCTCGTCCAGTGCATCACCGATGGCATGGTCGTGCAGGGCAGAGGCCAAGGTTGAGTCCACCCGGTGCCGCTGGCCCGGCTGGATGCTCCAGTGGTAGATGCGCGCGTCCGGCACCTCCTCATACGGGGACGTGGCCAGTCCGGCGTACAGCTCAGCCGGGGAATACAGGGCCGCCCGGTAGGGATCGAACGGGACACCTTCCAGCCTGGGGAAGATCAGGGCTCCGCGGCTCCGGAGGTAGCCCTCCATGCCGTCATCGAAGAGGCAGCCCAGGAACATCGCGCCCTCGACGCTCACGCTTTTCAGTGCTGCCGACCGGCCCCGCAGGTCCAGCGACTGCGCATGCCAGCCGTGCAGGTTGACGGCGCCGCCGGCCACCAGGCGGTCGAAGCTGGCCAAGTCCTGGACCTCGAGGGTGCGCGGGCGGGGACCAAGGCTACCGGCAAAATTCATGATTGTTGTCCTGCGGCCCACGTCATGGTGCCAGCCTAGCCACCCAACGCAAACGCGGGGGCGGGAGGAGGCGTCCTTCTCCCATGCGTCCCTACAACAGGACAACCCTCCGCCCCTGTATCACAGCAGCCGTGGAGCACCCTTGACCGTCCCGGTGCGACTGCTACGATCGAGAAGGGACTATGTCCTATCAAGAGAACATATGGCGGCAAAGTGCCCCCAGCGCGCCTGTCCCGACCGGGCGGCGCTGATCCAACCGACACAAGGGACGCATCGTGGCGAACAATCTGGGACTCACCATCGACCGCTCCTCCCCCGTGCCCCTGTACCACCAGGTGGTCCAGGGTATTGAAGCGGCCATCTACAGCGGCGCACTGGAACCCGGCAGCCGACTGGACAACGAAATCGACCTGGCGGCCCAGCTCAACCTGTCCCGGCCCACCATGCGCAAGGCCATGGACGAACTGGTCCGTTCCGGCCTCCTGGTGCGCAAGCGCGGTGTAGGAACCCAGGTGGTCTCCAGCCAGGTCCGCCGCCCGCTGGAACTCTCCAGCCTCTATGACGACCTCACCAACAACGGCAAGAAGCCCACCACCGACGTCCTGAGTTTCTCGCATGTGGAGGCGGATGACGCCACCATCGCCACGCTGCAGCTGCCGGCAGGCTCCAAGGTGTACCACTTCACCCGGCTCCGTAAAGTGGGCGGCAAGCCGCTGGCCCTCATGGAGAACTGGGTGCGCGACGATATCGCTGACATAGATGAGGCCATGCTGCGGGCCGAGGGGCTCTACTCCATCCTGCGCCGCGGCGGTGTGAACTTCCGGCTGGCAACCCAGCGTATCGGCGCCAAAACCGCCGATGATTACCAAGCCTCCATGCTGGACACCGCGGCCGGGTCTGCGCTGGTCACGATGGAACGCACCGCCGTGGACGATACCGGCCGCAGGGTTGAAACGGGCCACCACGTGTACCGCGCCGATTCCTACAGCTTCGAAATGACACTCGTCCAGCGCTAATCCAAGGAGCCAACTCCATGACCAACTGGGTCTACCCCCTGGGCACTGCCGGCCATGGCAAATGGGACATTTCGATCGGAACCCCCGATTCCTCCCTTACCGTGAACGGCTGGGCACACACCGGACTGAAGGTGGCCACCCTGGCCGCGGGCGCCGCCGTCGAACTTCCCGCCGCAGACGAGGAACGCATCGTGGTGCCCCTTACCGGGTCCTTCACGGTCAGCGTTGACGGCAGGGACTACCCGCTGGCAGGCCGGGCGTCGGTCTTCGCAGGCCCAAGCGACGTGCTCTACTCGGGCACCGGACGTGCGGTAAGCATCAGCTCCCCCGACGGCGGCAGGGTTGCCGTGGCCACCGCGCCGGCCAAGGCGTCCTATCCCACCCGACTGGTATCTGCAGCCGAAACCCCCGTCGAACTGCGCGGCGCCGGCAACTGCTCGCGCCAGGTCCACAATTTCGGCACGCCGGCAGCGCTGGAAGCCGACCGCTTCATCGTGTGCGAGGTCCTCACCCCCGCCGGCAACTGGTCCTCCTACCCTCCGCACAAGCACGATGAGGAGAAGGACGGCGAGACCTCCCTCGAGGAGATCTATTACTTCGAGACGCAGGTGGCGGCCGGATCAGGCGCTCCCTCCGACACCGACGCAATCGGCTACCAGCGTGTCTACGCCTCCGACGAGCGGCCCATCGACGTGACGGCCGAGGTGCGCACCGGCGACGTCGTCCTGGTCCCCTACGGCTGGCATGGCCCGGCCATGGCAGCTCCCGGATACGACCTTTACTACCTGAACGTCATGGCGGGACCCGGTCCGGTGCGGGAGTGGCTGATCAGTGACGACCCGCACCACGGCTGGGTCCGGCAAACCTGGGAGAACCAGGACATCGATCCGCGTCTGCCGTTCCGCCCCTGAGCCTGGCTAGGACCGGACAAGCCCAGGCATGTCAGTGGATGCCGCCACTACCTTGTGCTGCTTCTCGCTCCGCTTGGCGCCGGCCGCAGCGAAGGCCATGACGGCAAGGCCCGCAAGGGTAATCACTGCGCCGGCCCAGATGGGCGAGGTGTAGCCGAGCCCGGCGGTGATGGTGACGCCGCCCAGCCAGGCGCCCAGGGCGTTGCCCACATTGAAGGCACCGATATTGGCGCCGGAGGCCAGCGTGGGAGCCCCGGAGGCGTACTTCATCACGCGCATCTGCAGGCCCGGTACGGTGGCAAAGCCGAAGCCTCCCATCAGCACCAGGGAAATGACGGTGAGGACCGGGTTGGCGGCTGCCAGGGCGAAGGCCACGAGAACCGCGGTCAGCGCGGCGAGCACTGCCAGGAGCGTGCGGTCCACGTTCCGGTCTGCGGCCTTGCCGCCCACAGTGTTTCCCACGAAAAGACCCACCCCGAAGACGATGAGCAGCCACGGCACGGTTGACACCGCGAAGCCGGAGACCTCCGTGAGCGTGTAGGCGATGTAGGTGAACGCGCCGAACATGCCGCCGTACCCGAGGATGGTAACAACGATGGACAGCCATACCTGACCGGACCGGAAGGCTCGAAGTTCGGAGCGAAGGCTGCCTGCTTGCTCTGCCGCACCTGCCGATTTGGGGACCAGCGCCAGGATCCCGGCGAGCGCGGCCACGCCAATGGCTGTGATCGCCCAGAACGTGGCACGCCACCCTGCGGCCTGGCCCAGCAGCGTTCCAAACGGCACGCCCAGGACGTTGGCCGCGGTGAGGCCGGTGAACATCAGCGCGATCGCACCGGCCTTCTTGCTGGGCGGGACCATGCCTGCCGCCACCACAGCGCCGATGCCAAAGAAGGCGCCATGTGAGAGGGCGGCAATGACGCGGCCCAACATCATGGGCCAGTATCCCTCCGCAGTGGCCGAGAGCAGGTTTCCTGCGATGAACAGCACCAGCAGTGCGGCCAGGACCGGCTTACGCTGGAAGCGCGTGACGGCAGCAGTCAGCCCCAAGGCGCCCACCACCACGGCCAGCGCGTAGCCGGAGATGAACCAACCGGCCGAGGCCTCACTGACGCCGAAGTCCGCCGCGACCTGCGGAAGGAGCCCGGCAATGACGAACTCGGTAAGTCCAATGCCAAACCCGCCGAGGGCGAGTGCTATCAAGCCAACAGGCATGCGAATGCTCCTTTGAGCTATAGGTGTGGTTGTTCCCTTGACGGGATAGCGCCTAAGATAGTTGCAGACGCGGTATTTATTGTTGCACATGCAAATATACCGCGCAAGCAACTATCTTCAACCGCAGCTAGTGGTCGGGTTGCCGACCCCTCTTGTAAGGAGTAAAAGCATGGGCATCAAGGACGACGCCGTCGAGGTCCGCGCCCAGGGCTGGCGAACCCTTGCAACCCTGCACGGGCTGATTGAAACCGAACTGGAGCGCTCGCTGCAGGCAGAGTCGAAACTTTCAGTGGTGGAGTACACGGTGCTGGATGCCCTCAGCCGGCAGGATGGATGGCACATGCGCATGCAGCAACTGGCCCGCGCCACGGCATTAAGCCCCAGCGCCACCACCCGGCTGGTCAACCGGCTGGAGGACCGCGGCCTGCTCACCAGGATTTTGTGCGACGACGACCGGCGCGGGATCTACACCGAGTTGACTTCCAGCGGGAGCAGTTTGCTCGCGGAAGCGCGGCCGGTGCACGACGCCACCCTGGAACGTGCCCTCGATGAGGCCACGGCCATCCCGGAACTGGCGCCGCTGGTGGATGCCCTGCCCCGGTTGCACGCCAGCACCTAGAGCCCGCCGCACGCGCCGAAACGCCCCTGGGGATTCCCTCGGGGGGGGCGGTGCGGGGCCGTTGCGGCGTGGAACAGGTGTGCCCGTTTGGGTTAGGAGAGCTGGGCTTCGGTGGTTGGGGCCTTGCTGCGCGCCACGTTCTTGAAGTAGTGCTCCAGGTCCTCGAGGCTCTTGTCCTTGGTCTCGGGAACGTACTTCGCGGCGAAGGCAATGGCGGCGACGCCGAGGACTGCGAACACGAAGAACGTGTTGGAGATGCCGATCGCCGCCAGCAGCTGCGGGAAGCCGAACCCGATCAGGAAGTTCACGATCCACAACAGGAAGGCCGACGCCCCCATGCCCAGGCCGCGGATCTTCAGCGGGAAGATTTCCGAGAGCATCAGCCAGGTCACCGGTGAGATGGCGCCCTGCTGGAACGCCAGGAACGTGACGGTGAGCGCCAGTATGACGAAGCCGCGGGCTGTGCCTTCCGGCAGGATCAGGGAGAAGAGGCCAATCAGCAGCAGCGCCGTGGTGGTTCCCACCTGGCCCGTAATTAGCATCCTGCGCCGGCCCACCTTGCCCAGCAGCCAAATTCCCACGAACGTGGCGAGGACTGAGATGACGCCGTTGGCGATGTTGGCTGTCAGCGCCGCTTCACGGCCAAAACCTGACTGGGAGAGGATCTGGGTCCCGTAGTACATGATCGAGTTCACGCCGGTGATCTGCTGGATCACCGCCAGGCCAAGGCCCACGAAGAAAATCCGGCGAAGCCACGGGATGCCAAGGTCCTTCCAGGACCCCATCTTGGACTTGTAGTCCTCCACGGCCATGGCCTTGACTTCCTCGAACTCCCTCCGCGCCTCTGCCTGTGACCGGATGCGCTTCAGGACGCTGAGCGTCGCCTCGAAGCTGCCCATGGAAGCCAGCCAACGGGGGCTTTCGGGCATGTAATTCATCCCGATCCACAGCGCGACGGCCGGGAGGGTGGCGATGACCAGCATCCAGCGCCAGATGCCGTGGGACTCACCGAACGAGTTGCCGAGGTAGGCGTTGAAGATAAATGCCAGCAACTGCCCTGTAACGATCATGAGTTCGTTTTGGGTGACAATGCGTCCGCGCCGGTTGCTGGGCGATACCTCGGCCAGGTACACCGGAACAGTCACCGATGCCCCGCCCACGGCGAGCCCCAGGATGAACCGGGCGGCGATCATCACTTCCGTGCTGGGTGCAAAGGTGCAGCCCATAGTGCCCGCGAGGAAGATGAGAGCCAGCACCATGAGCATCCGACGGCGACCGTGACGGTCCGCCAGGCGGCCGCCGAACAGGGCGCCGAAGGCAGCACCAAACAACAGGGACGAGGTGACCAGGCCCTCGGTCAGTGGTGTCAGGCCCAGGTCCTCCTGCATATAAGGCAGCGCCCCGTTGATCACGCCGGTGTCGTAGCCGAAGAGCAGGCCGCCCAGGGTGGCGGTGACGGTGGCAGTCCGCAGTGCCCACTTGTGGTTCCCCGGCTCCCTTCCTGCCGTCCCACGGTGAAGCGAGGTCACGGGCGTCCTCATTGGACGCACCATTTTCCGGCCTCCGGCTGGTAGCGGAGGACCTTGGCTCTATTCTCGTTTTCGGCACAGACGCTGGACACCATCTCAGTATTCTGCCCGCCCGGGACGGCGATCTCGTTCCAGTTCCCAGGGAACGCGTCTGGAATCACATCCACGTCGCCGGGGACCGGGTGTCAGAGGATGGCCGGCTCCTCCCCCTTTCCCGCAGCCTACTTGTAGCGGCCTACTTGTAGAGGTCGGGCTTGGGGTTCAGCTTTACGGTGACCTTTTCGCCGTTCTTCTGCGCTTCGACGCCTGCTTCGCAGCACGCAGCGGTGGCGTACCCGTCCCAGGCGGAGGGGCCGCCGATGTCGCCCTTGACTGCCGCGTCCACCCATGCCTGGATTTCGACGTCGTACGCCGGGCCGAAACGTTCCTCGAAGCCCGGGGTGACGTTGCCGCCCCAACGGCCGGCGCTGCGGGTGTACGGGCCCTTGTCGCCGCCGATGCTCACGATGCCGTCCTCAAAGGAGGCCTGCGTGGCCACCTCGTAGCCAAACTTGGCGTTGACGTAGATTTCGACGTCGGCCAGGACACCCGACTCGGTTTCGATCAGCACGTGCTGGGGATCGTGCTGGCCGTTCGGGGCATTGCGGGTGGCCTTGCCCAGCCGGACCTGGACGCTGGTGATTTCCTCGCCGGCGAAGTACCGGATCGCGTCAAACTCATGGACCACGGAGTCGTTAATGAGCATCTCGTTGGTAAAGCCCGGGGGCGTGTTGGGGTTGCGGTGCTGGTGGTGCAACATCAGCAACTCGCCCAGTTCATGGTTGCGGATGATCGAGCCTAACGTGGCGTATTCGGCGTCGAAACGGCGCATGAAGCCCACCTGGATGCGCTTGTGCCCCAGTGCCACCTCGGCTTCGACAATCTTCCAGGAGGATTCGGCGTCGGGCGTGAGGGGCTTTTCGCACAGGATCGGGATGTCCCTGGCTATTGCCTTCAACAGGATGTCCTGGTGCAGGAAGCCGGGGGTGGCAATCAGGACGGCATTGACGTCGCCATTGTCGAGGGCCTCTTCGGCGTCCGCCAGGGCCACTGCGCCCGGGATGCCTTCGACGGCGGCCTGGGCGCGGGCGAGGTCGACGTCGACGACGGCGGCAACTTCGGCTCCGTGGATGCGCTGGTTGAGGCGTTGGATGTGGTCTGCGCCCATACGGCCTGCGCCGATGACGGCAACGCGGAGGGTTTCAGTCATTGTTCTGGTCCTTTGGGTTCTGGGACGGTGCCGTGCTGGCTGTCAGTGCTGGTCCGTCAGCTGACGGTCGTGCGGGAGCCGCAGGACAGCAGGTAGTTGCGGGTCCGCTTGGCGATGGGCATGGGAACGTCGAAGGCCACGGGGTACATATCCTGCTCCACGATGCCGAAAATGGGCCGGTTCAGTGCTTCCACAGCTTCGATGACCGCGCGCAGGTCCGGCAGGCCGTTGGGCGGCTCGGTCATGACGCCGGCCAGGTTCGCGGCGGCCCACGTCATATTTTGCTCGTTGACTCGTCTGAGGATCTCCGGGTTGATCTGCTTCAGGTGCAGGTAGCCGATGCGGTCCGGGTAGTTCTTGATCAGGTCCAGGCTGGAGGCGCCGCAGTATTCGGCGTGTCCGGTGTCCAGGCAGAGGTTGAGGTACTGCGGATCCGTGGCGCCCAGCAGCGTTTCGATGTCCTCCTGCGCGCCAACGTGGGAGTCGGCGTGGGAGTGGAACTGCTGCTTCAGGCCGAAGTCCTCCAGCAGGGTCTTGCCCAGCCGGTTGTGGCCGGAGAACAGGTCACTCCAGGCTTTGTCGGTCAGGGTCCCGCTCTCCACCGCTTGGCCGGTGACGTCGTCGCGCCACATGGCCGGAATGACAACCATGTGCTCGCCGCCCATGGCCGCGGTCAGTTCGGCCACCTTGCGGGCCGGCTCCCAGGCCTTTTCCCACTGGTCCAGGCCCCGGTGAAAGGCCGTGAACACGGTGCCGGCGGAGATCTGCAGGTCGCGCTGCTTAAGTTCCTCGGCGAGGCGGGCTGGGTCCGTGGGAAGGTAGCCGTAGGGGCCCAGTTCGATCCACTTGTAGCCGGACTCGGCTACTTCATCCAGGAAGCGTTCCCACGGGGTCTGCTTTGGGTCGTCCGCGAACCAAACACCCCAGGAGTCCGGTGCCGTGCCGATGATCAGCTTGTTCTCAGTCATGACAGCGTTGTCTTTCTTCTGGGGATTAGTTGGAGGGGAAGTTGTAGGAGGCGCCGGAGGCGTGGTGGGTTTCGGGCCAGCGGGAGGTGACCACCTTGCCGCGGGTATAGAAGCTCACGCCTTCGGGGCCGTAGATGTGCTTGTCGCCGAAGAGGGAGGCCTTCCAGCCGCCGAAGGAGTGGTAGGCCACCGGAACCGGGAGGGGCACGTTGATGCCGATCATGCCCACGGTGACGGAGCGCTGGAACTTGCGGGCGGCGGCGCCGGAGGAGGTGAAGATGGCCGTGCCGTTGCCGTAGGGGTTGGCGTTGATGAGCTGGATGCCGTCTTCGAGGGTGTCGACGCGGACCACGACCAGGACGGGTCCGAAGATTTCCTCCTTGTAGGCGGTCATTTCAGTCTTGACGTGGTCGATCACGGTGGGGCCGACCCAGAAGCCGTTCTCGTGGCCCGGGACCACGAGGTCGCGGCCGTCCACGACCATGGCGGCGCCGGCGGTTTCGGCTTCGGTGACGATCCTGACGATGCGTTCCTTGGAGGCCGGGGTGATGACCGGGCCCATTTCGGCATCGGGCTCGGTGCCGTTGTTGACCTTGACGGCTTCGGCGCGTTCCTGGACTTTCGCGACCAGGGCGTCGGCGGCGTCGCCAACGGCCACGGCGACGGAGATGGCCATGCAGCGTTCGCCGGCAGAGCCGAACGCGGCGGCGGCGAGGTGGTCGGCGGCGTTGTCGAGGTCGGCGTCGGGCAGGATGATGGCGTGGTTTTTCGCCCCGCCCAGGGCCTGGACGCGCTTGCCGTGCCTGGTGGCGGTCTCGTGGACGTACTGGGCGATCGGGGTGGAGCCGACGAAGCTGATGCCGTCCACGTCGGGGTGGGTCAGCAGCCCGTCGACGGTTTCCTTGTCGCCGTGCAGGACTTGGAACACACCGTCCGGCAACCCGGCTTCCTTCCAGAGCTTGGCCAGCAGCAGCGAGGCCGAGGGGCCACGCTCGGAGGGTTTGAGGATGAACGCGTTGCCGGTGGCGATGGCCATCGGGGCCATCCACAGCGGCACCATGACGGGAAAGTTGAACGGCGTGATGCCGGCGACGACGCCGAGGGGCTCGCGGAAGGAGAAGACGTCGATGCCGGTGGAGACCTGGTCCGAGTAGTCACCCTTGAGCAGCGTGGGGATGCCGCAGGCGAACTCGACGACTTCCAGGCCTCGGCCGATCTCGCCCTTGGCGTCCGAGAGGACCTTGCCGTGCTCGGCGGTCACGAGCTGGGCGAGTTCGTCCACGTGCGCGGCGACGAGTTCACGGAATTTGAACAGTACCGCGGTGCGCTTGGCCAGGGCGATGTCACCCCAGGTGTCGGCGGCCTTGCGGGCGGCGGCGACGGCGGTGTCCAGGTCGGCGCGGTTGGCCAGGCGCAGGGTGGCGGATACGGCACCGGTGGCCGGGTTGTACACGGGCGTGGTGCGGTCGCCTTCGCCGGCGGTTTCGGCGCCGTTGAGAAAGTGGTTGATGACGGTGGCCTGGGTGATGGTGGCAGTCATGGGACTCTTCCTTGAGTAGTGAAAAGTGCGGTTAGCCGAGCAGTTTGCGCTGGCGTGACTTGTGCTCGGTGTAGGCCTGGAAGGCCTGCTTGGTGGATTCCAGTTCGGCCACCTGGGAGACGGGGACGTCCCACCAGGACTCGGAGGACGGCGCGTCCAGGAGCGGATCTGATTCGACGTGGATTAAGATGGGGCCGCTGCCTTCGGGCGCGGCCTTTGCGTCGCGGACGGCCTGTTCGAGTTCTGCGATGACCTTCTCGCCGGGTTCGATCCGGATGACCTTCACGCCCAGGGACTGGGCGTTCAGGGCCAGGTCCACGGGCAGGGTCTCGCCCTCATCAAAGCTGTGCGCCTCTTCGTTCAAGGCCCGGTACTTGGTTCCGAACCGCTGCGAGCCGAGGGATTCGGAGAGCGAGCCGATGGAGGCGAAGCCGTGGTTCTGGATCAGGACCACGATCAGCTTGATGCGTTCTGCGACGGCGGTAACCAGTTCGGTATGCATCATCAGGTAGGAGCCGTCCCCCACCATGACGACGACGTCCCGCACCTGATCGCCTGACCCTCCGGCCGCCGTCGTACTTGCCGCTTCGGCGATCACGGCGCGCTTGACGCCCAGGCCGCCGGGGATCTCATAGCCCATGCAGGAATAGGCGTACTCAACGTGGTAACCGAACGGGTCCCGGACCCGCCACATCTTGTGCAGGTCACCGGGCAGGGAACCGGCGGCGCAGACCACCACGTCGCGGGCGTCCATGGCCCGGTTGGTAGCGCCGATGATTTCGTTCTGCGCCGGCAGCGGGGTGTAGCGGGTGTCGAAGGCCTCGTCCACGGTGGCGTTCCAGCGCTTCTTCTCGGCCTCGATCTTCTGCTCAAGGTCTGCTCCCACCCGGTACCCGCCAAGGGCTGCGTTGAGCTTGACCAGTGCCTTGCGGGCATCGGCGACGATCGGAAGCGTGGTGCCGTGCTTGTAGGCGTCGATCGGGGCGACGTTGATGTTCACGAACTTCACGTCCGGGTTCTGGAAGGCGGTCCGGGACGCCGTGGTGAAGTCCTCGTAGCGGGTGCCGATGCCGATGATCAGGTCCGCCCCGGCGGCGATGGCGTTCGCCGCCGTCGTGCCCGTGGACCCGATGGCGCCCAGGGAGTACTTGTGGTCCCAGGGCAGCACGCCGACGCCGGCCTGCGTGTTCCCCACCGGGATGCCGGTCAGCTCCACGAACTTCGCGAGCTCATCGTTTGCGTAGGCGTACAGGACGCCGCCGCCGGCAATGATCAGCGGGCTCTTGGCGGCCCGTATCGCCGCGGCGGCGCGGGCGATGTCGTCGTCCTCGGCGTCGGGGCGGCGGATCCGCCACTCCCGCTCGGCCAGGAACTCCTCGGGAACATCGAAGGCCTCGGCCTGAACGTCCTGCGGCAACGAAATCGTCACCGCTCCCGTCTCGGCCGGGTCGGTGAGGACGCGCAGTCCGTGGTGGAACGCGGAGAACAACTGCTCCGGCCGGTTGACGCGGTCGAAGAACTTGGACAGCGGCCGGAACGCATCATTGACCGTCAGGTCGTAGGCGTAGGGCTGTTCGAGCTGCTGCAGCACCGGGTCCGCGGCGCGGGTGGCAAAGGTGTCACTGGGCAGCAGCAGCACCGGCAGGCGGTTGGTGGTGGCCAGCGCGGCGCCGGTCAGCAGGTTGGACGAGCCCGGGCCGATCGAGGTGCTGATCGCGTAGGTCTGGCGGCGGCGGGTGTGCCGGGCGTAGCCGACGGCCTGGTGGACCTGGGCCTGTTCGTTCCGGCCCTGGTAGTACGGCATGATGGCCGGATCCAGCTGCTGGTACTGCTTCAGCGCCTGGCCCACTCCGGCCACGTTGCCGTGCCCGAAAATCCCGAACGTCCCAGGAATGAGACGCTCACGGAACTCAACACCGCCAACCGAGTCAACGGTGTACTGCTTGGAAAGGTATTCGACGACGGCTTGGGCAACGGTCATCCTGCGCGTTCCTGTTGTGGATCCCATGGGAGTTACTCCGATGCTTCTGCGGTGTGGTGAAGGAGGGAAGCGGCCGTGGCGACGGCGCCCGCGACGTCCCCGTCGGCGGGGTAGAGCAGGGTCCGGCCAACCGTGAGGCCCTGCACGCCGGGCAGGGTAAGGGCTGCCTGCCAGGACGCAAAGACCTCGTCTTGGGACCCGTCCGGGTCTCCGCCCAGCAGGACGGTGGGCATGGTGGTGGCGGCCATGACGCGTTCCATCTCAGCCACCACCGGAAGCTTCATCCAGGTATACGCGCTGGTGGAACCCAGGCCCTCTGCGATCGCGATGGACTTGATCACCGCATTGGTCGACAGGTCGTTGCGAACCCGGCCGTTCTCCCGGACGGACAGGAACGGTTCCACCATGGCAATCAGCTTCCGCTCGGCCAGGGAATCGATGGCCTTGGCGGTCGCCTCCAGGGTCACCACGGTGTCGGGGTCGCCCAGGCAGATGCGGGTGAGCATCTTCCCGCCGTCCGCGCCCAGGGCCTCAAGGGCGGCGGCGGTGTGCCCGGTGAACCGGTCATCGAACTCGTTGACCAGCCCGGCCAGGCCACCGCGGTTCATCGAACCGAACACCAGCTTGCCGTCCAGGGCACCCAGGAGCAGCAGGTCATCCATAATGTCCGGGGAGGCCAGGACACCATCGACGGCGGGGTTGGCCAGCGCCATCTGCAAACGGTCCAGCAACTGGCGGCGGTCAGCCATGGCCACCGGGTCGTTGCCGACCGCCAGGGCGCCGCGGGCAGGGTGGTCTGCGGCAACGATGAAGTTCTGCCGACCGGCCTTGAGGCCGGGGTGGCGGCGGCGGGACTTGGCAGCCCGGGCCACAGCATCCGGATCTTCCAGGCGGATGGTGCTTAGGTGCTCGTAGCGGCGCGGATCGTCGTTCAGGGCACTGTCAGGGGTTAGGGGCGTGAGCGTCACAGTGCTGCTCCTTCGGTGGCAAGCTGGGTAACAGTGCCCGGAGCAGTAGCAGGGACATCGCGGCCGCGTTCGGCCAGCAGCGAGGTGACTTCCTCCGGCGTCGGCATCGCATCAGCGCAGGACAACCGCGAGGCAACGATCGCCCCAGCGGCATTTGCGTAGTCCAGGACCTGGGCCAGCGGCCAGCCGGACAGCAGCCCGTGGACAAAGGCGCCGCCGAAGGAGTCGCCGGCACCCAGGCCGTTCAGCGTCTCCACCGGGACGGGGGCGGAGACCGCACGTTCGGTGCGGGTCTTGGCCATCACGCCTTCGGGGCCGAGCTTGACGACGGCGATCTCCACGCCGGCGGCCAGCAAACGGTCCGCCTGCTCATCAGGGGTTCCCTCACCCACGGCCACGGCGCATTCCTTGTCATTGCCGATGGCAACAGTCACGTGCGGCAGGACCTTGGCCACCTCGGCACGGGCCTCTTCCTCCGAGGCCCAGAACATCGGCCGGTAGTCCAGGTCCAGGATAGTGAACTGCCCCTCGGCCAGGCCGGTACGGGGACGGGCCTCATGGGCGGCAAGGTGCGCGCTGCGGCTGGGCTCCTGGCACAGACCCGTGACCGTGGACCAGAAAATCCCCGCCTGGCGGATGGCATCAAGGTCCAGCTCCTCGGCCCTGATCTGCAGGTCCGGAGCCGTGGGGAACCGGCCGTAGAAGTACAGCGGGAACTCGTCCGTTGCCGGTTTGATCGCGCAGAACGTCACGGCCGTGGGCCAGTCCTTGACGGGTGTGACAAAGGTGTCGTCGACGTTGAACTTGCGCAGCTCGCGGTGCAGGTATTCACCGAACGGGTCATCCCCGGTCCGGGTGATCACACCGGTCCGGCGGCCGTGGCGGGCGGCGGCAACAGCGACGTTCGACGGTGAACCGCCCAGGTACTTGCCGAAGGAATTGACATCCTCCAGGCCAACCCCGATGTCGTTCGGGTAGATATCAACGCTGATGCGCCCGATCGTAAGAAGCTCGTGGGTCACGGGAATCGTTGACCTTTCTGGTGTGGAACGTCGGCCCCTTGCGGGCGGGACTTCCGGGCTTGCCGGCGTGGTGTGGGCCACAGCCATTACTTTGCCCCAGATCTAATGTCCTGTCAAAGGTTTGTACTGACATACTTACGCGGCAGGCTCGCAAGGCTTTCCCCTCGACTCTTGCGCGGCTACTGCAGCGGACGTATCGTTAATCAACCGATAGGTTGATAAACAACCAGGTTGATTACTCGAAAGGCTGGACATGATCTCCGACGACGCGGCTTTGGACACGGCTTTCCTGGCCCTGGCCGATCCCGTCCGGCGCAGCATCATTGCCCGGCTGAGCAGAGGTCCCGCCACCGTCAACGAACTGGCGGAACCGTTCGAGATTTCCAAACAGGCAGTCTCGAAGCACATCCAGGTACTCGAGCAGGCGCAGCTGGTGACCCGAAGCAGGGATGCCCAGCGCCGGCCCGTGCACCTGAACCCCGCGCGGCTTGAGGCGCTTACCGCGTGGATTGACCAGTACCGGTTGGTCCGCGAAGGGCAGTTCCGCAACCTCGACGCGGTGCTGAAAGAACACGCTGCGGCAAGCGGCGGCCAATCCTCCAAGGAGTCATGATGAGCAATTCCCTGAAACTCAGCGTTCCTGAGGGCGTCCCCTTCATCGATTACGAGCGCGAGTTCGATTTCCCGGTGGCGGATGTGTTCCGTGCGCACAAAGAGCCGGACCTGATTGTCCAGTGGCTGGGCCCGCGGGGCATGAAAATGGAGATCGACCATTACGATTTCCGCACCGGCGGGAGTTACCGATACATCCACACCGGCCCTGACGGGGTGCCCTACGAGTTCCGCGGCATCTTCCACACGGTCCGCGAAAACGAGTTTGCCCTGCAGACCTTCGAGTTCGGCGGGTACCCGGACGTGGTGAGCCTGGAGTTCATGACCTTCGAGGACCTGGGCAACGGACGCACGCGGTTGCGGGGGCACTCGGTGTACCCCAGCCAGGAGGCGCGCGACGGCATGGCACAGTCCGGCATGGAGGGCGGCCTCAGCGAGGGCTATGAGCGGCTTGAGGAATTACTGGCGGGGGCGCGGGTCTGAGCCGCGGCCTTAGTTGCGGGTCTTAGCGGGTCTTGGCAAGGGCGATGGCTTCGTCCAGGACGCGGCCCAGGTTGGCGGCGTCGTGGGCGAACCGGCCCAGGAAGAGTCCATCCGCGGCCGGCAGTTGGGGCAGCAGCCCGGGGCCGGCGCTGCCGCCGTAAATGAGGGGGCAGTCTGCGCCCAGCTCAGCACGGATCTGGGCCAGGACTGAGTTGACGTGCTGTGGCGGGGCAGGTTCCTGCGCGCCGATGGCCCACACCGGCTCGTAGGCCAGGACCAGTCGGCTGAGCAGCGCGGCATCTCCCGCGGTGGCGGAGCGGACCTGCGCCACGCAAAAGGCGGCGGCAGCCCCGGCGTCGAGCCTGTCCGGCTCACCGATGCAGAGCAGCGGGGTGAGGGAATGGCCGACGGCGGCACGCACCTTGCGTGCCACCACGGCGTCATCCTCGGCAAAGAGTTTGCGGCGTTCCGCGTGGCCAATTTCCACGAGCGAGACGCCGAGTTCGGCGAGCATCCCCGGGCTGACTTCCCCGGTCAACGGCCCGTCCCCCCAGGCGCAGTTCTGCGCCCCAAGCAGCACGGGCGAGCCGGCCAGGACCCGGCCTGCGGGTTCCAGGACCGGAAAGGACGGGATGACGAAGACCCGGACGGGCTGATTCCCAGCCAGTCCTGGTCTCTCGTCCACAATGGAGCGCACCTCCGACAGCCAGCGCAGGCTTGCCTGGTAGCCCAGGTACATTTTGGTGCTGACACCGATGTAGAGGGTGCCGCTGCCTGCGTTGCTGCCGGAGGTGCTCATGGATTCCTTGCGTTGATGGTGGGCCCGCTCAGTCGAGCAGGTCGTCGGCCTTGTTCTTGAAGCGCCGGGTGGCGAACATCATCGCCGCCGCGACGAATGGCAGGACACCCAGGGCATAGACGCCCATGGAGCCGGTGGGCGATTGGGTCGCCTCGTTGACGGCAGTCCGGAGGATCGGCGCCACGAAGCCGCCCAGGTTGCCCAGGGAGTTGATCAGGCCGATGCCGGCGGCAGCAGCTGAACCCGCGAGGAACGCGGTGGGATAGGACCAGACCACGGGACCCACGGCCAGGAAGCTGCAGACAGCCAGGGTTATGAAGATCATGCCCAGCACCGGCTGGTGGTTGGTCCCCGCCCAGGCCGACCCGAAGATGCACAGGCCGGTGGAGATGAAAAGGATGGTGCCGAACTTCCGGCGCTTGGCTACGGTATCCGCGGCCTTGCCGATGAAGTAGCAGGAGAAGATGCCGAAGAACCACGGAACGGCAATCAACAGGCCGACGGCGAGCCCCACCTTCTGCCCGGTGAGGGAAGACACCTGCTGGGGCAGGAAGAACGTCACGCCATACACGGCGACCTGCAGGCAGAAGTAGATCACGGTGAAGTACCAGACGCGGCCGTTGCGCATGGCAGCGAGGATGCCGCGCGGACCGTGCTCATCCTTGATGTTGTCCTCAAGGGCCATGACTTCCTTCAGCGCGTACTTCTCATCGCTGCTGAGGAACTTCGCCTTTTCCGGACCATTGATCAGGAAGAAGAAGGCTGCGATGCCTGCCAGGACGGCCAGCATGCCTTCAACGAAGAACATGACCTGCCAGCCGCGCAGGCCGGGCACCTGGTCACCGATGTTGATCAGCCAGCCCGACAGCGGGTTGCCGATCATCTGCGAGAACGGCTGGGCCAGGTAGAAGATGGCGAACATCTGGACGCGCACCTTGTTGGGGAACCATTCGGCAAGGTACATGATCACGCCGGGGAACAGCCCGGCTTCGGTCACGCCCAGGAGGAAACGCAGGATCACGAAGGACGTCTCGCCCTGTACAAAGGCGAAGCAGGCGGAGACGATGCCCCAGGTGATGGCGATGCGGGCCAGCCAGATCTTGGCGCCGACCCTCTTGAGCAGCAGGTTGCTGGGAATCTCGAAGATCGCATAGCCAATGAAGAAGATGCCGGCGCCCAGGGCGAAGGCCGCGGCGGACACTCCCTTGTCAGCTCCCAGCGCCGCCTCGGCAAAGCCGACGTTGGTGCGGTCCAGGAACGAAACGACGTACAGGATGACCAGCATCGGCATGAGCCGGCGGGCTGCCTTGAAGATCGCGGACTTCAGGACCGGACGGGCCAGAAGCTCCTTGGATGTTGCGGTGGTTTCGGACACAACACTCTCCTTCGAGTGGTGATGTTGGTGGTACCAGGGGGCCGGCGGCCCGCTGGCTTAGTGGGTGGCGCCCGGCCTTTCAATTTGGCCGGGAAGGCGCGCCGTTAGTGCATGTAGAGTCCGCCGTCGACGTTCAGTGTCTGGCCGGAGATGTAGCCTGAGTCTTCGCCGATCAGGAAGGAGATGGCTGCCGCCACGTCGCGGGGGCTGCCCACCCGGTTCACCACCAGGTCCTTGACCAACTCATCCTTGCGTTCCTCACTGAGAGTGCCGCCCATGATGTCGGTGTCAATCGGGCCCGGTGAAATGGCGTTGACCGTGATGTCGTACTCCCCCAGTTCCCGGGCGGTGGCACGGGTCAGGCCGATGACGCCGGCCTTCGCCACCGAGTACGGGGTCTTGCTGAAGGTTCCGCCGCCGCGCTGGGCGGAGACCGAGGAGATGTTGACAATCCGTCCCAGCCGGTTCTTGACCATCGACTCGGCGGCCCGGCGGGTGGCGTAGTGGACACCGTTCAGGTTGATGTTGATGACGCGGTCCCACTCGGCGCCGTCGAGTTCGAGGTAGGGCACCGGGGAGCTGACGCCTGCGATGTTGGCCAGCGCCACCAGCTGCGGCAGTTCCGCTTCGATCTCGTCGATCGCGGCCCGGACCCATGCTTCGTCGGCAATGTTTGCGCCGGCGCCATGGGCTTTGACGCCGTGCTTTTCCGCCAGTTCCTTGGCCACCGCTTTGCAGGCCGCGTCATCGAGGTCGATCACGCCGATGTTCCAGCCGCGCTCGGCCAGGTAGTCGGCGGTGGCACGGCCGATGCCGCGCTCGGAGACGGCGCCGGTGACGATCACCGTGCGGTCTGCGGGAAATGCTGTCATGAAGTGTTCCTTCTAAAGGGGTGGTTTTGGTCCCGGAAAGCGCTAGTCCGCAAAACTCAGGACAGCGGGGCCGGGCCCAGTTCCTCGATGAGCTTCTGCATGGCGACGTACGCCTTGTTCCGGTAGGCAACCAGGGCTGCGGTGCGGTCTGCGGGGACGTCAAGGAAGCCGGAGCCGGTCTTGGTGCCGAGCTGGCCGGCGTCGACCTTTTCCTGCAGGATCTTCGGGGTGGCGAACCGCTCCGGGAAGCCGGTCTGCAGCGACTTGTAGCAGAAGGCGTAGACATCCAGCCCTGCCATGTCGGCGATGGCGAAGGGGCCGAAGAAGGGCAGCCGGAAACCGAAGGTGGTACGAACCAGGGTGTCCACGTCCTCCGCGCTGGCGATGCCTTCCTCCACCACCTGCGCGGCCTCGTGGAAGAGGGCGTACTGGAGCCGGTTCAGCACGAAGCCGGTGACGTCCTTGACGGTGGCGGTTTCCTTGCCGGTCTCCCCCACGATGGTGCGCGCGGCCTGGACGGTGGCCTCGGAGGTTCCTTCGTGCGGGATGACTTCCACGCCGGGGATGAACGGTGCCGGGTTGGAGAAGTGGACGCCCAGGAACCGCTCCGGGTTTTCCACTACCTCGGCCAGTTTGGCGATGGAGATGGTGGAGGTGTTGGAACCGATGATGGCGTCGGGGCGCGCTGCGGCGCTGATCCGGCTCAGGGTGGCGTGCTTGATTTCGAGGACTTCGGGCACGGCCTCCTCGATGTACTCAGCGCCGGCCACTGCTTCCTCGATGTCCTTGGCGGCCCAGAGGTTTTCCTTGAGCAGGTCCGTGGCGTTGGCCGGGAAGAGGCCTGCGGCGACGAACTCGTCGGATTCCTTCAGCAGCCGCTCGTAGTTGCTCTGGGCGATCTCGGCGGAGACGTCGGCCAGCGCGACGCGGGCTCCTGCGAGTGCCAGGACCTGGGCGATACCGCCGCCCATGTAGCCTGAGCCAACGACGGCGATGTTACGGGTGCTCATTTGTCCTCAAGTCCTTCCGACGCGTCCTCGTAGGAGGAGATGGCGTCTACTTTTGCCGCGGATGCGGAGTTTTCGTCGAAGCGGTAGTCCAGCCACTCGCCCACAAGTTTCTTGGCGAGCTCCAAGCCGATGACGCGCTGGCCCATGGTCAGAACCTGGGCGTTGTTGGACAGTACGGAGCGTTCCACCGAGTAGCTGTCGTGGGCGGTGACCGCGCGGATGCCCGGTACTTTGTTGGCAGAAATAGCGACGCCCAGGCCGGTGCCGCAGATCAGGAGGGCGCGGTCCGCTTCGCCGGCGGCCACCTTGCGGGCGGCGGCGACGGCCAGGTGGGGGTACGCGGTGGCATCGTTGGATGCCACTCCCACATCCTCTACCGAGGCAACGCGGGGGTCCGCCTCCAGCAGTTCGCGCAGGGCGTTCTTGTATTCCACGCCGGCTTCGTCGTTGCCGACGACGATGCGCCAGCCTGGCTGGGTGTTCTCGGTCATGATGTTCTCCTTAGGAGCTTTCGATGGTGGCGGCGTAGTCGGCCACCCTGCGGGCGATGAGTCCGAAGGACACGGCTCCTGGGTCCGGGTGGCCCAGGCTCTTTTCCGCCAGCGGCCGGGCCCGGCCCTTTTTCGGGCTGAGCTCTGCAGTTGCGTCAGCGGCCTTTGCCGCCGCCTCCGCTGCTGTGCGAAGGCTGGCAGCCAGGCTGCCGCCGTCGTCAATTGCCTTGCTGAACGTTTCGGCGAACGGAAGCAGCGCGTCCACCATGGTCTTGTCCCCCGCTTCCGCCTTGCCCAGGGTGATGATGGCGTCGCGGAGGGCGTTGACGGCCGCCGCTGCGTCGGCGGCAGTGTAGGAGTCCTTGCTGCCAAGGGTCTTTCCGACGGCGGTGACGGCGGCGCCCCAGAGGGCCCCGGAGGTGCCTCCCGCGCGTTCTGCCCACTGCTCCCCCGCCGCCGCGAGGAGTTCCTCGAGCCCTGCGCCGGCAGCGTGCGACTTTTCGGCCGCGGCAACGGCGGCATCAACACCGCGGCGCATGCCAATGCCGTGGTCACCGTCCCCGGCGATGGCGTCCAGCTTGCCCAACGCCTCTTCGTGTTCGACGACGACGGCCTGGGCTTCCTTCAGCGCGTCCAGTGCCGTGGCGGCCAGGGCAGTTGACGCGGGGGTGGCAGCCAGCGTCGGCTCGGTTCCGGCCTCCTCAAGGGACTCCACGGACCGTGCACGCCGGGGAGCCAGGTTGCCCTTGCGGAAGGCGGGGGTGTCAGCCGGCGCGGACCAGAACTTTTCCAGTTCCCCGTCCAGCCAGAACAGCGTCAGGGACAGGCCGGACATGTCCAGGCTGGTCACCAGTTCACCGCATTCGGGCTCCACGATCTCCAGCCCGGCCTCGGTGAGCAGTGCCTCGATCTTGCCGAACAGCAGGAACAGTTCGTCGTACTTCACCGTGCCCAGGCCGTTGAGGATGGGCACCACACGCCGGCCCGCGGTTTCCGGCTTGTCCTTCAGCAGCCCGTCCACCAGCAGCTGCGCAAGCTCGCTGGCGCTGGGCAGGGGCTGCTCGGAGATCCCGGGTTCGCCGTGGATACCGAGCCCCACGGACATCATGCCCTCCGGCACCGTGAACAGGGGCTCACCTGCGCCGGGGAGGGTGCAGCCGGCGAAGGCAACTCCCAACGAGCGGGTGTGGTGGTTGGCCTTGATGGCGAGCCGCTCCACCTCGTCCAGGTCCAGGCCGGCCTCCGCTGCCGCCCCGGCCACCTTGAAGACCGTGAGGTCGCCGGCGATGCCTCGGCGCTTGCCGATCTCTTCCAGCGGAGCGCTGGCAATATCATCGGTGACCAGGACGGTCCGGGTTTCGATGCCCTCGGCGTTCAGCTTGTCCTGCGCCTGCCCGAAGTGGAGCACATCGCCGGCGTAGTTGCCGTAGCTGAGCAGGACGCCGCCGCCAGTCTGGGATGCCTTGGCAACGCGGTACACCTGCCCCGCTGAGGGGGAAGCGAACATGTTGCCGCAGGCACTCCCGGCAGCGAGCCCGGCGCCCACCAGACCGGCGAAGGCCGGGTAGTGGCCCGATCCGCCGCCGATGACCAGTGCCACCTGGCCATCGGGTGATTCGGTGGAGCGGACCACGCCGCCGTCAACGCGGGCCACGTACTGGCGGTTGGCGGCGACGAAACCGTCGAGGGCTTCGTCTGCGAACTGCGCTGGATCGTCAAATATCTTTGTCATGATTCCTCGTTGAACCGGTCGTCTCGGTTGGGATGCCTGCAGGCCTAGCGGGCAGGAACTGCCGCCGGGGTCTGGCGGCCCTGGGCTACCAGGCTGGTGCCCAGCTTGTAGCCCTCGCGCTTGGGCAGGACCTGGCGGCGCAGGTAGTCCTGGTTGGCCGCGGTGACGCTCAGGCCGTCGCCACCGTAGTGTTCGGTGCAAATGATGCCCTGGAAGCCGACGGAGATGGCGAACTGGAAGGCCTCGCGGTAGTTGATGAGGCCGGATTCCATGGGGGCAGGCATGGCCACGTACTGGTCCCGGGCCCGGTCCTCATCGCGGATGTAATTCTTGACGTGCCAGTAGTTGGAGTACGGCAGGGTCTTGTGCACCACTTCACGCCAGTCCTCGATGGGACGGTGAAGGCGGATCAGGTTGCCGAGGTCCGGGTTCAGGCCGACATTGGGCAGGTCGATGTCCTGAACCAACTGCACGGAGGAATCGGCCGTTCCCAGGTAGGTGTCCTCGTACATCTCCAGCGATACCAGGAGGCCGAGTTCCGCGGCGTGCTTGCCGACTTCGCGGATGCGGGTAACGGCATTGTTCCACGTTTCTTTGTCCCCCACGGGGTCCTTGTGGCCTTCAACCGTCCAGAACCACAGCTGCTTCTGCTGTTCAGGGGTGATGGCCTGGTGCAGCCCGATCGAGACCACCTCGCAGCCGAGCTGCGCTGCGGCCTCCAGGGTGCGGTGGGTGTAGGCCAGGTTGTCTTCCCAGTTGGCCTCTTCGATCACGCTGCGGCGGATGGCGGAAATGGAAGGCAGTCCCAGGCCGGCTGCGGTGGCGGCGGACTTCAGCTCATCGAGGCGGGCGCTGGACAGGTCACCGGGGCGTACCCAGCTATCGGTGAGGTCGGCGTTGGTGAAGCCTGCGTCAGCGACTTCCTCGAAGACCTTCTGCCAGTCGCTGGCGGGCGCGTCCTGGACGGAGCTTCCATCGGGCTTGGTGCCCGGGAACTGCAGCAGGGCTGCGGCGATGGGCCAGTTTTCGGCGGTGTACGGCATTGTTCACTCCAGATTTAGAATCGCATTTCCTATAGGATCTACGTTACTTGTCCGCCCTGTCAAGGGGCGCTTTGTTATGCCTGCTCAAGCGCAGGTTTAGGGAAAAGGGGGCAGCGCAGCGGCTGGATACTGCTAGCTGCGCACTTCACTGTCATGCTGTGAGCGCTGTTTGACGCCCTCGATGTGTTCGATCATTTTCTGCCGCGCAAGTTCCGCGTCACCGGCCACAAAGGCTTTGAGGATCTCGGTGTGCTCCGCAATTGCGTAATCGGCGTCGGTCACGCCCAGGCCCCCGAAGAAGCGGAAACGCTGCACCTGACCACCCAATGCGTTATAGGCGGACAGCAGGAACTGGTTGTCAGCGAACTCGGCTATCAGGCGGTGGAAACGTTCGTCGGCTTCCCAGTAGGCCCGGAACTCGTTGAAGGACGGTCCCCGCGGGGCTGCCTTCAGGTCCTCGATGGCCTGTTCCAGCTGCTTGGTCAGTTGCGGATCCCCGTGCTTGCAGGCCATGAAGGCGTTCGCCGGCTCGATGACCAGCCGGGCGTCCATCAGGTCAGCCAGCTCTTCGGGGGAGAACAGCGGCGCCACGCGGTAACCGCGCAGGGCCATCCTCCGGACCATTCCCGTAGCTTCCAGGCGGGCCAGGGCTTCACGGACCGGCGTCGGGGAAACGTCCAGTTCCCTGGCCATCCCGTCAATGCTGACGGGAGTGCCAGCCTCCAGCCGCCCGTCCATCAGGGCAACGAGAAGCGCCTCATAAACGTGGTCGGCGAGGACCTGCCTGCTGACGCCGCCGGAGGCCTGGTTCTTGGTTGCCATGTAGAAATCCTATAGCCGCAGAACGCGCGGTAGCGCGAGTGTGAAGGGCGCTGCCGGACCCGCCATGGTGCCGTGCGGACGGTTGCCGCACGGCACCATGCTGGACAGAAGCGTGGTGTCAGGAAACCTGCAGGCCGCCGTTGATGTCGTAGGTGGCGGCCGTGATGTAGCCGGCGTCCTCGCCAAGCAGGAACGCGATCAGTGCGGCCACTTCCTCGCGTGTTCCCACACGGCCCATCATGATTCCCTCGGACATCTGGGCCTTGCGCTCGTCGGTCAGCGTGCCGCCCATGATGTCGGTGTCGATCGGACCCGGCGCGATGGCGTTCACGGTGATGTTGTGCTCGCCCATTTCACGGGCCAGTGCGCGGGTGAACCCGAGGATGCCGGCCTTGGAGGCGCTGTACGCCACCTTGGAGTAGGTGCCGCCGCCGCGCTGGGCGGAAATCGAGGAGATGCTGACGATCCTGCCCAGTTCCCGCTCGATCATGCCCTTGAGCACCCGCTGCGACACCACGAAGGTGCCGCGCATGTTGATGGCGAAGACCTTGTCCCATTCCGCCACCGTGGTTTCCATGAACGGAGTGGGTGAGCTGATGCCGGCGAGGTTGACCAGTCCAACGATCGGCGGAAGCGCCTGCTCAATCTCGGTGATGGCGCGGTCCACCGATGCTTCGTCCGAGACGTCCGCGCCCACGCCGATGGCCTTGACGGCCCGGTTGGCACCGATTTCCGCGGCGGCGGCCTGGGCGTCTTCGGCGTTGATGTCGAGGATGGCGATGGACCAGCCCTCGCTGGCCAGGCGGTCGGCGGTTGCACGGCCAATGCCACGGGCGGATGCGGCGCCGGTGAGGACTGCGGTGCGTTCTGCGGGGAATGCGTGCTGAGTTGTCATTGGTATTTCCTAGTGGGTTTCGGCGGCAGGAAGGGTGGCACCGGGGGCGGAGACGCCTTCGGGCCGCTTGCGTGCGTAAAGGTAGGTGGCGGCTGCGGTTATGGCGAGGCAGGCGGCCAGGAAGACCAGGCCTGACTGGCTGTTCCCGGTGGCATCCTTGAGGATGCCCACAATGTAGGGCGCCACGAAGCCGCCCAGGTTGCCGAGCGAGTTGACCATGGCCAACCCTGCAGCAGCAGCGGCGCCGGTGAGGGCCGCGGACGGCATGGCCAGGAACGGGGCGATTGCCGAGTAGATGCCCATGGCCGCAAGGGTCAGGAACACCATGGCGAGCACCGCGTTGACCGGCAGCAGGAAGCCGGCACCCAGGAGGCCGACGGCGGCGAGCACCATGCTGATGCTGGCGTGCCAGACGCGGTTGCCGGTACGGTCCGAGCGCTTGCTCCAGAAGTAGACGAACACGGCTGCGATGGCATACGGGATGAAGACGATGAACCCGACCTGGGTTGAGTCGAAGGTTCCGAGGGCCTTGACGATAGTGGGCAGCCAGAGGCCCAGCCCGTAGATCCCGCAGACCAGACCGAAGTACAGCGCGGAGTAGGCGATGGTGCGGGGGTCTTTCAGGCCTGCAAGGAAGTTGTGGTTTCCTGCCTTCTGCTTGTGCGCCAGTTCCTCAGACATGGTGGTGGAAAGCCATTCGCGTTCCTCCGGCTTGAGCCACTTGGCGTGTTCGGGCCGGTCCGTCATGACGAAGGGCGTGATAATGCCCAGGATGATGGCGGGGATGCCTTCAAGGATGTAGAGCCACTGCCAGCCGTGGAGTCCGGCGACGCCTTCAAGGTTCAGGAGCATGCCGGACACGGGAGCGCCCAGGGCGTTGGAGATGGGCTGGGCCAGGATGAAGATGCCCAGCACGGTGACGCGCTGTGCTGCCGGGAACCAGAGGGTCAGGTAGAAGAGGATGGCGGGGAAGAAGCCGGCTTCGGCGGCGCCAAGCAGGAAGCGGATGATGTAGAAGGTGGCTTCGCCGTTGACCAGGAACATGGCCGTGGCGAAGATGCCCCAGCTGATCAGGATGCGGGCAATCCATTTGCGGGCGCCGAAGCGGTACATGCCGCCGTTGCTCGGAATTTCCAGCAGGGCGTAGCCCAGGAAGAAGATGCCTGCACCCAGACCGTAGGCGGCCTCGGTCAAGCCGATGTCCCCTTGCATGCCGAGCTTGGCAAAGCCCACGTTGTTCCGGTCGAGGTAGGCAATGAAGTAGAGCAGGACGATCAGGGGCATGAGCCTCCGGCGAACCTTGCGGAGGGTGGTCTCGCCCAGTTCGCTGAGCGCGGGGGCGGCGGCACGGGAGGTCATCGCGTACCTCCCGCTTTTGTTTGGGGACCCTTGAAAAGGGAATGCGCGCGCATGAAGACTCCTTTGGCTGGCGGCATTTTGTGGGGGATGGTGATATCAGATGTCTGATGTCTGACTGAGATTGTAGTCACACGGGAACGCGACCGTCAACACAGGGTCTTTCCGGAGCGCCATCGGGCAGCTCATGCAACGCCGCTGCCCCTGGGCAGGTGCGGCCAGGGGGCTTTCAGCCGGCGGTGGCTCCAGTGCGGCTGGACATGGCAAGGAACTGCTCGTAGTCCTCGAAGGTCTGGGTGATGTGGGCGTCCATGGTGGAACGGGCAGTGGCAGGATCGCCGGCGGCAATGGCAGCCAGAACCATCTTGTGGTGGTGGATGGCGTGGCGCTGCACATCCGGGAACGCCGAGGTCTCCCGCCGCATGGCATACAGCAGTGTGGACAACTGGCCCAGCAGGGCCGGCACGAAGGGGTTGCCGGAAGCGCGCAGGACTGTGTCGTGGAAGGCGATGTCCGCCACGGTGAGGGCATCCACGTCCCCAATTTGGTGCGCCGCTTCCATCCGGTCCACGCTTTCCTGCAGGGCGGCGAGGTCGGCGGGCCTGTGCCGGGAGGCGGCCAGTTCAGCAGCTCCGGTCTCCACCATGCGGCGGACTTCCAGCAGCCGCAGTGCTACCTGGTCGGAGGCCACTCCCCTGGAGGCCGCCTGCATAATGGCGTCCATGCCGGTCCATCGTTCGGGAGGATTGACGAATGTGCCGAGCCCGCGTTTTACGTAGACCACGTTTTGGGCCTTCAGGACGTTCATGGCTTCACGGGCCGTCAGCCTGCTGACCCCGGAATCCTTGGCGATATCTGCCTCGGGCGGCAGGGCGTCTCCGGCCTTAATCTCTCCGCTGAGGATGTGCTCAAGGACTTTGTCCACGACGGCGTCGACCAGGGTGCGTCGCTTTTCTGCCATCGTCTTTCCCCTGCCTGGGCACGCACGGCGCCCCTGAATTTGCCTTCCTCAACATTACTCGACGCGCCCGTTCACCCGCCGCCCGCCGTCGTCGTTCCATGCGGACGCTTGTTAAACAGCAAACGCGGGGCCTCCCCGTGCCGGTCCCCGGGAGGGACCGGGCCTGGGGTGGCCCCGCGCCGTGCGTACTGCTAGAGGGCTGAGTAGACCTCGCGGAGCAGCTTGGCGGTCTCGGAAGGCGTCTTGCCAACCTTCACGCCGGCAGCTTCGAGGGCTTCCTTCTTGGCCTGGGCGGTACCGGCCGAGCCGGAGACGATGGCGCCTGCGTGGCCCATGGTCTTGCCTTCGGGAGCGGTGAAGCCGGCCACATAGCCGACGACCGGCTTGGTGACGTTGGCCTTGATGAAGTCGGCCGCGCGCTCTTCAGCGTCGCCGCCGATCTCGCCGATCATGACGATGGCCTTGGTCTCGGGGTCAGCCTCGAACGCGGCCAGGGCGTCGATGTGGGTGGTGCCGATGATGGGGTCGCCGCCGATGCCGATGGCGGTGGAGAAGCCCAGGTCGCGCAGTTCGTACATCATCTGGTAGGTCAGGGTGCCGGACTTGGAGACCAGGCCGATGGGGCCCTTGCCGGTGATGTTGGCGGGGGTGATGCCAACCAGCGCTTCGCCGGGAGTGATGATGCCGGGGCAGTTCGGGCCGATGATGCGGGTGACCTGGTTGCCATCGGCGTCCACCTTGGACTGGGCCAGGGCCCAGAATTCGGCGGAGTCCTGGACGGGCACGCCTTCGGTGATGACCACGACCAGGCCGATGCCGGCCTCGATGGCTTCGACGACGGCGTTCTTGGTGAATGCCGGCGGCACGAAGACGATGGAGACGTCGGCGCCGGTTTCAGCCATGGCTTCCTTGACGGTGCCGTAGACGTTGATTTCCTTGTCACCGTGCAGGACCGTGGTACCGGCCTTGCGGGCGTTGACGCCGCCAACGATGTTGGTGCCGGCCTTGAGCATCAGCGCGGTGTGCTTGGTGCCTTCGCCGCCGGTGATGCCCTGGACGATGACCTTGGAGTCCTTATTCAGATAAATAGACATGGTGCGTCCCTTTACTTCGCTGCGTTGGCGAGCTCGGCGGCCTTGTCGGCGCCCTCGTCCATGGTGGCGGCCAGGGTAACCAGCGGGTGGTTGGCCTCGGTGAGGATGCGGCGGCCTTCCTCGACGTTGTTGCCGTCGAGGCGGACTACCAGCGGCTTGTTGGCGGAGCTGCCCAGCTCGGCCAGTGCGCCGACGATGCCCTTGGCGACGGCGTCACAGGCGGTGATGCCGCCGAAGACGTTGACGAACACGGACTTGACCTGCTCGTCACCCAGGATGACGTCCAGGCCTGCGGCCATGACCTCTGCCGAGGCTCCGCCGCCGATGTCCAGGAAGTTGGCGGGCTTGACGTTGCCGTGGTTCTCGCCGGCGTAGGCGACGACGTCGAGGGTGGACATGACCAGGCCGGCGCCGTTGCCGATGATGCCTACTTCGCCGTCCAGCTTGACGTAGTTGAGGTCCTGCGCCTTTGCCTTGGCCTCAAGCGGGTCAGCTGCGTCCTTGTCCTCAAGCTGTGCGTGCTTGGGGTGGCGGAAGTCAGCGTTCTCGTCCAGGGAGACCTTGCCGTCAAGGGCCAGGATGTCGCCGTTGCCGGTCTTGACCAGCGGGTTGACCTCTACCAGGGTGGCGTCTTCCTTCTTGAAGACGTCCCAGAGCTTGAGGATGACGCCGGCTACCTGGCCGCGCAGTTCCTCGGCGAAACCGGCAGCTGCGACGATTTCGTCGGCCTTGGCCTGGTCGATGCCCACGGCGGGGTCGATGGCGATCTTGGCCAGCGCTTCGGGGCGTTCGACGGCGAGCTGTTCGATTTCCATGCCGCCTTCAACCGAGCACATGGCCAGGTAGTTGCGGTTGGCCCGGTCCAGCAGGACGGAGAAGTAGTATTCCTCGGCGATGTCCGCACCCTGGGCAATCATCACCTTTTTGACGGTGTGGCCCTTGATGTCCATGCCCAGGATGTTGGAGGCGTGCTCAAATGCCTCGTCGGCGGACTTTGCGACCTTGACGCCGCCGGCCTTGCCGCGGCCGCCTACCTTGACCTGTGCCTTGACAACGGTAACGCCGCCGATCTTCTCGGCAGCTGCCTTTGCTTCTTCTGGGGTGTACGCCACGATGCCGGCAAGCACGGGTACACCGTGCGCCTCGAACATATCGCGCGCCTGGTATTCAAACAGGTCCACGGTTTAGTGTCCTTCTACGTCGAAGTAGTTTCGGTACAGTCGGACACCATCGAAAAGACGATGACCGCGCTGCGGATTGCACGCACCGGCGGCCTGTCTGGAAACGAGCCACGCGGCGTAATGCTCCATGGGGAACTCTAGTCCTTTGGAGGGACCGGGCCGTCCCAGACTACCTCTTATGTGAGTAAGCACACTATTCTATGGAACGTAGAAAAACCGCGGATTTACGGGGTTTTTGGGGCATCCGGCTGAGCATCGGGACTGCTTTTGACCGGTCCCCGGATGAGTTCGTAACGTTCGGTTGAAACGAAGAATCCGACGCCGGCGGAGACGTTTCCGCATGCCACGCCCCCGTTGTAGGCCGAGCAGCGCAGCCCGTTGCGTTCGAGGTTCTGCCCGTCCGCGAGCACGGGCAGCTGCGCCAAGGGCCCGGCTTTGGTTCCCTTGGGTCCATAGGCTGCTTCCATGGATGTGACGCCGGACCGGCACTCCCCGTAGCGGGCACTGTCCGGGGTCACCAGCGCCACTCCGCCCAGGTAGCCAAGGTGGGTTTTGGCGCAGTCGTCCTTGATGTCGCCTGGTTGCGGTGCCGGGTAGGTGGCCAGCTCGCAGTGCGCCACGGGAACAATCGGCAGCTTGTTGTTGGCGGAGTCGGTGTAGCGGTTCTGCTCATAGGGCAGGTTCAGGTGCTCCCCACGTGCAGACGTGAGTGAGCAGGCGACGGTCCGGTCCGCAGTGATGAAGGACAGGACGTCGGTGCCGCTGGAGAACGCCTTCGCGTCAACCAGCGGCGCCTTCTCCAACTGTTCCACGGGCTTCAGCGGGGCCGGCGGGACGTAGCCGGGGTCCCTCGTGGTCACGCTGCAGCCTGTGGCAGTGATTAGGAAAAGGGCGGCGAGCATCCCCCATACAGTCCGTCGCATGGCCTCAATTATGCCCCGCCACCCCTCGACCGGAGGCGCCCCGGAGTCTTCCGCCGACCGCATTGCAGGGCTGGGGCTTCGCGTGCCTAGCCCCCTAGGTGTACTACCCAGGGACGTTGGTTGGGTGAATGTGATGACTCGCTGGAGTCGTTGACCCAAAGGTGAGGACCTCCGGTTGCACAGTGGAGTTGCTTAGACAACCGCTGCAGCGACCAGGAGGTCCTCATGTCCCACGCTAATGCCGCTTTGACTCCGCGCCAACGTTTGCGCGTCGCGCGTCTGATCGTGGACCACGGCTGGCCAGTATCCCGGGCTGCCGAGCAGTTCAACTGCTCCTGGCCGACCGCGAAACGGTGGGCGGCCCGTTACGCCGCGATGGGTGAGGCCGGTATGGCTGAGAGGTCCTCCCGCCCGTACCGGGTGGCCAACCGGACGCCGCAGCAGCTGGTGCGCAAAGTCGTGCACCTGCGCTGGAAGCAACGGCTGGGACCGGTCGCGATCGGGGCGAAGCTGGCCATGCCGGCCTCGACCGTGCACGCGGTCCTGGTCCGGTGCCGGCTGAACCGCCTTCATCACGTGGACAAGCGCACCGGAGAAGTCATCCGCCGCTACGAACACGAGACTCCCGGAGCGATGATCCACGTCGATGTGAAGAAGCTCGGCAACATCCCCGACGGCGGCGGCTGGCGCTACGTCGGCCGGCAGCAAGGCAAACAGAACCGTGCTGCGACTCCCTCAAAGCCCCGCAGCAAACACCGCAACCCGCTGATCGGGACCGCCTACGTGCACACGGTCATCGACGACCATTCCAGGGTCGCCTACGCCGAGATCCACGGCGATGAAACGGCAGCCACCGCAGTAGCAGTCCTGCAAAGGGCTGTGTCCTGGTTCGCTGCCCGCGGCGTCACCGTGGAACGGGTTCTCTCTGACAACGGGGCGGCCTACAAATCACATCTCTGGCGCGACGCCTGCCGGGAGCTGGACATCAGGGCAAAGAAGACCCGACCCTACCGGCCGCAGACCAACGGCAAGATTGAACGTTTCCACCGAACCCTTGCCGACGGGTGGGCATTCAAACGCTTCTACGCTACGGAATCAGCCCGCAGAAACGCCCTCCCGGCATGGCTGCACCACTACAATCACCACAGGCCCCACACCGCAATCGGAGGCCACCCGCCCATCAGCCGCTTAACCAACCTGCCTGGGCAGTACACCTAGGGCTGCAGGCACGGGCGAAAGCAGGTTCCGGAAGCGCTGGGCGTGTGCCGCCAGTTCCGCGGGTGTCGCCCGGGAAGCCCCGTGCAAAATGAGGGGTTCGGCCATTTCGAGGCCACAAAGGTGCGCGGTCGCCTCCAAGGGACGCAGCAACTCCGACATGGTGAAACGGCTATGCCCCGTCGGCGCATAGGAGGATTCGGGCCCACCGGTTGAGGTGACCAACTGCAGTCGCTTGCCATGCAAGGCATCACCGCCGGCACCGTAGGCGAATCCATGCGTCAGCACTTGGTCCATCCACTCCTTTAGTAGGCCGGGAACGGAATACCAGTGCCAAGGGAACAGCAGCACGACGAGGTCGTGCTGCTGAAGGAGTTCCTGCTCCCGCCCGGCGTCCATGTGCCGGTCCGGATATGTGGATGCGAGGTCGCGGACAGTGACGCCGTCAAGATCTTTGATGGCGTCAGCGAGGTCGGCGGTGATGCGGGATCCTGCGAGGTCCGGATGGGCGACGACAACGAGAGTGCGGTAGGTGGTCATTGGAGGGCGGCGCTCCTCTCAGTGTTGGGTCAGCGGACGATCTTGAAGTTGAACGCGGGTGTTCCGAGGGCGCCCCAAAGGCGGAGCCAGACGGGCAGGAGCATTTCGGTGCCACGCGCCGTAGTGATGTCGCCGAGGTCGATGACATCCTGGTGGCCAAAGTCCTTCAGCAGGCCACTGACGATGGCCTTGGCCTCGGCATCGTTGCCGGATACGAAAACCGTGCCGGGATCGGCCAACTGTTCCGGCCGGGCCATGAGGTCCGCGTTCATGGTGTTGAGCGCCTTCACCACATGCGCTGCTGGAAAAGCGCGCTGGATCTGCTCACCCAACGAGTCAGTGTCCTTGACGAACAGGGTCGGGGGCATGCCGTTGCTGAAGTCGAGGGGGTTGGCGATGTCGAGGATGATTTTGCCGTCGAGATTTTCCGGCCCGGTTTGGCCGAGCACCTCGAGTGACGCGCCGCCGTTGGTGGCGTTGACGATGAGTTCCGCCCCCATGGCGGCGTCTGCGAAGCCGGCAACCCTGATGGCGGGGCGCTGATCGGCCCAGGCGGCGAAGGGCGGCGTTCCCATCGCGTCGGCCTCGCTCCTGGCCAGCGTTGCCTCCGGATCGCGGGTGCCCATGGTTACGGCGTGACCGAGCTCAGCAAGGCGTGCGGCGATGGTCCGGCCGACCATGCCTGTTCCAAGTACTGCAGCCTTCATCATCTTCTCCTGCTTCTTGTCGGGTAGTGTCCAAATGAATGTGACGGATCGTTCTCAAGCTTGTGACGGATCGTTCCGTCTGTCAAACTGAAGCAAGTAGACATCCCCGAAATCTAAAAGGAGTGGTTTCATGGCGCGCAGGACGGGCGAGGAGAACCGCCGCAACATTCTCGCCGTGGCTACGCGCCTGTTTTACACGCGGGGCATCAGGGCCGTGGGGATGGATACGGTCATTAAGGATTGCGGAGTTGGCAACGCGACTGTCTACCGCCAGTTCCCCACCAAGGACGCCCTCGCCACCGCCTACGTCGAAGGCCGCGCGGACGCCTGGTTTGAACGCATGCGCGGGGCTGCCGGAGAACACGCGGATCCACGTGCCAAGCTCATCGCCGTCTTCGAAGTACTCGCCACGGACTGCGCCGGCAGCAGCTACCGGGGATGCCCCATGCTGAATACCAACACTGAGTTTCCCGAAGGAGAGCACCCTGCCCACTTGGTGGCAGTGACCCACAAGCAACAGGTCCGCGACTGGTTCTGCTCCCTCGCCGTTGAAGGCGGGGCGGAGGACCCCGACCGGATCGCCGAGGAACTCCTCATCGTCCTCAACGGAGCCTACGCCACGGCAGCCGTCCTCGACGGTGGAACGTACGGAACGCGCGCCGTAGACATGGCCCGAAGGCTCATCGCCGACGCCTGCCCGGGTACATAGCGCGTGCCGGGCACGCCGCGTATGGGCGCGGCAGGGGCAGGAATGTCTCCTAGGCGTCCAGCTTGGTCAGCGGCGCGTACCGGAGCAGCAGCCGCTTCTCGCCGACGTCGAACTTGACCTTGGCTACGGTCTTGTCCCCGACCCCTTCAAGCGCCAGGACGGTCCCGTTGCCAAAGCTGGTGTGGTTGACCTTGTCCCCCACGCTGACGGCGATGATTTCCTTCTGCGGCTGCACCCGGTTCTTGGCGATGAAAGCCGGAACATCGGCGTTGAAGCCGGCCGATGAATCAGCCGCTGCGCCACGGGCCGTTCCGGCTCCCCAGAAGGACCCGCTGTAACGGCCGGATCCAATGGAGCCACCGCCCCACCCGCCGGCCTGCCTGCTGGTTCCCTCGCGTTTCCATTCCAGGAGCTCGGCGGGGATTTCCTCCAGGAACTGGCTGGCGGGGTTGTACTGGCTCTGGCCCCACATGCTGCGGACCTCGGACCGGGTGACGTACAGCCGCTTGCGGGCACGCGTGAGCCCCACGTAGGCCAGCCGGCGCTCCTCCGCCAGTTCCTTGGGGTCCGTGGCGGAGCGCTGGTGCGGGAAGAGCCCGTGCTCCATGCCGGTGAGGAAGACCACCGGGAATTCCAGGCCCTTGGCGGTGTGCAGGGTCATGAGCGTCACCACGCCCAGGCGCTTGGCCTCGGCCACGGCTTCGTCAATGTCTGCGCCGGGGGCATCCGGGATCTGGTCGGCGTCCGCCACCAGGGAGACCTGCTCCAGGAACGCGGCCAGCGACCCTTCCGGGTTTTCCTGTTCGTACTCGCGCACCACGGCCACGAGTTCGGCCAGGTTCTCCACACGGGACTCGTCCTGTGGATCCGTGCTGGACCTGAGGGCGGCAAGGTAGCCGGTCTGTTCCAGGACGGCTTCGAGTGCTGCGGCAGCCCCGGACCCGGCGGCTACCTCGGCAAGGTCGTCCAGCATTTTCACGAAGCCCAGGACGGCGTTGACGGAACGGGTCGCCATGCCGGGCGCCTGGTCCGCACGGCGGGCGGCCGCCATGAAGGACGTGCGCTCCCGCTCTGCCAGGGCGGCGACGGCTCCTTCGGCGCGGTCGCCGATGCCGCGCTTTGGCTCGTTCAGCACCCGGCGGAGGTTGACGTCGTCGTCCGGGTTTACCAGGACCCGCAAATAAGCAAGGGCGTCCTTGATTTCCTTGCGTTCGTAGAAGCGCGTGCCGCCCACCACCTTGTAGGGCAGACCCACGCGCACCAACACGTCCTCGATGGAGCGGGACTGGGCGTTGGTGCGGTAGAAGATGGCGACGTCACCAGGGCGGAGGTTCTCCTCGTCCTGGAGCCGGTCGATCTCCTTGGCAATGAACTGCGCTTCGTCATGCTCGTTCTCGCCGACGTACCCGATGATCTTGTGGCCTTCACCCTCGGCAGTCCACAACCGCTTTTCGGGCCGGTTGGGGTTGCGCGAGATCACGGAGTTGGCGGCGCTAAGGATGTTCTGGGTGGAGCGGTAGTTCTGCTCCAGCTTGATGGTGCGGGCTTCCGGGTAGTCCTTTTCGAACTCCACGATGTTGCGGATGTCCGCGCCGCGGAACGCGTAGATGGACTGGTCCGAGTCGCCCACCACGGTGAGTTCCGAAGCTCCGGGGCCCTCGCCCACGATCTCCCGCACAAGCGCGTACTGGGCGTGGTTGGTGTCCTGGTACTCGTCCACCAGGACGTGGCGGAACCGGCGGCGGTAAGACTCAGCCAGCGCCGGGAAGGCGCGGAACATGTAGACGGTCTCGGCGATGAGGTCGTCGAAGTCCATGGCATTGGCCTGTCGGAGGCGCTGGGTGTAGCCCTTGTAGACGTCTGCCACCGCGTGTTCGAAGGGGTCGTTGTAGTTGGCTGCCGAGGCAAAGGAATCAGCGTCGACCAGCTCGTTCTTCAGCGCGGAAATCTTGTGCTGGATGGCCTTGGGCGCGAACTTCTTGGGGTCCAGGTCCAGCCCCTTGGACACCTGGGTGACCAGCCGCAGCGAGTCGGCGGAGTCGTAGATGGAAAAGTTCGACTTCAACCCGACGTTGGCAGCTTCCTGCCGGAGGATCCGGACGCAGGACGAGTGGAACGTGGAGATCCACATGATCTTTGCGCGCCCGCCCACCAGGGCCTCGATGCGTTCCCGCATCTCCGCGGCGGCTTTGTTGGTAAACGTAATGGCCAGGATCTCGCCGTGATGGGCACGTCCCGTGGCGATCAGGTAAGCGATCCGGTTACTGAGGACACGTGTCTTGCCCGATCCGGCACCGGCGACGATCAGCAACGCCGAGCCGCCGTGCTTGACCGCTTCCTCCTGCTGTGGGTTCAGTCCCTCCAGCAACTGGGCGGCATCCAGGCGGCGGCCATGGTGGCCGCCGGCATCGTGCCGGTTCCCGCGGTCCTGGTTGGCCTGCTGCCAGCCGCCGGCCTGGTGCTGCCCATCCATGCCGGGAACCGGCATTCCGCCCGGTCCGGCCGCGGTGGCAACGCCCTCCGGCCCCGTCCTGGTGCGGGCGGTGGCGGCAGGAGCGGCCTTGAACGGTCCGTCAGAGTACGGGTCAAACAACATATCCATGGTGCCTACAAGTCTAGGCGGTGGGACCGACAACGCCTTCCAGCCTGTGGATTACAGCCTCTATCCACATAGGCAGAAAGGTAAGTGCCCATGTCAGACCCTGGTGGAAGACTCTTTATATGGGAGCGGTTTTGGGGACGGCGGCAGTGCTAGGGGCGGAGCCTAATGAACTCCTGGCTGCTGGTGCGCTTCAGTCCCCCGCAGTCGATCAAACTGCCAGGGAAGCCGATCCATTGCCGCCTGCTGCGCCTTCCATTGGTGATGTCCTCAGCCTGTTGGCCCGTGTTCCGTTGGCTACTGATGACGCGGGAATGATGGACCAGATGCGCCGTCTGGAGGACCTGAAGTGCGTGGCGGGTGCCCGGCAGGCGGGGCTTGCTGTGGCTTTCGACGCCGATCAGCGGCGTGGGCAGGCCGCGGGCGGGGTCCCAGCCGATGAGCAGGGTGCCGGGGTGGCGGCGCAGATCGCGCTGGCCCGGCGCGAGTCCCCCGCGAAGGGCTCCCGGCTGCTGGGCATGGCCAAAACCCTCACCGGCATGCCGCACACCTCCGCTGCGTTTCGAAGTGGTTTGTTGAATGCGTGGCGGGCCACGCTGATCGTGAAGGAAACCATTTGCCTCTCCCCCGAGGACCGGGCCGGGGTGGATGAGGAACTCGCCGCCGACACCGGCGCCCTCGACGGCATGGGCGACAAAGCCATCACCGCCGCCGTCCGCGCCGCCGCCTACCGGCGCGACCCCGCCTCGGTCGCGAAGCGTGCTGCACACGCGGTCACGGAACGCAGCGTGAGCCTGCGCCCGGCCCCGGACACCATGACGTACCTGACCGCCCTGCTCCCCGTCTCACAGGGGGTGGCCGCCTACGCGGCACTGGCCCGGGATGCCGACACAGCACGCTCAGAAGGGGATGAGAGGTCGCGGGGGCAGGTCATGGCAGACACCCTCGTCGAGAGGGTCACCGGGACCCCCGGCGGGATCAGCGGCGTGGAGGTCCAGCTCGTCATGACAGACCGCACCCCCCTCCAAGCCGATGCCGAACCCGCACGGCTGCCCGGTTATGGCATCATCCCGGCGGCATGGGCAAGGGAACTCGCCCTCGCTGGTTCGTCAATGCGAATGCCGGTAACAGCCCCCGGCCCCGGCAACCTTGGTTCTCCGGCCACCCCTGAAGCCGCTGGCGAGGCCACCGTGGACGCGTCCGGCCGTCACAACCTGAATCTCTGGATCCGCCGGCTCTACACCGCCCCCGGCACAGGTGAATTGGTGGCGATGGACTCCAAAGCCCGGTTGTTCCCGGCGGGTTTGAAGCGTTTCCTCCAGGTCCGGGACGATACGTGCCGGACCCCGTACTGCGACGCCCCGATCAGGCACCACGACCACATCAGGCCTTGGCACAGCGGCGGCCCCACCACCACCGGCAACGGCCAAGGACTCTGCGAAGCCTGCAACCACGCCAAGGAAACACCGGGCTGGACCGCCAAACCCGTCCCCGGCCCTCGCCACACCGTGGCAACCACCACCCCAACAGGCCACACGTACCACTCCACCGCACCACCACTCCCCGGCGCAGCCGCCGGCAGCGCGCTGGTGACGCCTAGGTGTATTGACCACGGAGGTTAGGAACATGCGGCGTGGTTAGGTGACAAAAAGAAGACCTCCAAGTGGAGTGGGGCTTGTCTAAGAGTCCGATCCACAAGGAGGTCTTCAATGTCCCATGCTAACGCGCTTCTGACGCCGAAGGGACGGCTCCGGCTGGCCCGGTGCATCGTCGATGACGGGTGGCCGCTGCGCCGTGCTGCTGAGCGGTTCCAGGTGTCGGTGACGACCGCAGCGCGGTGGGCGGCCCGTTACCGGGAGCACGGGGAGCACGGGACGGGTGATCGTTCCAGCCGGCCCATCAACTCCCCGCGTCGGACCTCCACGCGGCGGGAGCGGCGGATCGTCGCGATCAGAGTCAACCGGCGCTGGGGCCCGGCACGGATCGGCTATCTGCTGGGCATTCACCCCTCCACGGTGCACCGGGTGCTGTCCCGGTTTGGGCTGGCGAGGCTGGCGTGGATGGACCGGGCCACGGGCCGGGTGATTCGCCGGTACGAGCACCACAGCCCCGGGGACCTGGTCCACGTCGACATCAAGAAACTTGGACGGATCCCTGACGGCGGCGGACACCGCAGTGTCGGCAGGGCCGCCGGAAACCGGAACAAGACCGGTACCGCGGCGAACCGGAGACCGGGTCACGCCTTCTTGCACAACGCCGTCGATGATCACTCCAGGCTCGCCTACACGGAGATCCTGACCGATGAGAAAAAGGACACTGCGGCCGGATTCTGGGAACGCGCCAATGCCTACTTCGAGTCCCACGGGATCACTGTCAAACGGGTCCTGACCGATAACGGATCCTGCTACCGCTCCTACGCATTCAAAGACGCTCTGGGCCCGGACATCAAGCACAAACGCACCCGCCCCTACAGGCCTCAGACAAACGGCAAAGTCGAGCGCTACAACCGCACCATGCTCGACGAATGGGCCTACGCCCGTCCCTACGCCTCCGAGGCCGAGCGTGTTGCCGCTTTCGCCGACTGGCTCCATCATTACAATCATCATCGAGGCCACACCTCACTCAACGGTCAGCCACCGGCCAGCCGCGTCACCAACCTCTCAGGTCAATACACCTAGGCCACCGAGCCTGACTCGAGGGCGGCACGCAACTCACGCACCGCCGTCGTTCCTCCTGCTATGAACCACTCGAGCCCGTTGACCCGGACGGTGTCCACGGCACCGCCGGCAGCAAGGACAATTGCCTTGCCGGGCAGCCAGTCCCACTCCGGGCAACTGTGCTGGAACCAGCACCCCAGCTGCCCGTCCGCCACCCGACCCAGGTCGCAGGAGCCCGAGCCGAGCATTCGGAGGGACGCCGCGGAGGTGGCCGCAGCGTGCCACGGCATGGCACACATGGGGTCCATCAGCCAGGTGGGGTGGATGTAGGTGGCCGCACCGAGTTCGGCAACACCGGTGGTGTTGCGCCTGCCACCGCCAGCAGAAAACGAGGTCAGTGCTTCGCCATTCAAGGTGGCAGGCCGGTCAAGTCCGCCCAGCCACAACTTGTCCTCCTCAGGCTGGAAAACCGCGCCCAGCAGCACGCCGCGGCGGTCCTTGAGGGCGAGGGCTGAACACCAGTAGGTGGAACCGTGCAGGAAGTTGTAAGTGCCGTCCACGGGGTCGATTACCCAGGTACGCCCGCTGGTGCCCTGGACGGAAGCCCCTTCCTCGCCAAGAATGCCGTCATCCGGCCGGCAGCGCCGCAACTGCTCCAGAACGTAGGCCTCGGCAGCATGGTCAGCCTCAGTGACCACGTCGGAGACGGACGTTTTTTGTTCCGACTCCAGTCCAGCCATGCGCATGAGGAGGGCCAGCTGTCCGGCTTCCCGGACCAGCGCTGCCGCCAATTCGTAGTCATCCAATGAGGGGTCAAGAACAGCTGCGCTGTGTCGGCCAGTGGTCATGGGTTCAGTTTATGGGGCGGGATAATGGTGCCATGGCCAAAACCCCTGCCCAGCGGATCAAGAAGCACGGCGCCAACGCTGCCGTCCCGCAGCATCACCTGCCACCGGTGGTCAATCCCACCACTTCGCGTACTCCGCAGAAAGCGCAAGGCAACAGCAACCTGATCGTCATTGCGGGTGTGGTGGCCAGCCTGTTCCTGTTTTGGTACCTGCACCTGCTGACCCTGAGCCAGATGACGCAGCTCTCCCAAGATATGGCCATGCCGGATTCACTGGTGGGCGGGTTCGACGCCGCCTACATCGGCCGGCTGCAGGGAGTCATGAACGGCGACGCCCTGGGCCAGCTGAGCTACGTCCACAAGACCGCCGGGACGCTCTTCCCGCTGATTTTCGGCTTCACGTGGCTGCTGCTCATCGGCACCAACGTGGCGAAGAAAGCCTTGCGGTGGGCCCTCTGGGCTCTCCCCATGCTGTTCGTCGTGGTCCGGTTGTGGGGCAACGTGGCCATTGACGCCATGATGGGCACGCCGGGTCCCGACGCCGGCCAGGTTGCCTTGGCGTCCGGCCTCACCGTTGCAGGCTGGGTGCTTTTAGTGCTGAGCCTCCTGGCCGGGGCCGCGGCCGTGTTTCTCAACAGCCGCGAACGGAAAGAGCGCTAAACAGCAGCCGTCTTTGCGGCCGCCGCCTCCCGTCGTTCCTTCCGGTGCCGGTGCACGCGCTGCGCGATGACCAACCCTGCGGCGGCCATGCCCACGGTTACCGGATAACCCATGAGCCGCTCCAGCGTTCCAGGTTCGGGCACGTCCATGTGCGTGAGGCCTCCGGTTGCTGTGGCCGCCAGTGAGACGCAGCCGCACACCACGAGGAACCATGCCATCGGGGTCTTACCCAGCCAGAGGATTCCCAGCACCAGCAGGGCGGCTCCGCCGGTTATGAAATAGACGATGGCGCCGGTGTAGTGCCACGGCGAGCCCGCGTCCTCAGGGACCAGCCCCACCAGCACCGTTCCGGCCCCGGCGGCTCCGGTGAGCAGTCGGACCGCCGCCGCTGCAAGCCATGGCTTCCGGCGGCGCCAGTCCACCCCGGTACCGGGCCGGGCCGCCACGCGCAGCAGCCCCGAGGTCAGCAGCACCGCCCCGAGCAACAGCCCGAGGCCCTGGAGCACGAACGAGCCGTTCATCAGCCAGTTCAAGGGCGAGCAGACATCCCGGCCGGAATAGATGCCGCAGTGGAGCGCGCCCAGGTCGCTGATGTACCCGGTCCGCAGATCGTACGGACGGGGCCCTGCCCAGGCCACAGCCACCACTGCCTCCGCAAGGAAATATTGCAGGACGCTCAAAACAGCCCATGCCCCGATGTAATGCCGGGTGGACGCAACGTTCGGGATGAATGCAACGGCAGGAGCGGCAGTTGGGGCTGGACTCATGCCTTGAGCGTAGTACGCCCCCGCACCTTGTATGCTTGTAACCGTGTCCGGACGGACCGGCCCTGCCGAATCACCGGATGCGCGCCCTCGTAGCTCAGTGGATAGAGCACGGCTCTCCTAAAGCCGGTGTCGTTGGTTCGATTCCAATCGAGGGCACTTGAACTCTCCTTCCCCGGAGCCCAGCCTCCGCGCCTACCTCCTGGGCAGCCAACAAACGCAGTATGGGCTGCCAGGCCGCTGGCAAGTGGAACGGGACCTGCTGGACAGGTCGGACGGCACCCGCGGAACCTTTTCCGGCGTCGTCCTTTTCACGCCAACGGACGACGGCGGCCTGGACCTTCATGAGGAAGGCACCATGCGCTGGCCTGCTTTCACCGGCCCCGCCTCGCGGGCGTACGTCCTGAGGCCCGGAGCCCAGGCGGACGCGCTGGACGTGTTCTTCCCCGACGGCAGGCCGTTCCATCGCATGAGCTTCACCCCTGACGCCAGCCTGGACTCGCACTGGTGCGATCCTGACACCTACCGGGTGTCCTACACCCGCCAGGGCCCCGACGGGTTCAGCTACAGCTGGGACGTCACGGGCCCACGCAAGGACCTGCTGCTGGTCTCCCACCTGGAAAGGCTCCCCGGGTGAGAGACCGGATCGTGGTGTCCGCCGTTTGTGTCTTCGACGACGCCGGACGGCTCCTGACCGTACGGAAACGGGGAACGGCCATGTTCATGCACCCCGGCGGCAAACCGGAACCAGGTGAAACTGCCGTCCAGGCCGCCGCCCGCGAGCTCGCCGAAGAAGTGGGAATCGTCCTGCACCCGCAGGAACTTGAGCTCATGGGGGTCTGGCTCGCCGACGCCGCGAACGAGGCCGCCACGGACATCGAAGCCACCGTGTTCCTGGCCCCGGGCACCTGGCAGGCCACCCCCGCTGCCGAAATCGCGGAAATCCGCTGGCTGGACATCACCGGACCCGCCGAGGGCTCGGACTTCCCGCAGGACCTGGCGCCGCTGCTGACGGACCACATCCTGCCCCTGCTGGCGTCGAGGGCCGTCTAACAGGGCCGCCACAGGCCTAGAACTCCGGGACAGCCTCTTCCGCCACAGCGGTGGCCTCGGCAAACTGGGTTCGGTACAGCTCCGCGTAGCGGCCGCCGGCTGCCAACAGTTCCGTATGGGTACCGCGTTCCACGATTTGGCCGCCCTCCACCACCAGGATGGCGTCGGCCGCGCGGACCGTGGAGAGCCGGTGTGCAATCACGACGGCGGTCCGTCCTTCAAGTGCCGCGCCCAGGGCCGCCTGCACGGCGGCTTCGTTCGTGGAGTCCAGTGCCGCGGTGGCCTCATCGAGGATGACGACACGGGGCTGGGCGATCAGGAGCCGTGCGATGGTCAGCCGCTGGCGTTCACCGCCGGAAAGCCGGTAGCCGCGCTCCCCCACCACAGTTTCCAGCCCGTCCGGCAGGGACCTGATCATGGTCTCCAGCCGGGCCTGCCGCAGGACGTCCCACATGTCCTCATCGGTGGCGTCGGGCCGTGCCAGACGGAGGTTGGAGGCGATGGTCTCGTGGAACAAGTGGCCGTCCTGGGTGACCATGCCCAGCGTGTCCCGCAGCGAATCGAAGGTGGCGTCCCGGACGTCCAGCCCGGTCCCGGGCACGGTGCCGCCAAGACGCACGGCGCCCGAGTCGACGTCGTAAAGCCGTGACAGAAGCTGGGCAATGGTGGACTTGCCTGCACCCGAGGAGCCCACCAGGGCCACTGTCTGTCCCGGTTCCACCCGGAAGCTGACGCCGTGCAGCACTTCCTCGCCGCCACGGGTGTCGAGGGTGGAGACCTCCTCCAGCGAGGCAAGGGAGACCTTGTCCGCCGAGGGGTAGGCGAACCGGACGTTGTCGAACTCCACGGACACGGGCCCGGCAGGAACCGGCACGGCGTCCCGCTTCTGCTGGATAAGCGGTTTCAGGTCCAGGATCTCAAAGACCCGTTCAAAGCTGACCAGCGCACTCATGACTTCCACGCGTGCGTTGGACAGCGCCGTGAGCGGGGCATAAAGGCGGGTCAGCAGCAGCGCCAGGACCACCACGTCCCCGGGTGCGAGCTGCCCGCCCAGCGCGAGCCAGCCGCCCAGGCCATAGACCAGCGCCAAGGCGAGCGCGGACACCAGGGTCAGGGCCGTGACGAACGTGAACTGCAGCATTGCCATGCGCACGCCGATGTCGCGGACGCGGCCCGCGCGGGCAGCGAACTCCCGGGATTCCTCGTCCGGGCGGCCGAACAGCTTGACCAGAGTAGCGCCGGGCGCGGAGAACCGCTCTGTCATCTGGGTGCCCATGGCGGCGTTGTGCGCAGCGGCTTCGCGGCGCAGGTCCGCCAGTTTGGAGCCCATGCGCCGGGCCGGGATCAGGAAGATCGGCAGCAGGACCATGGCGAGCACGGTGACCAGCCAGGACTTGTTGAGCATCACCACCAGGGTCAGAATCAACGCCACGGAATTGCTCACGACGCCGGAGAGGGTTCCGGCGAATGCCGACTGCGCCCCGATGACGTCGTTGTTGAGGCGGCTGACCAGTGCTCCAGTCCGGGTGCGGGTGAAGAAGGCGATGGGCATGCGCTGCACGTGGTCGAAGACCCGGGTGCGCAGGTCCACGATGACGCCTTCGCCAATGGTCGAGGACAGCCAGCGGGTCAGCAGCCCCACGCCCGCTTCGGCCACGGCCACGATGGCGATCAGCACCGCCAGCCAGATCACGGTACCGGCATCGGTCTTGGCGATGATGGCGTCAACCACCTGGCCGGCGAGCACCGGGGTGGCCACCGCCAGGAAGGCCGCAGCGATGGAGGAGAGCACGAAGGCGATGAGCTTGCCCTTGTGGGGAGCGGCGAAGGCCAGCACCCGCTTCAGGGTTTCCTTGGAGAACGGCTTGGAGCCGCTTTTGGCGGTGCTGATGTTGTAGAGCGAGCTCCAGGCCACGCGGTCCATGCTCATGGTTATTTCTCCTGGCTTGCAGTGTGGTGGAGCTCCTGGACCGTGCCGTTGTCCAGGTGCCACCGGTAGTCGAGTCGTACATTTTCGAGCAGCCGGCGGTCGTGGGTGACCAGCAGCAGCGCTCCGTCGTAGCTTTCAAGGGCCTCTTCCAGCTGCTCGATGGCGGGCAGGTCAAGGTGGTTTGTGGGTTCGTCCAGCACCAGCAAGTTCACGCCGCGCGCCTGCAGCAGCGCCAGTGCTGCCCGCGTCCGCTCCCCCGGCGACAGGGAATCGACGCTCCGCGCGGTGTGGTCCGCCTTGAGGCCGAACTTGGCCAGGAGCGTGCGGACATCGGCGCCCGTCCAGTCGGCCAGGACCGCTTCGACAGCGTCCCCCAGCGGCAGCCGGCCGTCAAGGAGTCCGCGGGCCTGGTCAATTTCGCCGACGGCGACGGAGGCACCCATGGAGGCGTCGCCGTCGTCCGGTGCCTGAGTTCCCAGCAGGAGGCGCAGGAGGGTTGACTTGCCGGCCCCGTTGGGACCAGTGATGCCCACGCGCTCCCCGCCGTTGAGCTGAAGGTTGACCGGGCCCAGCGTGAAATCACCTTGGCGTGCCACTGCATTGCGGAGGGTGGCGACGACGGCGCTGGACCGGGGTGCCTGGCCGATGCTGAACTGCAGCTGCCATTCCTTCCGGGGCTCCTCCACCACGTCCAGGCGCGCGATGCGCGACTCCATCTGCCGGACCTTCTGTGCCTGCTTCTCCGACGACTCGGTACTGGCAGCGCGCCGGATCTTGTCGTTGTCCGGGTTCTTCTTCATCGCGTTCCGGACGCCCTGCGAGCTCCACTCGCGCTGCGTGCGTGCACGGGACACCAGGTCGGCCTTAGTGGAGGCAAACTCCTCGTACTTCTCGCGGGCGTGCCGCCGCGTCACCGCGCGTTCCTCAAGGAAGGCGTCGTAGCCGCCGTCGTAAACTGCCACGGTATTTTGCGCCAGGTCCAGCTCCACCACGCGGGTGACGCAGCGGGCCAGGAACTCGCGGTCATGGCTGACCAGCACCACGCCCCCGCGCAGCCCAGTGACGAAGTTTTCCAGGGTGGCCAGGCCGGCGAGGTCAAGGTCGTTGGTGGGCTCGTCCAGCAGCACCACATCGAAACGGCTCAACAGGAGGGCGGCCAGGGCCACGCGTGCCGCCTGCCCGCCGGAAAGGCCCGTCATCAGCGCATCGGCGCCGGCATCCAGGCCCAGGTCCGCAAGCACCGCCGGGATGCGGTCGTCCAAATCCGCGGCCCCGGAGGCCATCCACCGGTCAAAGGCACGGGAATAGGCATCATCCGCTCCCGGAGCGCCTGAGCCCAAAGCTTCCGCCGTGGATTCCATCTCTACGGTCGCTTCGGAGCAGCCTGTCCGGCGGGCGATGTAGGCGGCCACCGTTTCGCCGGGGATCCGCTCATGTTCCTGTGGAAGCCAGCCAACAAACGCATCAGAGGGGGCAAGGCTCACGGAACCATCCTGTGGCTGGTCGACTCCCGCAAGGAGGCGCAGCAGCGTCGATTTTCCAGCACCGTTCGCGCCCACCACACCTACCACGTCGCCGGGGGCCACCGTCAGCGAGAGCCCGGAAAAGAGCACGCGGTGCCCATGGCCTCCCGAGACATCCTTGGCAACAAGGGTTGCAGTCATCGATTCGTCCTTTCGCCGCTGCCCGGACAGCCATTGACGGCCGGCAGAGGCGGCGAAAACAGGGCCGCGGCACCGCTGGGGCTGCTGGACATAGAAGAACCCGCTGGTCCGGACTTGGGGGGTGTACGGACCAACGGGCTCGACCATCAACTATAGACGAATCCGGACTCGGGGCAAAATCGGCCATACGGCGCCTGGCGATGCCAGCAGGACGTTTGCCCGGGGCGGCACGGTAAAATCGTCCAGACCACCCATTCTGCAGAGAGTCCTCCATGACCCTTTCCGCCAAGGCGTTCCAGCGCTGGCTGCAAAGCATCGCACCCGATGCCAGCACCGCTGACGTCTGCCGGGTCTCGGGGATCAAGCGCACCACCCTCGCCCAGCAGCTGGTCCGGGGCAAGGTCTCCGTGAGCACCGTGGTCAGCGTCAGCCGCGCCTACAACATCAACCCTGTTGCGGCGCTGGCCGGTTTCGACGCTTACAGCGTCCTTTCCGGCCCGCCGCGCCCACCCACGCGCAGCGAACTGGTAAGCCAGATTTCCACCGCAGACCTCATGCGCGCGCTCCTGGAACGGCCGGCCATGGAGCCCGCACGGGGAGCGTCCACCCCCGCCCTGGGTCCCACTCCGCACCCCACCTCGGTGAAGAACTGGGTTGATGCAATTGACGACGGCGAGGTCCGGCACCGCGTTTCGGCTTCAACCGGGGTGGCCCCGCAAAACTACTCTGCCCAGTTGACGGCAAACCGGCTGTCGCCTGAGCTCGCCGTGGCCACGGCACTGGCGGCCGGGGTAGGACCGGCCGGCGGCCTGGTGGCCACGGGGATCATCACCGAAGAGGAGGCGGGCTGGCCGCCCGGGGCGCGGCAGGCAGCCCTGGACAGCCTCACCGACGGGGAGCTCACCGCGCTGGCCGGGGAACGGCTTCAGGCATTAGGGAAAGTGCTGCGCCGGCAGGAGCAGGACCAAGCACAGACAGAAAAGATATGGGAGAACCTGGGATGATCGAGACGCTTCAGTGGACCACGCTGGCGGTTTGCGCCCTCGTCTCGGTGGCCCGCATCCCCAGCACCCTCCGCGGCGAGAACCGCTCTCTGTTCGGCATCTTCGCGTCGATGACGCTGGCCATCCTGCTAAGCATCAAGGGCCCTTACCTCGTGATCGACCAAGCACTGGGTGGCATCAACCTGGCCAACCTGCTGCTGCGGTTCGTGATCTTCGGCGTCATCTTCTTCATGGGCATCCGCATTTCCAGGGGGTTCAGCGCCGACAGCGCCCACCGGCACATCACAGGAAAGACCGGCATGCTGGTCCTGCTTGTTGTCTCTGTGGTCATGGTCGCACTGTTTTTCTCCATGGACACCGCCGGCTCCTCGGCGGGCCTCCAGGCCATCTCTGCCAAGGACGACCGCAACTTTGCGCTTGTTGAGTATTACGGCGCGGCAGGCCGGGCCTACCCGGCGTACGTCGCCCTGGCGCTGCTGCCGGCTCTGGTGCGCGCGGCACAGGACCGACTTCCGGTACTGGTCCGCATCGCCGCAGGGCTGTTGGCGCTGGGTGGAGTAGCGGTTGCCCTCACGCTGCTCTTCCCGGTGATTCCGCCCGAACTCGGCCAGATCGAGTTCGTGATCAACTACACGGCCATCCTGTGTTTCGTCGTTGGGCTGGCCTTGATCTGGGCTGCACGCGTGGTCAACGGGCGCGGAGCGGGACGCCAAAAGACATCTACCGAAACGTAACCTTCGCTGGCTTTCACAAAATCATTAGAATGTGAAACAATCATGAATGTGTGAAGGCGGGGCTGCTTGGCGTTTACGAACGGGGATAAATTCTGAAATGCCGGCCGCCCCGGGGGCCTTTACACACGTTGGGGGGATGAGTGGTGGCGGATCGTTGGGGACCGCCCCCACTCAGCCTGTTTAACGGCTCTTTAGCGGAAGCTTACCGGCCCTCGGCTCCTAGAGCTTTCGGGCAGGTACAAGGACTTCCCTGCTGCTGAAATCCCCGCACCTACGCAAAGGCCTTCCGGGGCCGCTACTTCCGGGCAAACCGCAATGTCACCAACTGGAACGGCCGCAGCTTGAGCTCCGCCCCGCTGTCCCCTGGTGCCACCCCGGGAGCTTCAGTGCCGCGTTCCAGGAGGTCCGTTGCAAGAACGTTCCGCACCGGGAAGTTCGCCGTGATGCTCCCCGCCGAGCGCTGTCCCAACGACTCGTAGAGGCGGACCACTACGTCCCCCGAACCGTCCTGCGCCAGCTTCACGGCCTCGATCACCAAAGCGGGATTGCTGACGGTGAAGAGCGGCTCCACCGGGGAGGCGCCGGTGACCAGCCGCGGCGCCAGATTGGTCCGGTAACCTTCCTGGACTGCGTCCGCGATATCGGCACCCGGCCGGATGGACACCGTCAGCTCGTGGTGGCCACGGTCAGCACCCGGGTCGGGAAACTTCGGCGCCCGCAGCAGGGAGAGGCGAACCGTAGTGGTGGTGCCGCCGTCGGATTCCCTGACACTCCTGCCTACGTCGTGGCCGTACGTGGATGAGTTGGAGACCGCCACGCCATAGCCGGGTTCGCCCACGTGGATCCACCGGTGGGCGCAGATCTCGAACTTCGCCGCCTCCCAGGACGTGTTGGTATGGGTGGGCCGGAAGACGTGGCCGAACTGCGTTTCGGCAGCGGACCGGTCCGCACGCACATCCAGGGCGAAACCAAGTTTCAGCAGCTTCTCGCGCTCCTGCCAGTCCACGGTCGTGGTGATTTCCAGTGAGGGACTGCCCGGCGCCAGCGTGATGCGCTGGGTCAGCTTCGAGGTGCCGGCCGTCCGCTCCACGACCACCACCGCACTGCCGCCTTCGCTGGCAAGGCGGACCGACTCTGCCTGGACCAGTGGCGTGACGTTGCGCCGATAGAACTCGTCGATGTCCCAGGCATCCCACTCGTTGGGCGTGTCCCGGTGCAGTTCCAGCAGATTGCCGCGCTGGCCGGGAGCGATCGCTTCGCGGCCGCTGCCATGGTCCCGCAGGGAGGACAGAAGCCCATCGGAATCCACCACCGCCCGGATGATCCCGTTGTCCAGGATGAAGCCGCCGTCCTCCGGCATGGCCTGTGCCGGTACCTGGGGAGCCGCGGGTTCAGCTGCGGCCAGCGCGGGAACCCCATCCCTCGCATGCGGGGCTGCGTTGAGCAGGAATTGCCGGTCCCCGGAACCCAGCACCGCGGCAGCAGCCTGGCCGATCAGTGCCTCGAGGGCAGTTTCAATGGCTTGATAATTCCGCTCCGCGTCCTGGTGGACCCAGGCGATGGCACTCCCGGGAAGGATGTCGTGGAACTGCTGCAGCAGCACCAGCTGCCACAGCCGCTTAAGCTCAGCGGCCGGGTAGTCGTAAGAACCCGCGCCCCGGACAGCGGCCGTGGCGCACCACAGTTCCGCTTCCCGCAGCAGGTGCTCGCTGCGCCGGTTGCCCTTCTTGGTGCGGGCCTGGCTGGTGTAGGTACCGCGATGCAGTTCCAGGTACATCTCCCCCACCCACACGGGCAGCGCCTGGTACTCTGCCTCGGCCTGCCGGAAGAAACTCTCGGCGGAGCCAATCCTGACCTTGGGTGATCCCTCCAAGTCCGCGGTACGGGCGGCAGCGGCGAGCATCTCCCGAGTGGGGCCGCCGCCGCCGTCGCCGTAACCGAACGGCACCAACGACACGGAGCCGCGGCCGTGGTCCCGGTAGTTGCGCTCGGCGTGCGCCAGGTCGCGGCCGCTGAGGTCCGAGTTGTAGGTGTCCACGGGCGGGAAGTGGGTGAACAGCCGGGTGCCGTCGATCCCCTCCCAGTTGAAGGTGTGGTGCGGCATCCTGTTGGTCTGGTTCCAGGAGATTTTTTGGGTCAGGAACCAGCTGCTGCCGGCAGCCTTGACGATCTGGGGCAGCGCAGCGCTGTATCCGAACGAGTCCGGCAGCCACGCTTCCCGGCACTCGACGCCGAACTCAGCCAGGAAGAAGCCCTTGCCCTCCACGAACTGCCGCGCCATCGCTTCGCCGCCAGGCATGTTGGTGTCCGACTCGACCCACATGCCGCCCACCGGGACGAACTGTCCGGCCCGCACTTTTTCCCGGATCCGGCTGAACAGCTCCGGGTACAGCTCCTTGATCCAGGCCAGCTGCTGGGCGGACGAACAGGAGAAGACAAAGTTAGGGTCTTCGTCCATCAGGGCCACCACGTTGGAGAATGTCCTGGCACATTTGCGGATGGTTTCCCGGACCGGCCACAGCCATGCGGAGTCAATGTGGGCATGGCCCGTGGCAACCAACTGGTGAGCTGACGCGTAAGCCGGCCTGCCGAGGACTCCAGCGAGCGCCTGACGTCCCGCCCCAGCGGTGCCGGCAACATCATCGGGGTCCATCACGTCCATCATGTGTTCGAGGGCCCGGAGGATTTCATGGCGCCGGGGAAGCTCCAGCGGGAGCTGTTCCATAAGCCCGGACAGCGTCCAAATGTCCTGCTGGAGTTCCCACACGCATTGGTTGAGCTCAGCGATGGCGATGCTCCCGAGCCTGTACTGCGGCGCTCCCCCGGCGGTTGCCTTGTCGCCCAGCGGGGTGGCGGCGAAGGTCCAGCCCTGTGCCATGTCCGGGTTCGCGGCCGCTTCCACGTAGAAGTCCACCGCCATTCCGCTGCCCAGCAGCTTCAGGGGGATGTACTGGTTGCGGGGAGAGATGGCCTTGATGATGGTGCCGTCGGGCCGCCACGCTATGCCTTCGCACTGGAAGCCGGGCGCTTCGGTGGTGAACCCCAGGTCCACCACCACCTCCACTGCGGTGTCCGGGCCGCCGCCCCAGGAATCAGGCACCTCGCCTTGCAGCCGCAGCCAGGTGGTACCCCACGGCCGGCCCCAGGCGGCGCCGTGCTCCTGCGGCTGGAACTCCTGCCGCATCGCGTCGAGCGCGGGGACCGGTTCGTCCGGAACTTCCCAGCTGCTCAGGGCAAGCGGAACCGACCTGCTGTAGACGGCGGGGGCAATGCGCTCGCGCACGAACCTTGCCAGGCGGACTTCCGTGATCCTGCGGTCGTCATGCAAAATATGTCCTCTTTAGGCTTGAGACTGGATCATCGCGTCCATTCGATGGACAAAATCTACCCGCTGGCGGCACTGCAACCAACCCCTTGTGCAGTTATCCGCCGGCTGCTCGGGCGCCGCAGGCGGCCCCGCACGCCAGGCCGCTATGCGCTTACCCCTATGCACCGGGCCCCTGTGCAGCAGGTAGGGCCGGTTCGGGCCGCAGGATCCGCGCGTCCCCGGCGTAGACGTTGAAGCTGGTACCCCGGCTGAACCCGGCCACAGTCAGTCCGTTGGCCTCGGCCAGTTCCACAGCCAGGCTCGAAGGGGCGCTGACGGCGGACAGGACGGGGATCCCTGCAAGGGCAGCTTTCTGCACCAGTTCGAAGGATGCCCGTCCGGACACCTGGAGGACCGTCCCGGTCAGCGGCAGGAGGCCTTCGCGCAATGCCCAGCCCACCACCTTGTCCACTGCGTTGTGCCGCCCAACGTCTTCGCGGAGGCACAGAAGCCGCGGCCCGCCGTCGTCCTCAATCTTGAACAGGCCCGCCGCGTGCACGCCCCCGGTATCGTCAAAGACGCGCTGGGATTTCCGCAGCAGCGCGGGCAGGGACGCCAGGACGTTTGCGTCCACCATCAGCGGGTCCGCCTGCGGGCTGAAGTGGGACGATTTCCGCACTGCTTCGATGGAATCCGTGCCGCAGATGCCGCAGGAGCTTGAGGTGTAGACCTTGCGCCCGGTATCGGGAAGCGGGACGTCCGGCCTCAGCTGGGCCTCCACCACATTGAACGTCTGGACCCCGTTTTCATCCTCACCGGCGCAGAAACGCAGTGATACCAACTGTTCGGGCGCCCAGATGACCCCCTCGGACACCAGGAAGCCTGCCACCAGGTCAAAGTCGTCCCCTGGCGTGCGCATGGTGACCGAGTAGGAGAGCCTGCCCAACCGGATTTCGAGCGGTTCCTCGACGGCCAGGACGTCTTCGCGGTGTCGGACCGGGTACTCCAGGGCGGCCGGCGAACCGTCCAGGACATACTTGTGCACCTTGCGGCGCTGGGTTACGCGTCCCATGTTCCACCCTGCCTGTTCATTACTCCATCATGGCACCATCGCGGCCCGCCCCAATCCAAGACCCACAGTCCAGAAGCCCACAGTCCAGAGGCCGGCAGTCTATAGGCCACAATCCAACGGCCCAGCGCACGAACGCGGGCCTTGGGGTTCCGGCCCTATAGTTTCAGCCCAGGAGCGCGCTCCAGTCCACGGGCCCGTTCGATGCCGGTTTACCCTTGGCCTGGCTGCCCCGTGCATTGCTTCTCGGCTTGGCTTTGGCCGCCCCTTCCTTGGGCGGCGGAATGGGTGGCCCCCAAGGCAGCGCGAAAGCGGGCACCGGCTCGCCCAGCTGCACGCCGTGCGGCGGCACCACCAGCACGCCGTCGGCGGCTGCCAGGCCGCGCATCATGCCGGGGCCTGTGTGCTGCGCAGGGGAAGCCATCCCATACAGCAGCCGGAACGGCATCAGGCGGGTGCGTCCGGGATCGGCGTCGATCATGGTGCCGCACGGTACTTCCTGCACGGCGGGCATAGCGCGGTGCCCCAAGGCGGCGAACAATGGTGCGCCGACGGTGGACAGGGCCATCATGGCCGCGAGCGGGTTGCCGGGAAGTCCAAGGACAAAGCGTCCGTCCGGCAGTTCGGCCAGGACGGCAGGGTGGCCGGGCCGCATTGCCACGCCGTCGATGATGAGCCGCCCGCCGAGTTCGGCAACGGCCCGCCGGAGGTGGTCCGTGCCTGAGCGCCCAGTGCCTCCGGTGGTAATGACGACGTCGGCCGGCAGGTCGGGCGCGTCCGGCACCTCCGGCAGCACGTCTTCGAGCGCCGCAAGCCATTCGGCGTACGAGTCGCCGATCCGCTGCTGTCCTGCGTGGATACCTCCGAGCATGGCGACGACGGCCGGCAGTTGCGGGCCGAACGTGTCGCGAACCTGGCCGGGAGCCGGGGTACCACGTTCCACCACCTCGGATCCGGTCAGCACCAGCCGCACCACCGGCTTTCCCTGGACCTGCACTTCGTCGTAGCCTGCCAGTGCCGCCAGGGCCAGGTGTGCCGGGTTGAGTTCCACCCCGGCCTTGACCAGGACGTCCCTTTCAAGGGCTTCCTCCCCGGCCTTCCTGATGTGTTCGCCCGCGCGGGGTTCGCCCGGCCTGGCCTTGCCTCCGACCATCACCACCGGGCCCTCATCGTCCCGGCCGAGGACTGCACTCTCGGTACGTAGGACCGCCTTGGCACCCGCGGGAATCAGGCCGCCGGTGGCAATGGGACTGGCTTGGTGCGGCGCCAGCCGGGTGCCCGGCTCCACCGGGATCCATGGACCGCTTCCGTTGACCGCCCAGCCGTCCATGGCCGAGGACGCATAGTGCGGCATGTTTTGGAGGGCCACGATGTCCTGGTCAAGTTTCCGGCCCAAGGCGATCTGCAGGGCCACGGGGCTGGGAGGAATCGGGGTGGCCGCATCGTAGGCGGCCTGCCTGGCCTCTTCCCACGTGTGTGCCAGGTGATGGTGGTGGGCATGCCCTGGTTCGGTTTCGCCCGGCTCCGTGTCGCCGGATTCAGCCCCAGCCGTACCACTTTCTTCCGCGGCGGCTTCTGCCGGTCCGGCATTCTCCGGCCCGGAATCGGGCGGTGCCATCGGATCGCTCTGGGCTTCTGCTGTCATTCGCCGGGAGTCCCGGCGGCTTCAGCCTCGTAGTCAGCTGCCAGGGTGCGGGCAACGGCCAGCGCCGCGTCCATGGAGGCTGCGTCCAGCTCCCTGCCGGGAGCGGCAGCCAGGCCTGCGGCGAAGCCGGCAATGAAGGTGGTAAGCGGTGCGGCCGGCCGGACAACGGCATGGGCGGCAACGCCGGCGAGTGCCAGCACCGCGTTGATGTCTACCTGGACGTCCTCGAGCTTGTACGCCTGGAGGAGGGCCCTGCACCATTCCTCCAGCGTTTCGTCCTGGCTTTTCACGACTTGCCTCCCACGTTAGTTCCGCCCGCGCTCCGGTCCTTGCATTCACGCTGGCTCCTGGCGGCAACCCCCAGCGCGGCAGCATCGTCCCAGGTATCCACGTCGGAGGTGGACCCGGCGGGGACTGTGACAAGCTGCACGTCCAGACTAGCAAGGAGAGCCCGGACGGAGCCGTTGACCAACGCGTCGCGTGCGGCCAACTCCGCGCAGGTTTGTTTTAACCCGGGCGTGCTGTAAAAGGCCGCCAGCGGCTGGACCTTCCCGTCGCCGGCCAGGGCCATCACGCCGCCTCCTCCGCCTCCCCCGGGGCGTGCTCCAGATGCGGCAAGAGCCTTCCGCAACACGGCCACCGCTTCGGAGGCCAACGGCATATCGCAGGCCAGCACCAGGGTGAAGGGGGCCGCTCCGCCATTTTCGCCCAAGGTGTTCAAACCAGCCGCGATGGCAGCGGCAGGCCCTGCGAACGGCGGCTCTTCTCGACAGATGAGCACGTCGGCCGGCCAGGCTGCCGGGGATACAGGGCGGGGTGTTGTGCTTTGGGATGGCAGGAAGGCGCTGTCGCCGACGACGACAGTGCGGCGGGCGCCGGCTGCGGCGTCCAGGGCCCGTTCCAAGAGCGTTTGGCCTTGGAAGACAAGGGACTGTTTGGGTACCCCGCCCAGCCGCGAGGACCGGCCCCCGGCCAAAATCAGGGCATCAAAAACCAGGCTGTTCTCTTGCACTCCCCCAGCCTAGCCATCAGGCGGGGCAGCGATCACTCCCGTCGAAAGCGGAGGTCAGGCGGCGCGTTCGGGCAGGAGGAACGGATCCCACGCGGGCGTGGGCTTTTCCAGTTCCTTGATCTGCCAGATGGTGCCGCGCGGAGGCTCCGGCACAAAGCGCAGGCTCCAGCCCATCTCGGTCGGGGTGTGGTCGCCCTTGACGTTGTTGCAGCGAAGGCAGGCTGCCACCAGGTTCTCCCACGAGTCAGCCCCGCCCCGGGACTTGGGGTGCACATGGTCGATGGTATGCGCTGCCTTGCCGCAGTATGCGCATTTATGGCCGTCGCGTCTGAGTACGCCCCTGCGGCTGACAGCCGTGGAGTGGTTGTATCGGGGCCGGATGTACCGGTTGAGGAGGATCACGGACGGGCGGCCCAGGACGTCCGTGGGTCCCACGACAGGGTCATCCCCTTCGGCCACGACGCTCGCCTTGCCCGTGAGCACAAGCACCAGCGCCCGGCGGAAAGTAATGACCGCCAGCGGTTCATATCCAGCATTCAGAACGAGAGTGCGCATGCACTTACCTCTTCACGGCCGCACCCGTCAGGGGCACGAGGGCCGGCTGCCCTCGGCATGTCCGGGCTATGGATCGACATCACAAGAGTAAACAGAGAAGTGCAAAATCAGGTAATCGCCGCCCGGATTCCCTGCGGGGAACGTTCCCCAGCAGGGCAGGCATCAGTCCCCTGCGGGGAACTTCTTAAACGCCAAGGACCCCCGCTGCGAGGGCGGGGGTCCTTGGACAAGCACTGCCTGTTGCCAGTGCCGGACATGCGGTGCTTACCTGACGTGGATGAAAACCGGCCCGGAGCCCACGTTTGCGCTGAAGACCACGGTGTCGTTGCCGTTGAAGCCGCCATGCACGGCCATGCCGTTTCCGGCGTAAACAGCGATGTGTGCCATTCCTCCGCCACCATCGGCGTAGTAGATCAGGTCGCCGGGCTGTGCCTGGGAAGCAGGCACCGTGTCCCCCAGGGACAGGTAGCCGGCGGGCCAGTCGTGGAAGTGGATGCCGACGGCGGCCAGGGCGTTGGTCACCAGCATGGTGCAGTCCTGGTGGACGCCAAGCTGGGCGTAGGCGGCGGAGAGGATTGCAGCACCCTTGCCGCTGGCAGAAGCCTGGGCTGCGGGAGCGGCCGGGGCAGCGGCGGTGGCGACCTTGGCGGTGACCTTGGGAGCGGCAACGGGCTGGGCGGCGGGAGCAGGGGCAGCTTCCTCCACCTGAACCTGGGGCTCGGGCTCGACGACGGGGGCCGGCGTGGTGGTCACAGCTGGCTTCTCGAAGCTGATCGCAATGGTGGAAGCGGCGGAAATCGGGGCGTCGACGGCGGATTCAACTTCCAGCGCGGAGGCGGGAGCAGAGTCGCGCTTGACGTTGGCATCGGCGGCGTTGGCCGCAATGCCGCTGGTCAGGACCAGGCCGGAAGCGGCGGCGATGACCGCAGCCTGGCGGCCCATGCCCCCGGCGTTGTCGCTGACAGCCTTGGCAATGACAGCGATCGAGTTGGTCTTGGTGACCTCGGCGCGGTGCCGTGCGGTAGCACGAGTCGTCATCAGTTCTCTCTTTCGTTTTCCTTGCAACCGCAGGTAGGCAGGCAAAGTGTGTTGGACGCGCCGGCATCTTGGGGGTACGCCGGCGCGTCCCGAACGGGGATGTGGTTTCTAGCGAAGAAGCTTTGGGCAAAGAAATAGCCCTTGGAGCACGGAGCCCAAGAACTATTTGTTGAGGTGGTAGTACGACGAGGTACCGGTGGCTGCAGGCGAGTGGAGCAGCGTGCCCTGTGAGGGGTTGAGTGCGCTGATCATCATGCCGTTGCCGACGTAGATGCCAACGTGGGCGCCACCGTTCTGGACAACCAGGTCACCCGGCTGCGGCGCGGAGGTGGGGGTCATGATGCTCCACGCGTTGGTGCGGGGAATGCTGATGCCTGCCTGGGCGTAAACCCACTGCACGAACCCGGAGCAGTCCCAGCCGGTGACGGGGCTGGTGCCGCCCCACACGTACGAGTGGCCGATGCCGGTGTAGGCAATGGCTGCGATGCCCGAGGTCGCCGCCGAGGAGACGGTCTGGGCGGTCTTGGCGGCCGGCGCGGCGTCCTGGCCGGCAGCAGCAGCAGCGTTGGCCGTGTCGGTGGACTGGGTACGCACCGGCTGCACCTTGGGAGCAGCGGCGGTTTTGACCACGGGACGTTCAAAGGAAACCGTGGCGGTGGGGGCAGCGGTGACGGCGAGGGCCGTTTGGGCCGAACCGGACTCAGTGGAAGCTGAGACACCGGCAGTGGTATCAGCAGCAGTGGCCGGCAGGCCCATGCTCAGGATCAGGCCCGAGGCGGCTGCCACAACGGCAGCCTGGCGGCCTACGGTCCCGGCATTTGCACTCACGGCCTTGGAAACGGCATCCAAGGGGTTGGTGCGAACCGTTTGCGCACGGTGGCGCGCAGAATTATGGCGTGAAGACACGAAGGTAGCCTCTCCCAATGCCTGCGAGGTGAGCTGTCGGATTCGGATGGGAGTCACCCGGCCACGCTGCTTCCTGGGAAGCTTGTGACTTAACCCCAAGGCCTTCTGGATGAAGGCCGAAATTGGTTCCCCCGCCCCTGCCAGACGATGAAATGCGAACGGACCTTGAGCGGTGGCAGAGTTAGGCAATCCACTCAAGAGCGTCAACTTCGGAAAAGTTGACGCGAGTTAGACGGTACAGCAGTTTTGTTTCAATGTCACATTCAGGTCACGGCTAGTCACGGCGATCTGAGAGTGCGCAATCATTCGGTTACAACCAGCCCATGGGATCGACCACTTCGCCATTGACCTGGACTTCGAAGTGCAGGTGGCAGCCGGTGGACGCACCAGTGGTGCCGCTCAGCGCCACCACGTCCCCGCGGGAGACGGTCTGGCCCACCTTCACATTGAAGGACGACAGGTGGTTGTACGTGGTTTCCAGCCCGTTCCCGTGGTCGATGACCACTCGGTTTCCGCCGCCGAACTGATGCCAGCCCGCGAAGGTCACGGTACCCGTGGCGGCCGCCAGGACGGATGTCCCACACTGCGCCACGAAGTCCTGGCCCCGGTGGAAGTCGCCCGAGCCTCCAGTAATCGGGCTGACCCGATAACCGAAGGGGGAAGCGGTGGCAAGGGATGCCAGCGGTGCAGCCAGGGTGCCGGCTGACGCGGCACGCGTCACGGAGCCGGCCGACTGGGCACTCAGCAGTTGCTTTAGCTTCCCGTCCGGGTCCGCCTGGGTCACCACGGCGGACCGGCTGAAGTCGATCTGGGCACCGATGTCGGCCGAGATCTCGGGCTGCGGCGTGACTGAGGAGGCTGCAAGCGGGGCGCTGCCGGCGGCATCAGTGGCCATAACGGGACTTGTGGCGGGCACGGTCACGGTCAGCACCAGGCCGGTGGCTGCCAGGGCAATGCCGGCCTTCTGGCCGATGCCGCTGGCAGCGGCAAACTCCGTCATCTGGCGGAACGGACCCCGGCGGCGGCGGGCGTCGCGATGGAGGTCGCGGGGGCGCTCCGCTGCGACAACTTCGACAACCCGCGGCGCCGAAGGGGGGCCGGCAGCACGGCGGCGTCCCCGGGGGGTGTGCATGGTCAAGAAGGGTTCCTCTCTGGAAAAGCCTGCGGAGTTAGCTGTCGGATTCGGGTCAGAGAGATCAAAGACCCGGCCCGCCAAGGGCAAGCTTCTGCGCAGGGGTATTCCCGGAAGAATCCTTCACTGGAGAGGCTTGCTGCTGACGGACTTCACCCCAAGGCAGTCCCCCGCTGCCGCTTGTGGTTCCCCCGCCTCTGCCAGTAACGACTCGTGCACCCGATCCGCTGGCAGAGCTCGGCTCCGGATCAGGTAACGCTTAAGTTTCAAACGACTGGTTCTACTATAGGGGCTTAAGACCCTAGGTAACAATTCCGTTATCTTTGGCTGGAAGGGCAGGTCCGGGGTATGGAAGTTTCGCTTCAGCCCTGCTTGACGGCCACAAAGACGTGTGCGGCAACCTCCGGCGGAAGCTCCAGCGCTCCTTCAATCCCGGCCACCCGCACCGAGATGTAGTCGCCCACGCGCTCCAGGGCCACTGCAGCGCCGGGCCGGATTCCGCCTTCGTCCAACTGCGACAGCAGCTCCGGCTCCACCTGGATCGGCTCCGCGAGGCGGCTGATGGTCACGCCGGAAGCAGGCACGTAGCTCTTCATCGCCTCCACCAGGCTGATGGCGCCGTCACCGAAGCCGGGGGCCGGCCGGCCGCCCAGCGCGGCAAGGCCCGGGATGGGGTTGCCGTACGGGGATTCGGTGGGGTGGTCCAGCATCTCGTAGATGCGGCGCTCCACCCGCTCACTCATCACATGTTCCCAGCGGCAGGCTTCATCGTGGACGTAGGCCCAGTCCAGCCCGATGACGTCCGCCAGCAGGCGTTCGGCCAGCCGGTGCTTGCGCATCACCTCCGTGGCGCGCTTGCGCCCGGTGTCAGTGAGCTCCAAATGCCTGTCACCAGAGACAACAACGAGCCCATCGCGCTCCATCCTGCCGATGGTCTGGGAGACGGTGGGGCCGGAGTGGCGCAAGCGCTCGGCAATACGGGCCCGGAGGGCGACGATGTTTTCTTCCTCAAGCTCCAGGATGGTCCTGAGGTACATCTCCGTAGTGTCGATCAGATCCGTCATCCAGCTCAGCTCCTCGAGCGCAGTACCTTGCGTTGTCCCACCGTATCGCCTCTTCCCGCGAGGTAGTCCGGGGGAAAGCTTAGCCTATTTTGACTTTGTCCGAATAGCCGCGGCCCCAGGGGGAGCCGCAACAGGTGCACGCGGAAGGGTTGCACACGCGGGACACTTGCACGCCCGCCGCGTTGTCTCAGTGTCTGGACTTTGCCGCTGCCGGTTGCCGCCCAGCGCCGCTGTTCAGGCAGAATGGAAAAGGCCTATGGCACAGCCGCCGCCCGGCTGCCGGCCACCACAACCCGCCCGTGCGGACCAAAGCGTTCGTCCCCGCCGAAATTGGAGCACCTGTGAGCGACACCAGCATCACGATTCCCGCCGACCTCCTGCCCAAGGACGGACGGTTCGGTGCCGGTCCGTCAAAGGTCCGGCAGGAACAGATCGATGCCCTCGCCGCAGCGTCCAAAACCATCCTCGGCACCTCTCACCGCCAAGCCCCGGTCAAGAACTTGGTGGGGTCCGTCCGTGAAGGGCTGAGCCAGTTCTTCCGCGCCCCGGAAGGCTACGAGGTTGTCCTTGGCGTTGGCGGCTCCACTGCTTTCTGGGATATCGCGAGCTTCGGCCTGGTGGAGAAGAAGGCCCAGCACCTCTCCTTTGGCGAGTTCGGGTCCAAGTTCGCTGCGGCCACCAACAAGGCACCTTTCCTGGAAGCCTCCTCGATCATCAAGTCCGAGCCCGGCACCCGACCAATGGCACAGGCCGAGGCCGGGGTGGACGTTTATGCCTGGCCTCAGAATGAGACCTCCACCGGTGTGGCAGCCCCGGTCCAGCGGGTTTCCGGAGTCGACGAGGGATCGCTTGTCCTGGTGGACGCCACCTCGGCTGCCGGCGGCCTGGATGTGGACGTTGCCCAGAGCGACGTCTACTACTTCGCGCCCCAGAAGAACTTCGCCTCTGACGGCGGCCTCTGGCTTGGCCTGTTCTCCCCCGCCGCTCTTGACCGGGCCGCCCGCATCAAGGCCAGCGGCCGCTGGATCCCGGACTTCCTGGACCTCCAGACTGCCATTGACAACTCCCGCCTGAACCAGACCTACAACACGCCCTCGCTGTCCACGCTGGTGACCCTGGATGCCCAGGTGCAGTGGCTGAATTCCAACGGCGGCCTGGATTTCGCGGCTGCACGTACCGCCGATTCAGCCGGACGCATCTACAGCTGGGCCGAGGCTTCCGATTTCGCCACCCCGTTCGTTGCCAAGCCGGAGGAACGCTCCAACGTCATCGCCACCATCGACTTCGACGAGTCGGTGGACGCCGCCGCAGTGGCCAAGATCCTGCGCGCCAACGGCATCGTGGACACCGAGCCCTACCGGAAGCTGGGCCGCAACCAGCTGCGCATCGCCACCTTCGTGGCCATCGAGCCCAGCGACGTCTCGGCCCTGCTTGCCAGCATTGACTACGTGGTGGGCGAGCTGCGCAAGTAGGCACAGTGGACCATTAGGCCCTGTCCCTACGCTGGCACGCTTGACGTACGACGGCGCCGCCCGGGTTTATCCCGGACGGCGCCGTTTTCGTTGTGCCTGGCAAAGGACGTGGCCAGCCTCGCGGTAAAGGTGCGGCTAGGCTCCTGCCTGCGCTCCGTCGTCGTCCGCCGATTCCCCTGCCGGCCCTGAGTCCCCTTCTGCAGCGTGGCCGGCGCCGGCCTCGGCAGGTTCCGCCGTCAAGGGACCACCGGTCTCCTGGCCGTCTGTTTCCTGGGCCTCTGCTTCGTGGCCACCCGCTTCAGGCTCCTGCGGCTGTTCGTCCTCGGGACGGACCCGCTCGGCCCACGGCACCCACTCCGGGGCGAGGATGGAATCCTCGGACGGCAGCAGGCCCAGTTCGTTGACCGTGACCACCTTGGAGCGCGAGTTCCGGGTCAGCACCGCGTACCACTGCCACCCTGCGTAGCCGGGCAGCCGGGACTCGAACAGGTGCGTCACCAGCCGGTCGCCCTCGCTCTTGGCCGCAAGGTGCGCGCCGATGGTGGCAGCCGGCGTGATGCTTTCCACTGCGGTCCGGGCGGCATCAACAGCCGCGGCCAGGAAAGCGTCAGGCTTGCCCGTACGCCACACGGGCACGCCGGCCTTGCGCTTGGGCGGGGTCTTGGCAGCCTGCTCCTGCACTGGCGCGCCCGGCTGTTCAGATTGGGGATTCATGGGCGCTTAAACGTCCAGCTCGTCGGCAACCTTGCGCAGGGCGGCAGCAATGGCCTTGCCCTTGTTGCCGTCCGGGTACTTGCCCTTGGAGAGGGTGCCGGACAGATTGTCCAGGACGGTCACCAGATCCTGCACCAGCGGGGCGAGGTCCTTGGCGCTGGGACGCTTCGCCTTGGCAATGGACGGGGTCTTGTCCAGCACCCGCAGGCCCAGTGCCTGCGCTCCCTTGCGGCCGTCCGCCACACCGAACTCCACCCGGGTGCCCGCTTTCAGCTCCGTTACCCCTTCGGGCAGCGACGACTTGGGCAGGAAGACCTCCTGGCCGTCTTCGCCCGCGAGGAACCCAAAGCCCTTGTCCTTGTCATACCACTTGACCTTGCCGGTAGGCACGTAATCAACCTTCTTCGTTCTGCTGTCATGAGACACGGCCGCCTGCCACCGCATCCGCATTGTTGTGCGGGTTCAAGGTATGGCAAGCGCAAACCGTGTTGGTCTGTATCCTTCAAGGTTATCCTGCCGGATGCCCTCATTACGCTTTCCCCAGCACTGTTCCGCCGCAGGCGCAAGGGCGCCGGGAGTGTTTAACCCCACCAATGCAGCCGCTGTAGCGTTACGTCCATGACTCCTTCGCGTTACCGGCGGCCGCTGATGGTCCTCGCCGCTGTTATTGCCGTGCTGTCCCTCATAGCCGTAGGGATGGTCATGGCGCTTGCCTTCACCGGGTCGGTGGCCCCCACGTGGGTCACCTACTCCGCGCTGTACGGCCTCCCGGTGGCCTTCATCCTGATGCTGGTAGTGGTCCTGGACGGCGTCGCCGCCCGTCGGCGGGCGGGAAAGGCTGAGCGGCGGTAACGTTGGAGTGATGTCCCTTATTCGCGCGCTTGGCATGGAACTGGAGGCACGCAGCGACGATTCGCTGCGGGCGTTGTTCGCCGCGCGGCCGGACCTCATCTCCCCCTCCGTTCCGGATTTCGCGGCGTTGGCGGCGCGCGCCACTTCCCGTGTCAGCGTCCAGCGCGCCCTCGAGCGGCTCAACCGCCCGCAGATGCAGGTCCTGGAGACCCTGCACCTCTGCACCAACACGGACACCGGGCACAGCGCCTCGGCGGAAGGCCTGCACCAGCTGATCCGCGGTTCCTCGCCGGCAGTCGTTGAGCAGATCATCGGCACCCTGCAGGAGCTTGCCCTGGTGCACCCCGCCGCTCCCCCGCACGGCACCCCTGCCGCGGCCGACCAGCAATTCTTCCTGCCGGTGGGCTCGCTCAAGGACGTGGTGGGCATCTACCCGGCAGGGCTGGGGCGGAGCTACACGGAGCTGGTCCGCCTTCAGCCGGCCTTCGCGCAACGGGCGGTGCGGCTGGTCGCCGAGCTGCACCGCAGCGGGTTCGCGATCCACGGCGCCACCACGCCGATGGAGGCGGCTCTGGCGCTTCAGCACTGGACATCGTCCCCCGAAGCCCTGCAGGACATCCTGGCCAAGGCCCCGGAGCGGACGACGGCGCTGCTTGCCAAGTTCCGGAACTGGGCCATGGGTGCCGTCCCCCAGGCGCAACGGAAAGCCTCGGTCGCCACGGAGGGGGCCGACGTCGGGCCCGTGGACTGGCTCCTTGCACGCGGGCTGCTGGTGCCGCTGGACGCGGCGCACGTTGAGCTGCCGCACAGCGTGGGACTGGCACTGCGCGGCGGCGCAATCATCAATGACTTCACCCTTTCACCGCCGGTTGCCGAACTTGGCCGCACCACCGCGGCGCTGCGCAGGAATGCGGCCCTGAGTGCTATTTCCGAAACCCTTCGGCTGGTCTCCGAACTGTTGCATGCGGTTAAGACGCAGCCGCTGGCCACCCTGCGAAGCGGGGGCGTGGGCGTCCGCGAGCTGCGGCGGCTGTCCGACCAGCTGCGCATTGACCAGGGCGCGGTGGGCCGGCTGCTGGAGCTGTGCGGCCTGGCCGGCCTGATCCGCCTCGACGTCGATTCGTCATCGTGGGTGCAGCCGCCGGAACTGGAGTGGCTGGTCCTGCCCCGGCAGGAACAATGGCTGTGGCTGGTGAACGCCTGGCTGGCCAGCGAGCGCGTGCCCTCCATGGTGGGCCAACCCGTCAATTCAGCGCCTGGGGCGGCGGCCGCCCGCTCGGCCTCCGGCACCACCATCGCCGCCTTGTCCGCGGGGGCCCAGCGCCCGGATGCCCCGGTTGTCCGCAAACGCATCCTGGAAATCCTGCTTGAGCTGACGCGGGAAGCCGAGGACGGCGACGGTGGCGCGCCCGTCCTTGATGCCGCCGCGGTGCTGCAGCGCGCCGAATGGTCCCAGCCGCGGATGGCCCGGCGGTTCAGTTCCCTGATCCGGGGCGTCCTTGCCGAGGCTGAAATGCTGGGCCTGGTGGGCTCCGGGGCCCTGAGCCAGCTGGGGAGCGCCTTCGCGGAGGACGACCCCGATGCCGCCCTTGCCATTCTGGGCGAACATCTGCCCGCCGCCCTGAACCACGTGCTGCTGCAGGCTGACCTGACCGCTGTTGCTCCCGGTTACCTCTCCCCTGCACTGACGGAACAGCTCCAGGGAATGGCCGACGCCGAGGGGCAGGGTCCTGCCACCATTTACCGGTTCTCCGCGGAGTCGATCAAACGCGCACTGGACGGCGGCTACGACGCCGCCGGCCTGCTGGCGTTCCTCCGGGAGCACTCGGCCACGGCGGTTCCCCAGCCGCTGCAGTACCTGGTGGAGGACACCGCTTCGCGGCACGGCAGGCTGCACGTAGGCCAGGCTGCGAGCTTCATCCACAGTGAGGATGAAACCGCGCTTACGGACCTGCTGGCGGGACCGAAGGCTGCCCAGTTGGGCCTCGTCAGGCTGGCCCCCACGGTTGTCGCGTCCTCCGCGCCGCCCCGCGAGCTTGCCGCCGTGCTCCGCAGCCTGGGCCTCTCGCCGTCGGTGGACGGCGCCGAACCCGCAGCGCACCTCCGCCGGTCCGCTGCACCCCAGGAGAGCCTGCGCCCGGTGTACACCGCCCCGCGGATGGCGCCCGCGGCTGAGGAAGTGGAAGCGCAGCTGGACGTGCTGCGGCAAGCCGGCACCGCCGTCGGGCACCACCCCGGAGCAGCGAGCGGCAGCGAGGTCGCCACCCAGCTGGGACTTGAGGCGCTGCAAAGGGCCATCCGGCTCAAGCAGCGGATCAACATGAACGTGGTGGACAACCTGGGGAATGCCAGCCTGGAAGTTGTTGTTCCGCTATCAGTAAGCGGGGGCAGGGTCCGCGTGTTCGATCCGGCCAAGGACACCGAACGGGTCCTGTCCGTCCACCGCATCATCGACATCGAGGCCGCAGAGGAACTGCGCCAGTAAAGGATTCCCCCGCGTGACCGACGGACCCCTGATCGTCCAAAGCGACAAGACCATCCTCCTCGAGGTGGACCACGAGCTGGCCACCGAAGCCCGGCACGCCATTGCGCCCTTCGCCGAGCTGGAACGTGCGCCCGAGCACATGCACAGCTACCGGCTTACCCCGCTGGGCCTGTGGAACGCCCGTGCCGCCGGGCTGGACGCCGAAAAGGTACTGGACGCGCTGCTGAAATACTCCCGCTTCCCTGTGCCGCATTCACTGCTGATCGATGTCGACGAAACCATGTCCCGGTACGGCCGGCTGCGCCTGGAAAAGGACCCCCGCCACGGGCTGGTCATGCGGACCGATGACTATCCCGTCCTGGAGGAAGTGATCCGGGCCAAGAAGATCGCCCCGCTGCTGGGACCCAGGATCGACGGCGAGACGGTAGTGGTGCACGCCTCGCAGCGGGGGCAGCTCAAGCAGCTGCTGCTGAAGCTCGGCTGGCCCGCGGAGGACTTGGCCGGTTATGTGGACGGCACCCCGCACCTGATTTCGCTCAATGAAGACGGGTGGCAGCTCCGGCCGTATCAGCGCCTGGCCAGCGAGAACTTCTGGGCGGGCGGCAGCGGGGTAGTCGTGCTGCCCTGTGGCGCCGGCAAAACCCTGGTGGGCGCCGCGGCCATGGCCACCGGTTCCACCACAACACTGATCCTGGTCACCAACACCGTGGCCGCCCGGCAGTGGAAGGACGAACTGCTCCGGCGCACCTCCCTTACCGAGGAAGAGGTGGGTGAATACTCCGGCGCCCTCAAGGAGGTGCGGCCGGTAACCATCGCCACCTACCAGGTGCTCACCACCAAGCGGGGCGGCATCTATCCCCATCTGGAACTGGTGGACGGCCATGACTGGGGACTGATCATCTATGACGAGGTCCACCTCCTTCCGGCACCGATCTTCCGGATGACCGCAGACCTGCAGGCGCGCCGGCGGCTTGGGCTGACTGCCACCCTGGTCCGGGAGGACGGCCGCGAAGGCGAGGTTTTCAGCCTGATCGGTCCCAAACGGTACGACGCGCCGTGGAAGGACATCGAGTCCCAGGGCTACATCGCACCCGCGGACTGCGTTGAGGTCCGGGTGGACCTGCCCAAGGACGAACGCGTCGCCTACGCCATGGCCGATGACGCCGACAAGTACCGGCTCTGCGCCACCTCCGAATCCAAGACCCGGGTGGTGGAGGAACTGGTGGCCCGGCACACGGGTGAACAGCTGCTGGTGATCGGCCAGTACATCGACCAGCTGGATGAGCTCGGCGAGCGCCTGGAGGCGCCCGTCATCAAGGGCGACACGTCGGTCAAGGTACGGCAGAAGCTCTTTGATTTGTTCCGCGCGGGAGAACTGCAAACCCTGGTGGTGTCCAAGGTGGCCAACTTCTCCATCGACCTGCCTGAGGCTTCGGTGGCCATCCAGGTCTCGGGCTCCTTTGGATCCCGGCAGGAGGAGGCCCAACGGCTGGGCCGGCTGCTGCGGCCCAAGAAAGACGGCCGGGCGGCGCGCTTCTACTCCCTCGTGGCACGCGACACCCTGGACCAGGACTTCGCCGCCAAGCGCCAGAGGTTCCTGGCAGAGCAGGGGTATGCGTACCGGATCATGGACGCCAAGGACGTTGCCGCAGCCGACTGATCCGCCGCGGGCGCCCTCCTAGCGGATGTATTCCGAGCTGTCCCGCTCCATGGTTCCTGTCCGCGGGTCCAGCTGGGGGCGTTCGTAGGCAAGTTCCCCGCCGCTGCGCCCGCCAAAGGGACGTCCGTGGTCAGCGAATTCCTCCCGGAAAAATGCCAGGCACCACTGCCCCATTTGCATCCTGGCACCTGTCCGCAGCACGGAGGGCCCGTTGCGGCGGACACTGCCGCTGACGTCCGCATGCGGTACCAGCACGTATTCGTCCTGGTCGTCGTGCACAATTTCGGCGTGGAGTGCCTCCAAACCCTCCAGCTGGACATCGGATCCATCGCCGCTGCCGATGGTCGTGACATCTCCCGTGAGGGCTACCTCCCGCGGAATCTGCCCCGTCCACGTGGCCGCGTCCTGGACGAAGATCAGGCGCGGCCGTCCGCCACCCCTGGCGTAATGGGTGGTGGTAATGCGGCGGACAATGTTCCGCTGGACCGTGGGGACCAATGGCAAAGGTGTGGACGGCGGCAGCAGCGGTACCCCCTTGGACCCACGCCTGCCCTGCCTGACCAGCGGGAGCAGGGAGCCGAGTTTGCCCAGCTTGATGTGGGGTGAGCGCGTCACCAGCCGCTGCGAAGCAGGGCTGTCCACCTTGCCCAGGCTGACGATGTTGCCGTCGGGGCCGGCCAGGGTGACGGTCAGCCCCTTGCGGGCGAGCATCTCCGCCAGCGGCTTGACCTCATCCAGCGACGGCAGGCCGCTGCCGGTCAACGGCGCCAGCCCCTCAAGGGACACCGTCACTTCCGTTCCCGCGGCCCTGGCCCTGCCCGATGTGACCGCACCGGATTCGTCGGTGTACGAAAAGTCCAGATCAACGTCCAGACGGTTCTCCGCCATTTTGGTCAGCCGCGGTTCGCGTCCGGCCCGGAAACGTCCCGGTCGCTGGTGGTGACCCGCAGGCTGCCATTGAGCTTCCAGGTGGCACGCGGCGCGTCGGGGCCAATATCCCGCGGAACTTCGACGGTCATGTCGATGAACTGGTAATTGATCGCTGCACCCTTGCCAGTGAGATAGGACCACATCTCCTCGGCAAGGTCTGCCCAGTCCCGGATCGTGCGGTCGCCTGCGGCTGCGTTTTCGGTGGCGCTCAAGTCAGTCATGATGATCTATCCCCTTCATTGGGTCAGGAACTATCCAATAACTACCGGTGTTGGCGCGGCTCCCGGCGGCGGATGCATGCACTCCGGGGGAACCGTTGGAACGCTGGTGCGCCGGGCGCAGGTGCCCGGCAAGCATCACTGTATTCCGGCGCCACAGGCTGCGGAAGACGGCAGGGGCTGAACGTTCTTTCCACGAATTGGGTTCCCTGATGCACAAAGGGGCGGCTGGACTCAGACTGTAGGTATGACTACAAGAATCGTTCGTGCCACCCCCGGCCCTGGGCAGGAATCGGTGTGGGACTACCCCCGCCCGCCCCGGATCGAAGCCAGCAGCGAGCGCATCCGCATTGTCCTGGGCGGGGAGCTGATCCTCGACACCACGGATTCACTGCGGGTCCTGGAGACCAGCCACCCGCCCGTGTACTACGTCCTCGAGTCGGCATTTGCCGCCGGCGCGCTGGAGCCGTCCTCGGGCAGCAGCTTCTGCGAGTTCAAGGGCGCTGCGAAGTACCTGACCGTCTGCGGCGGCGGGAAGGAAGCGGACAGCGCCGCGTGGTCCTACCCCGAGCCGGCGCCAGGTTTTGAGGCGCTGGCCGGCAGGGTTGCCGTCTACCCGGGCCGGATGGACTACTGCGAGGTGGACGGTGAGCGGGTCACTGCACAGCCGGGCCGCTTCTACGGCGGCTGGATCACCAGCAGGGTTGTGGGCCCGTTCAAGGGGGAACCGGGAACCATGGGCTGGTAAGGCCAAGCCCATCATGCTCACAACGCATATCCAGACAACTCCCAGAGACTGGGAGCATGATGGGAGCATGAACAAGAACGGTCCAGAAGCCAGGCTGCTCGTCGTTGATGATGAACCCAACATCCGCGAGCTCCTTTCCACGTCACTGCGGTTCGCCGGCTTTGAAGTGGTCTCCGCAGCAAACGGGCGCGATGCCCTGGCCGCGGCCGACACCCACGCCCCTGACCTGGCCGTGCTTGACGTCATGCTCCCCGACATGGACGGATTTACTGTCACCCGCCGGCTCCGCGCCTCCGGGAAGCACTTTCCCGTCCTCTTCCTGACGGCAAAGGACGACACCGAGGACAAAGTCACCGGACTGACCGTGGGCGGGGACGATTACGTCACCAAGCCCTTCAGCCTGGATGAAGTGGTGGCGCGCATCCGGGCGGTGCTCCGCCGGACCCAGCCCCTGCTGGACGACGACGCCGTGATCCGCGTGGACGACCTGGAACTCGACGACGACGCCCACGAAGTACGGCGCGGCGGCACGGTCATCGAGCTCTCCCCCACGGAGTTCAAGCTGCTGCGCTACCTCATGCTCAATCCCAACCGGGTGCTGTCCAAGTCGCAGATCCTGGACCACGTCTGGGAGTACAACTTCAATGGCGATGCGTCCATTGTTGAGTCCTACATCTCCTACCTGCGGCGGAAGGTGGACATCGACCCCGACGCGCCGGCCCTGATCCAGACCAAGCGCGGCGTGGGCTACGTGCTGCGGACGGCCGAAAAGCGCTGACCTTGCTCAAACGGTGGAAGTCGGCCTCGCTCAGGTCGCAGCTGGTGGCCATGATCATGGCCCTCCTGATCGTGGCCCTGACGGTGACCGGAGCCGTGACCCTGACCCTGCTCCACACCTACCTCCAGGGCCAGGTGGACGACAAACTCAACGCCGCCGTCGACTCTGCCCGGAAACAACGCTCGTTCACCCAGCTGCAGGCACCCAGCCCAATCCCCACTGACTACTCCCTGATGCTTTTCACCCCGGGTGAGCAGCCGTACACCTTCGGCGGGGACCCGGACGACCATCCGGACATCAGTAACATTTCGGTGGAACAGGCACAGGCGCTCCAGCTGGCTCCCTTCCAGGTCCGTGGGACGGACGGCGAAAACTGGCGGGTGGTGGCGGTGACCGTCCAGAACGGACCCACCACGTCCGTGGTGGTGATCGGGCTGCCCCTGGAGAGCGTCGACGACGTCCTCAAGCATGCCACCCTGGTGGTCACCGGCGTCGGCCTGCTGACCCTGCTGCTCGCCTCGCTCATAGCCAGCTGGACCGTCTCGCGCGCCTTCCGGCCGCTGGCCAGGGTGGAGAAGACAGCCGCCGCCATTGCCGCCGGCGACCTCTCCCGGCGTGTGGAAGTCGAAAACCCTGCCACCGAGCTGGGCCGGCTGAGCAGTTCCCTGAACGCCATGCTGGCACACATCGAGACCGCCTTCGCGGCGCGGACCGCCTCGGAGGCCAGGATGCGCCGCTTTGCCGCTGACGCGTCCCACGAGCTGCGCACTCCCCTGGTGACCATCCGTGGATTCTCCGAGCTGTACCGCCACGGTGCCCTGGCGACGGACGAGGACGTGGCCACGGCCATGGGCCGCATCGAAAGCGAAGCCAAGCGCATGGGTTCCATGGTCGAGGACCTGCTGCTGCTGGCCCGCCTGGATGAGCAGCGGCCGCTGCAGCAAAAGCCGGTGGACCTGCAGCTGATTGCCCATGACGCGGTGGTGGACACCCAGGCCAGCGACCGTTCCAGGGCGATTTCGCTCACGGGGCTCGACGGCGGAGCAGCGGCCCCGGCACCGGTCCTTGGTGATGAGGCCAAGCTGCGCCAAGTGGTGGGAAACCTCGTAGGCAATGCCTTGCGCTACACCCCGGAGGGCAGCCCCATCGAACTGGCCGTCGGGGTCCGCCAAACCGACGGCGGAGAACGGTCCATCATCGAAGTACGGGACCACGGGCCGGGCATCTCGGAAGAAGACGCGGCCAAGGTCTTTGAACGCTTCTACCGGGCGGACACTTCCCGGACCAGGGAGACGGGCGGCAGCGGACTGGGCCTTGCCATCGTGGCAGCCATCGTGGGATCCCACGGGGGCACGGTGCGGGTGGAAAAGACCGACGGCGGGGGCGCAACCCTGGTGGTAAGCCTTCCGCGGCGTGCCGACACACCAGGCAGTGACAGCGACGGCGGGCAGGACGCCGCTGACGACAGTACCGCCCGGGCCGCGGGCAGCGACGGATCGGTTATCCACATATAACCCGTGGCCGTGGCTCCCGCCTGGCACTGCTCCGTAGGCTCGTCACAGCAGCCCGGACCCGCCGGGCGCGGGACCCCTTGAGGACCCGCCGCAGCGAAAGGCACAGCCATGAGCATCATTTCCGTCGACACCGAACTACTGCAGCTGAAGTCGGCCAACGTCCAGGCCACCGTGGACCGGATCAGCGCTGACGTGCAGACCATGAAGCGGGGCCTGGATGAGCTGCAGGGCTCATGGCGGGGTTCCGCGGCCACCAACTTCCAGGCACTCGTCACCGAATGGACCATCACGCAGGGCCGCGTGGAAGCGTCGCTGGCGTCCATCAATGCCGCCCTTGCCTCTGCGGCCGCCACCTACGCGCAGGCGGAGCTGGGGAACACGCAGCGGTTCAGCTGATGCGGCGTCTCACGTGAGGGCGCGGCCCCTCCGCCAGCACAGCCCCCTGCTGGTACTCCGGTTCTAGGCCTCCGGGGTTCCCTGGTGGAACCTCAGCCGCCACCGGCCGCTGTCCAGGACCCACAGCGAGCTGCGAAGCGTCGTGCCGGACCGGGCGAAGCTTCGGTACGTCAGCAGGACCGCGCTGGTGCCGATGCGGTCGGCGCCCAGGATTTCAATGTCGGTCCGCTCGCCGGGGTCCTCCTCGAGGGCCATCATCATGGCGTCCCGGGTCCAGACCCTTCCCGAGCTGCCGATCTCCATGAAGTCCGGGTGCAGAAGGACCGCGGTCCGGCCAATGTCCCCCCGCACCAGCGGCCCCAGGAGTTCGCGTTCGAGTTCCTCCACCAGCGCCTCGGGCGGGATGGAGCCTGCCCGCTGCGTTGCCTCGGCCACTTCAAGGGCTTCATCGTCCAGTTCGCTGAACAGGTCCAGTTCATCGAAGGCCGACACGGGCTCGGGGACGGATCTGCGCTGGTTGGCCCCACCTGCCGGTACACCCGTGCTGGGTGCTGCCGGGCGTGCCGCTGCCCCGCCTGCTGCACCCGGGCGCGCTGATTCCCGGGGTACTGCCGGCGTTTGGGCGGGGGCAGCAGCCGGGATGTCCAGGGTGGCCGGCGGGAGGCCCACACCGGAGGGGGCCTGCGCGTGCAGGGCACGCTCGCGGCCGTTCTGGCCGCGTGAAAGGTCGTGCTGTGCACCCGGGTGGTGTCCGCCGGGGAACCCCGGGCCGGAACGTGCGGCCACGCCCTGCTGGTAAGCCGTGGCCGCGGCCCTGGCCCGCTCGTCGGCGGCCTCGTTGAGGTCGTGCCCGGCGTGGCCCTTGACCCACTCGAAGGTGTAGGTGCGGCCGGCCAGTTCGCGATCGAGTTCCTTCAGCAGTTCCACGTTCAAAACAGGCTTTCCGTCAGCCTTGCGCCAGCCCTTCCGCTTCCATCCGGGCATCCACTTGGTGATGGAGTTGATGACGTACTGGCTGTCACACAAGATGCGCAGGTCCTCCCCGGGGAGGTGCGCAGTGGCGCGCAAAAGGTCAAGGACAGCCATCAGCTCCCCCTGGTTGTTGGTCCCGTGCGGCCAGCCACCGGCCCGCCAGCAATCGTCATTCACATACCAGGCCCATCCCGCCGGGCCAGGGTTTCCCAAGGCCGAACCGTCAGCCGCTGCAGTAATCGTCACCAATCCATCCTGCCAGAAGCAGCCGGCAATGGGTTGCGGCCGGCTGTGCTGCAGCCCATCCTGCCGGGGCTGCCGGGGCCTTGGGCTGCGCGTCCCGCGCCTGCAGCCTTACGCGCGCAACTTCCGGAAAACGCTTACCGAAAAGCCTTGACGGGGATGTAGACCACGCGAAAGAATCGCACCATAACTCGAGAAAACGGTTTCTGAGGCGCAGCTTCTTCAGCTCGCAAGGCTGCCAGAGCGTGACGGAACCAACCGAAAGGAACATTCAATGACGATTCCAGTCGTAAGCCGCCGGAGGTTTCAGCTTGGCGCTGCGGCCGTGGCTCTGTCCATCCTGGCCACGGGCTGCGGTGCCGCCGGCGGCTCGGGCGGTTCAGGCGACAACGGTCAGGTGACCCTGCGGTTCGCCTGGTGGGGCAACGAGTACCTGAACGGACAGACAAACAAGGTCATCGCCGCGTTCGAAGCGTCCCACCCAAACATCAAGATCAAGGCCGAGCCGGGCGAATGGTCCAGCTACTGGGACAAGCTGGCAACCAAGACCGCCGCCAACGATGCGCCCGATGTCATCCAGATGGACCAGAAGTACATTGCCGAATACGGGGGCCGCGGGGCGCTGCTGGACCTGTCCAAGCAGAACGGCATCGACACGTCCAAGCTGGACAAGGAGGCACTCGCCTCAGGCCAGTACGATGGCGCGCAGTACGGACTGAGCACCGGCCAGAACGCCTATGTCATCATGGCCAACACCAAGGTATTCCAGGCGGCAGGCGTTCCGGTTCCCGACGACAAGACGTGGACGTGGAAGGACTTCATGGACACTGCGGCGAAGATCAGCGCCGCAGGCGACGGAAAGAGCTATGGAGCCGCGTACGGCAGCAACGAGGCCGACCTGATCGTCTGGCTCCGCCAGCACGGCGAGAACCTGTACTCGGAGGACGGCAAGCTCGACTTCGAGACGGCCACGGCTGCCTCCTTCTGGGAGCGGCTCAAGGAGCAGCGCGATTCAAAGGCCAGCCCGCCGGCAAACGTAGCGACGGAAGACGCAGGCGCGAGCCTTGAGCAGAGCCTCTTCGGCACCAACCGGGTAGGCATGGCCTGGTGGTGGACCAACCAGCTGGGTTCGCTGGAAGCCACCACCGGCAGCAGCATCAAGATGCTGCGTGCCCCGAGCGTTGACGGCGCCTCGGCCAAAAACGGCATGTACTACAAGCCCACCATGTTCTGGTCCGCTTCCTCGCGCTCCAAGCATGCCCAGCAGGCAGCCGAATTCATCAACTACCTCACCAACAGCCCCGAAGCCGGCGCCATCCTCATGACGGACAGGGGCGTGCCCACCAACAGCGAAATCGTCGCCGGCATTACGCCCTCACTGAAGCCGGCCGACACCACGGTGGTCAACTTCCTGAAGGACATCGCTCCGGATATCAAGGATGCGCCCCCGGTTCCACCAGTCGGTGCGGGCAGCGTCCAGAACGTCATCAAGCGCTACACGGATGAAGTCTTGTATGACCGCCTGACCCCGCAGGCTGCCGCGGAGGCCTTCAAGAAGGAAGTCCAGGGGATGCTGGATTCGGCCCGGAAGTAGAGCCCCGGGCGGGCCCTTCCCCAGGCACAAAAAATGCGGCCCCCTCACCAGGAGGGAGCCGCATTTTTTGTTGGCGGGAGGGGTTTCCCGGCCGGGAGGCTTAGAAGCCGCCCATGCCGCCCATGCCGCCCATGTCGTCGCCGCCGGCAGGGGCAGCAGCCTTCTCCGGCTTGTCAGCAACCACTGCTTCGGTGGTCAGGAACAGGCCGGCGATCGAAGCTGCGTTCTGCAGGGCAGAGCGGGTCACCTTGACGGGGTCGTTGACGCCGGCAGCCAGCAGGTCGGTGTACTCACCGGTTGCGGCGTTGAGGCCGTGGCCGGCGGGCAGGCCGCGGACCTTGTCGACAACCACACCCGGCTCCATGCCGGCGTTGAAGGCGATCTGCTTCAGCGGCGCGTCGATGGCAACGCGGACGATGTTGGCGCCGGTTGCTTCGTCACCGGACAGCTGAAGGTTGGCGAATGCCTTGGCACCGGCCTGGATCAGGGCCACGCCGCCACCGGCGACGATGCCTTCCTCAACTGCAGCCTTGGCGTTGCGGACTGCGTCCTCGATGCGGTGCTTGCGCTCCTTGAGTTCAACCTCGGTGGCGGCACCGGCCTTGATGACTGCAACGCCGCCGGCCAGCTTGGCCAGGCGCTCCTGCAGCTTCTCGCGGTCGTAGTCGGAGTCGGAGTTCTCGATCTCGGCGCGGATCTGGGACACGCGGCCTGCGATCTGGTCGGCGTCGCCGGCACCTTCGACGATGGTGGTCTCGTCCTTGGTGACGACAACCTTGCGGGCCTGGCCCAGGAGCTCCAGGCCAGCGTTCTCCAGCTTGAGGCCAACCTCTTCGGAGATGACCTGGCCGCCGGTGAGGACGGCGATATCGGCCAGCTGGGCCTTACGGCGGTCACCGAAGCCCGGGGCCTTGACGGCGACGGACTTGAAGGTGCCGCGGATCTTGTTGACGATCAGGGTGGCCAGGGCCTCGCCCTCGATGTCCTCGGCGATGATCAGCAGCGGCTTGTTGGACTGCATGACCTTTTCCAGGACAGCAACCAGTTCCTTGACGTTGGAGATCTTGGAGTTGACGATCAGGATGTACGGGTCCTCAAGGACCGTTTCCTGGCGCTCTGCGTCGGTGACGAAGTAGGCGGAAATGTAGCCCTTGTCGAAGCGCATGCCTTCGGTGAGCTCGAGCTCCAAGCCGAAGGTGTTGGACTCCTCGACCGTGATGACGCCTTCCTTGCCCACCTTGTCCAGGGCTTCGGCGATGAGGGCACCGATCTCGTCGTCACCGGCGGAGATGGAGGCGGTGGCCGCGATTTCTTCCTTGGTTTCGATTTCCTTGGCGGAGTTCAGCAGTTCGGCGGTGACGGCGTCAACGGCCTTCTCGATGCCGCGCTTGAGGGACAGCGGGTCGGCGCCGGCGGCAACGTTGCGCAGGCCTTCCTTGACCAGTGCCTGGGCCAGGACGGTTGCCGTGGTGGTGCCGTCGCCGGCAACATCGTCAGTCTTCTTGGCAACTTCCTTGACCAGCTCTGCGCCGATCTTCTCGTAGGGATCGTCCAGCTCGATCTCCTTGGCGATGGAAACACCATCGTTGGTGATCGTGGGGGCGCCCCACTTCTTTTCGAGGACGACGTTGCGTCCACGCGGGCCGAGGGTGACCTTAACGGCGTCGGCGAGGGTGTTCAGGCCACGCTCAAGGCCGCGGCGTGCCTCTTCATCAAATGCAATGATCTTGGCCATAACGGCAGTAGTCCTTTCGGGACAGTCGTTAAGAATGAACCTTCGCTGCAGTGCCCGCGACGGACGATCCTTTAACGGCGGCCTCTGTATGCCTCCGCGCAGGGATCTCACTGAAGTGAGGTGTTTCTTTCGCTCCTCGGCCGATGCAGGGCGCCGCCGGCCGGAACCAGGCTTTGCTTTAGCAGTCGGTACGTCAGAGTGCTAACTCAATAATTAGCACTCCCCAGGTTAGAGTGCAAGCGATAAGACGCGCGGACAAGGCGCTGGCCGCAGTGGCTTCGCCCAGGGCGATCAGCCGGAGTGTCCGGCTGTTTCATGCCCGGTGGGGCTGGGGTTGTTGTCCGCCCCATAGGTGAAGACCGAGAAGGCAGCTGTGGTGATGTCCCCGTTGGTGTCGAAGGCAACCGGGCCGGATTCGCCGTCGTAGTTTATGTCCGGGCCGGCGGCGAGGCCGCCAAGGCACTCCTTGTAACTCCGGCAAGGAGCCTGCGGCGTACCCGCCCCGGGGGCAGTTCCGCCCGAGACCGCGATGAGGTTCGCGGCGATGGACCGCCCCGCGTCATCCTGCGCCCGGGCCGCAGCGAGTGCCGCCAACGTCACGGCGTCATAGGTTTCGGCAGCGTAGGAGACGTCCTTCAGGGAGGCGTCCACCGCCAGCAGTTTCCCTTGGAAGGCTGCCGTGGGGAGCTGGCCGGGGACGACGGCGCGGGCGCCTTCGAGGGCCCGCGCCGGCAGACCGGATCCGTAGCGGGCGAAGGCGCCGTCACTGAGGATGAACTTCGAACCGCTGAGGCCGGCGTCGTGGAGCTCTGCCAATGCGCCCTGCGCACCATCCCTGGCCACCAGGACGACGGCGTCCGGAGTGGCTTTCGCAACGGAGCGTGCGGCTTCGGCGGCATCCCCCGGTTTGAAGCCCACCCCGGGCAGGACCTTAAGCCCGGACTGTTGGGCAGCTTCGGTGACCGCGGCGGAGAGGTCCTTGCCGTAGGAACCCTCCTGGTAGAGCACGCTGATGCTGGCGGCCCCGGCGTCCTTTGCGAGCTTGGCCAGCACGGGCCCTTGTGCGACGTCGGCTGCGGCGGTTCGGAAATAGTAGCCTCCGCTGGCGCTCGTCGAGAGGCCGGCAGCAGTGTTGGCCGGGGAGATAAGCGGCACGTGGGCCCGGGACAGGATGTCCACGGCGGCGGTTGCGTGGCTGGAGTCCGTGGGTCCGATGGCTATGTCCGCCTTGGCAGCCGCCAGATCCTTGGCCTGGGCTGCAGTGTCCTGGTCCGGGTGCACCGGCAGCAGCTCCACGGGCCGGCCTTTGTGTCCGCCGGCGGCGTTGATGTCCTGGATGGCCGCTTTGGCTGCGGCCAGCTGGGGTGCGTTGAGGAAGGCGTTGTCGCCGGTGTTGTCAAGGATCAAGCCCACCCGCAGGACGCCGTCGCCGGAGGCCTCCGCGGATTCTGTCCTGGCGTTGCCGCCGGTGCCGGCGCAGGCCGTCATGGAAAGGAGGCCTGCCAGGGAAAGGGCGAGTCCTGCCAAGGCACGCGCTGGGGAATGGTGGGGCATCGTCACTGCGCGGGCCGTACGTTTTCTGCCTGGGGGCCCTTTTCGCCCTCGCCGATCTCCAGCTGCACCCGCTGCCCCTCGGCCAGGGCCCGGTAACCCTCCCCCTGGATCGCGGACCAGTGGACAAAAACGTCGTCACCGGAGCCGTCAACGGTGATGAAGCCGTAGCCCTTTTCAGCGTTGAACCATTTCACGGTTCCCAGTGCCATGATGGACAACTCTTTCCGTTGGGGCCCGGCCTCGGGGGCGGGCCGGAGTAGATGGAGGGCTTGCGGCTACCGGTAACCCGGGCCGAGCACCACCACGAGCGGTACCTGGAATTCGGTGCTGTTCACCACAGTGGGGATGTTCAACAGTCCGGCAAGCTCCTGCGCGCTGGCCAGCTGCTGCGGGCCGGCATAGAAGATCACGGAGGACTTCTGCGGGGCGCCGGACCAGTTGCCTACCTGGCCGAGCCGCCAACCGTCAGCCTGGACCGTTCCGCCCACACGGCTGGCCAGTCCTGCGGTGCCGGCAGCGTTGTAAACCGCCACTGCCTGGGTCTTGTCGACGACGGCCTGCTGGGTGGCGGAAGGAGTTGGCTCGGGCCCGCTGCCCTGGGTTGGTTCGGCAGAGGCGGACGGGGCCGGGGCTGACGCCGGCGCTGAGGATCCCAGGGTGGGCGAAGGCGTGGACCCGGTTCCGGCCAGCGGGGCTGATTCGACGGTTGCCGAGGCCTGGCTGGCGGTGGTGTTGAAGCCGAGCTTGGGAAGGATCAGGAAGGAGACCAGTCCAATGGCGAGGGCGGCCACGCCCACCGCCAAAATGGGCCACAGCCGCACGCGGGACGGGGCCGAGGCCGTCCGGTGGACACCTTGTCGCGACGCGGTCTCCGGGACCTTGTCGAATTCATCGCGGGCGTATCTGGTCATGGTGGAAGGACATCCTTGTTGATTGCGGCTGTTGTCCCGGCCTGGGGCGTCTAAGCGTCGGATCCCAGGCGCCGGGCGGTGCGTGCACGGTGGCGCGACGTACGTAGTCTACGCAATCTCTTCACCAGCATGGGATCGTGGGCCAGGGCATCCTCGCGGTCGATCAGTGCGTTGAGGAGCTGGTAGTAATGCGTCGCGGAGAGATCGAAGAGGTCGCGGATGGCTTGTTCCTTGGCTCCCGCATACTTCCACCACTGCCGTTCCAGGGCCAGCATCTGCTGTTCGCGCTCGGAAAGCGAGGACTCGCGGAGGCTGAAATCCGCCAGGAGGGACTTCCCTGGATCCTGCTCCGGCAGGTGTTCCCGGGCCGGTTCCGCCACGGCGCACTCCTTCGCTGGTTACGGTCAATGACTTACCCCTATGCTACCGGCCGAATAACACGAGTGTCATTTGCGGTGCCTGCAACAATGGAACGATGTTTGAATCGGATGCGCTGTTCGAGCTGCAGCAGGACCCGGCGGAGGCCATCAGCTTTGCGGACCTGGCCCAATTCCCGCTGGCAGAGCTCATGGCTCCGGACTGGGCCGCGGCCCTCCACAGCGTGGAAGGCCAACTCCGGAAGGTGCTCGCATTTTTGGCAGGCGAAGAGGCTTCCGGGCACCAAATCCTCCCACCGCCGTCGAACGTCCTGCGCGCCTTCCGCCAGCCCCTCGCGGGCGTGAAGGTGCTCATCGTCGGGCAGGACCCCTACCCCACGCCGGGACACGCCGTCGGGCTGTCATTCTCCGTTGAGCCGCACGTCCGGCCCCTTCCCCGCAGCCTGGTGAACATCTACCGCGAGCTGGAATCTGACCTGGGCATTCCGCCGCGCGTCCACGGTGACTTGTCGGCATGGACGGAACAGGGCGTGCTGCTCCTGAACCGGGTACTCACGGTCCGGGCTGGGGCGGCGGGTTCCCACCGCGGCAAGGGCTGGGAGGAGATCACGACGGCGGCAGTCACCGCGCTGGCCAACCGCAAGGCTGCGGACGGGTCTAGGATGCCGCTGGTGGCAGTGCTGTGGGGCAAGGAGGCCGAGGGCGTTCGGCCGCTCCTGGCCGGAGCCCCCGCCGTCAGCAGCGCCCACCCCAGTCCGTTGTCTGCCTCGCGCGGGTTCTTTGGCTCCCGGCCGTTCAGCCGCGTCAACCAACTGCTCCGGGAACAGGGTGCGCTGGACGTAACCTGGGAACTGCCGCCGTCGCCCTAGCTTAGGCTTGCCTTATGAGCACTGTCCCTGCCGCCACCAGCGCCACCAAGAAGAGCCGCCCACAGGTCAACCTGAAGGTGCTGCGCAAGGAGCAGCTGTCGCCGCACATGGTCCGGATCGTGGCCGGCGGCGAGGGCTTCAGCGACTTCACCAACAACGGGTTCGTGGACCGGTACGTGAAAATCGTCTTTCCGCAGCCCGGCGTCCAGTACCCCTCTCCCCTTGATCTCTGGGCCATCCGGGAGACCATGCCGCGGGAACAGTGGCCCTTCACGCGCACCTACACGCTGCGCTGGGTTGACCCGGAGGCCCGGGAGCTCGCCATCGACTTTGTAGTCCACGGCGACGAAGGACTGGCAGGTCCTTGGGCGGCCGGGGCCCAGGCCGGTGACCCGCTCACCTTCACCGGTCCCGGCGGCGCCTACAACCCCAACCCGGACGCGGACTGGTACCTGTTTGCCGGTGACGAAGCAGCCCTGCCAGCCATCGCCGCCTGCATTGAGTCACTGCCGGCAGCGGCAACCGGCCTGGCCTTCCTGGAGGTCGGTTCCGAGGCCGACATCCAGTCCATCTCCGCCCCTGCCGGCCTGGCGATCACCTGGCTGCCGCGCAACGGCGTTCCGGCAGGGTCCAGCGATCTGCTGGTGAGGGCTGTGGCCGGGGCCGAGTGGCCAGCAGGCACTGTGGATGTCTTTGCCCACGGCGAGCGCGGGTACATGAAGGCACTGCGCGAGGTGCTCTTCAAGCAGCGGGGCCTGGAGCGCCGGCAGGTGTCCCTTTCGGGGTACTGGGCGCAGGGCCGGGTGGAGGATGTGTTCCAGGCCGAGAAGAAGCTGCCGGTCGGGCAGATTCTGTAGGCCGGATCCAGCCGCGGTGCCGCGTGGGTTAGTGGCGGCACCACCGCGGCTAGCGGCGGCGCGCCCGGCGCCGCTCGTTGCTGGCCAGGCTCCGGGTGAGCGGGCGTGCCAGGACGTCGCCCAGGACGATGCCGCCGGCTGTGCCCAGCACAATGGCCCCGGCACTGAGCATCCCTCCGGCGCCCGCCAGGATCTCGGCTTCTTCAACAGTGAGCACGTACATGGAGCGGAAGATCGTGAGGCCCGGCAGCAGGATCAGTGCCGCGGGGACGGCGACCACCAGCTGCGGCGCGCCCATCCGCAGGGCCACCACCCTGGCCAGGAGGCCAATGACGACGGCGGCAATGGCCGGTGAGAACCGGTCGCCAATCCCCAGCAGACCGCAGCCGAGCAGCACCAGGTAACCGGCCACGCCAACGGCCGCCGTGGGCAGCAGCAGCTTCCACGTGGTCTGTTCCGTGACGCCGATGGCCATCACCGCCGCGGCAACGAAGACAACGAGGACCCAGAGATCGTAGGCAGGCGGGAACGTCTGCGTGACGTCGATGCGTTGCAGCCCGGTCAGCTCCCCCACCACGAAGGCAACGGCAATTCCTGCCACGATGGCGCCAAAGGTCAGCAGCGTGGACAGGAACCGTCCTGCCGCCGTCACGGGGAAGCCGTTGATGGCGTCCTGCACAGAGGACACCAGGCGCCCGGTGGGCAGGAGCAGCAGGATGCCGCCCACCACCACGATGGACGGCGATGCGGTTAGCCCGAACTGCCACAGCAGGAGGGCAAGGATGGTGACCACGGAGGAGCAACTGGCGGTGATGAAGAAGTCCGGGACCCGCCAGCGGCCCAGCTGCCTGGCCAGCAGGCTGATGCCGATGTTGGCCACAAACGCGATGATCGAGGACACCGGGCCCCCGCCCAGCACCCCCACGAACACCGCAGCGAAAACACCGAACGCGGCAGTGACCATCCAGCGCGGGTACGGCTTGGGGCTGGTGATGGCCTCGTTGAGCCTGCGGATCGCTTCGTCGCGGCCCACGCCGCCGGCCACGATGTCCGTGACCAACTGGTGCACCTTGGCCAGGCCGGCGTAGTTGTTGGTCCAGGAGCGCACCACGCGCAACAGCGCGATGGGGGTCTGGTCCTTGGGCGCGTAGTTGATGCCGACGGACTGGTTGGTGATGTCCACCTCGATGTTCTTCAGCCCCAGGGCGGCCGTAACCGCGATGATGCTGGTTTCCACCTCCAGCGCCCCGGCACCGTAGCGGAACATGGTCTCTGCCAGGTGCAGCGCAAAGTCGAGGGTTTTGCGCGCGGACTGGTCTACGCCGCCCACCTGGATGGTGGGGTTCGCATACGGGCTGCCGGCCAGGCGGTCAACGATGCTCAAGGGGGCCGTAGGCGGATTCTCGCCCTGCACCAGGCGTCGGATCATTCGCCTGGCGGCGGCATCCTGGCGGAGCTGCGCAGGGGTCAGCGGTTGGGTTTTGGGCAGGCCGTCAGTATTAGGCCGGTACCCTGGCTGTTCGGGCCGGTCATTCATGCCCGCTTCCTCCCTGTGCGCATTGGTTAGTAATGCGCGGTCGCTTGATGATGCGCAGTTTGATAGTGCGCGGTTGGTTGATGGTCAGGCTGCGCGCTTCAGCGGCAGCTTGCCCACCACGGTGCGGGCAGCTGCAACCGCGGACCGGGCCAGCCGATTGGCGTGGAAGACGGCGGGACGCACCGGCAGGACGAAGTCACCCACCAACTGGACCACTTCCCCACCGAATCCCTTCTTGAATTCGTACCCGCCGTGGCCTTCCTCGTCCTGCCCGGAAATGCCGAAGGTGCCGTAGAAGTTGTAGCGCGGGTATCCCTTCTCTAGCGCGTGCAGCATCATGCCCCAGTAAAGGGAGGTTGCACCGTTGAAGTAGATGTAGTCCTGCACGGTGCCGCCGATGACGCACACCACCTCGTCGCCGTAGCAGACAAAGTGGATGGCGGCCACGGTGGCGGTCCCCACGGAGTCGGGGAACCGTTCGATGTCCTTCAGGCTCCGCTCGTAGCTGTCCACCAGGTCCTGGACCACCTTGAGCCGGTTGGCTTTCTTCTTGCTGCCGGTTTCCTCGACTTCGCGGCGGAGCTCCGCTGCGGTGGCCGATTCCTTGGCCAGGCGCTCTGTGATGGATTTGCGGTAGGCCGGGATGTCGATCTTGGCCATCATGAGCTTGGTGAATTCAGGCGACGTGGTGCGGAGCAGGTGCTCGTAGTAGGCACGTTCGCGGTAGACGAAGCCCTTTTCGTCACCGGCGCGGCTCAGGGCGCCGTAGAAATCGTCCAGGGTTTCCAGGGTGGCCTGCTCCAGGAAGACGCCGTTCTTTTCGGCTTTCCGAATGGCTTTCCGGGTCCGGTAGCTGGTGCCCATAATCAGTTCCTCTGCGTCCTGGATGCCCACGAGGTTCTTGATGAACATCCAGTTGACGTTGACGAAGTTCATGTCCAGGCCCTGGTGCTGGAATCCGAGCCGCTCCAGGTCCGCCACCAGCGGGCGGTTGTCCTCGATCTCGGGGTGCTCGGCGCCATCGGCATCCCGGGCGATGTACCTGATGTTGGGGGAGATCCGCAGTTCGGCAGCTTTGCGCCCTGCGGCCTGCTTGCGGAGAAGTTCGACGACGGCACCCACCAGGGCCCGGTCCGTGTAGTCCATGAGGGGCCCCTTGGCGCATTCACAGACCGTGTAACCCAGGCGGGTGGTGGTGTAGTTCAGCTTTCCGGCGGCCACAAGCTCGCCGTCGCGCCGGACCCCGAAGAGTTCCACCTTCTGGCCGCGGGCGCGCTGGAAGCGGGCAAAGTCGATCGACTGCAGGAAGCTGTTCTGGCGATGCTTCAGGGCGAAGGCCTCGAAGTCGGCGTCGCTGAGGTTGGCGTATTCAAGCCCGGTAGCGGCGGAAACTGTATTCAAGGGGTGACCTTCTTCTCGACTCTTCGCGGCCTCAATCGGCACGCACTGTATGGAGGGTTTTTAGGCGGAGGAATCTTCAGGCGGATTTTAGTCGCGGCAGGGCGGCCCTGCGGCCGGCAGGGGCGCGCTGGCCACAGCCCTGGTGGATGCAGCTCAGTAGAACTGCTGCCCGGTGCGCGCGGTTTCGATCCTGCGGAACACCTTTTCGCCGCCACTGACCCAGAGCCGGTGCCGGAGCGGGGACAGCACGTAGTCATGGCAGCCCACAAAGTCGGTGACCGTCTTGGTGAAGCTGGTCTTGAACATCCCCATGCCGTAGAGGTTGTGGGTCTTGTCCTTGATCCGTGCAGCCGGCGGCGTCCCGCAGAAGTCGTATTCGGTGCAGCCGAGCTCCTGCATCCGCTTGATCGCAGTCCACTGGACCAGGTGCGAGTCCCCGTACTGCTTGCGGTTCTGGATGGAACCACCGTCCTTGTAGGTGGCCTTGGCACCGTAGTTGATGACGAACGCGCCGACGCTGGGCTTCCCGTCCTCATAGGTGAAGAAGAAGTTGCCCTGGCCGCGGTTGCAGAACTCGTCCCAGAACCGTGCGTAGTAGTCGTAGCTGCGGAGGGGCATGGAGCCCTTGGCGTTGACGGTGTTGGCCATCAGGTCGTACAGCGCCCGGTAGGTTTCGGGTCCCTGCTCCTGCCGGACCACCTGGCAGCCCTCCCGCTCGGCACGCCGCACTGCATTCCTGGCACGGGAGGAGATGGCTTTGAACACTTCCTCCTCCGTGCCGGAGATGTCCAGCAGGGCGGTGGAGTCGTTGGACTGGATGTTGGGGGCCTTGACCAGGTTGGCTGCCTGCAGTTCCTGCTGCGCGTCCGTGGAGTCGATGATGTCCGGCTCCACCTTGATGGCGAAGACGTTCAGTTTGCTGCTGCGGACGAAGGCCGCGCACGCTTCGAGGGCGGGCCGCAGGTCAGCCGCGTCCGCCAGGTCGGGACCCTTGATGAGGTACCAAAGCCGTCCCAGGACCGGGAAGCGCTTTTCCAGCACCAGGTTGTAGCTGGGATTTCCGCCGCCTTCCAGCACCAGGAAGCGGACTTTCCAGCCACTGCCATTCTTGACTGATGCGTAGGCGGCCGACTGCAGCATGTTGCCGCCGTTCGGGTTGGCCGTGACGTGCTTGTCCCAGTTCTCAATTTCCTCGGCTGTGGCAAAACGTGCGGTGAATTCTCGCAAGGGGGCCGTGTCCAATCGGGTTTGTGCGCGGTTTCGGTACTTCTGGATGCGTGCGGACATGCAGCCTCAAGTCTAAAGCCTGATGCGCTCCCGGCCTTTCCCCGGCCCGCCCGGCACTGCGCCCTGCCGCTTGCCTCCGCTGGCTTGACGGGGCTTGGGGCGTTCAACAAGGGTTGGGGTATGAGGCCGGATGGGGAAGAGACAGCCGCGCCTGCGGGTACCGGCAGGCAGCCGTACAGCGCCGGGGTGCAGGTTGCCGCGCTTGCCGGGTTCCTGGTGGCGTCCTTGGTCGTGGCGGGGCTGGGCGGGCTTGCGTCGGCGGCCAATGTCACCGGCTGGTATGCCACGGCGGACAAGGCTCCCTGGTCCCCGCCGAACGGCGTGTTCGGTCCGGTCTGGACTGTCCTGTACACGGCGATGGCGGTCGCGGCATGGCTGGTATGGCGGAAACGGACCAACCGGACCCGCCCGGCCATGTTCGTCTACGCCCTCCAACTGGTCCTCAACCTCGCCTGGACCCCAGCATTTTTTGCCCTGTATCCCACCCTCGGCACGGCAGCCCTGTGGCTGGGGCTGGTGGTCATCCTTGCCCTGATCGCCGCCGTCGCTGTGACGGTTTTGTACTTCGGTCCGATCAGCCGGACCGCCGGGCTGCTCCTGCTCCCCTACATCTCATGGCTGGTGTTCGCTGCCAGCCTGAACTGGTGGGCGGCAGCGCACAACTAGGAGGCCGCTGTCAGCATTCGACGACGTTGACGGCGAGGCCGCCCATGGCGGTTTCCTTGTATTTGGAGGACATGTCTTTGCCGGTCTCGCGCATGGTGATGATGACTTCGTCGAGGGAGACCCGGTGGGTGCCGTCGCCCCAGAGGGCCATTTTCGCGGCGTTGATCGCTTTGGCGGCGGCGATCGCGTTCCGTTCGATGCAGGGGACCTGGACCAGGCCGCCGATCGGGTCACAGGTCAGGCCCAGGTTGTGTTCCATCGCGATCTCGGCCGCGTTTTCCACCTGCGCCGGGGTGCCGCCCATGACCTCGGCCAGGCCGGCGGCGGCCATTGAGGACGCGGACCCGACCTCACCCTGGCAACCGACCTCGGCCCCGGAGATCGAGGCCTGTTCCTTGTAGAGGACCCCGACGGCGCCGGCGGCGAGCAGGAACCGCACCACCACATCCTCCCGGTCTTCCTTCGTGGCCTTATCCATGCCGGGGGCGAAGTGCAGCGCGTAGTACAGCACCGCGGGGATGATCCCGGCCGCCCCGTTCGTGGGCGCGGTGACCACCCGGCCGCCGGAGGCGTTCTCCTCGTTCACCGCCAACGCCACCAAGTTAACCCACTCCTGCCAATACCGCGGGTCGTGGAAGTCCCAGTCCTGGAAATCCAGGTCCTGGTTGTCCTTGCCGGGGCGTGCGCATTCCTTCTTCAGCCGGTCGTACCAGTCCGGGGCGCGGCGGCGGACCTTCAACCCGCCCGGCAGCACCCCCTCCCGCTTCAGCGAGGTCTGGACACAGTCGGCCATGACGGACCAGATGTGCAGCAAACCGGTTCGGATCTCCTCCTCGGACCGGGCGGCCTTTTCGTTGACCAGCATCACGTCCGCGATGCCCAGCCCGGTGTTCCGGCAGTGTTCCAGCAGTTCCGCGGCGGTCCGGAACGGCAACGGCAACTCCTGTTTGGACGCGTCCAGTTCCTGCTGCGCGGCGTCCTCCTCGCCCTCGCGGACGATGAACCCGCCACCGACCGAGAAGAACGTCGCCGCGTGCAGCACCTCCCCGCCAGCATCCGTCACCGTGAAGGTCATCCCGTTCGTGTGCCGCGGCAGCACCGTCAACGGCCGCAGCACCATATCCTCCACCCCGTACGGCAGCGGCACGGCACCGGCCAGGTTCAAGGTCCCGGTCTCCGCGATCGAGGCCAGCCGCTCCTCCACCTCCACGGGCAGGATCAACTCAGGATGGAACCCCTCCAACCCCAACAGGACCGCGGTCATCGTCCCGTGCCCATGCCCCGTTGCCGCCAGCGAACCATACAAATCCACCCGCAAAGACGCCACATCAGCCAAGACTCCAAGGCTTTTGAGTTCCTCCGCAAACACAGCAGCAGCCCGCATCGGCCCCACAGTATGCGACGACGACGGACCAATACCGATCGAAAACAAATCAAAAACGCCAACAGCCATGTGCGTGGTTCCTAACTAATACAAGTGGTCGGGATGGAGCGGGCAGGACATCCTCTGCGTGCTCGGTCGCGAAGACGCCCGCTGAGCGGACGTGACGCTCCCTTAGACGCACGCTGCCGGATGCCCCGCCCACTCCGAGCGGACACGGCACCAAAGCGCCCGGCTCCAGTAGGCAACGATCGGGCCGACAACGCTCGCGAGTGCCGGGGAAAGAGAAACACACACGTAGTCCGGTCCCTCCCACACTCTCTCGCCCGGAACAAATAACCCGCACGTAGTCCGCGCCCGCCCGGAAGCTGTGCGGCGATCCTTTGCCCGCCCGTTGCAACTCCCCCGGTCGCAACGTACGCACGAGGGGGCGGCGGAGCCGGACTTTTCGAAAGCCTGCGTCAAAGCGACGAAGGAGCAGCACGCGTGAAAATGTGCGGTCCGCCCCTCCCGAAGGTAACCAAGCACCCCGACGGGCGAAGGTGACAAAGGCGGAGCACCAAAAGCTACTTGACCCGCTTATAGAACGGGAGGTCGACGACTTCGAAAGGCTCTGCCTTGCCGCGGAGATCAACGTCCAGGGCAGTGCCGGGTGCCGAGTGTTCGACGTCGACATAGGCCATGGCGATGGGGTACCCGAGGGTGGGCGAGGGCTGGCCGGAGGTAACTTCGCCGACGACTGCGCCATCCTTGAGGACAGGGTAGTGCGCGCGGCCGGCGCGGCGGCCCTGGCCCTTGAGGCCTACGAGGCGGCGGCCGGAGGCGCTGCCGGCGCCGGCTTCCTTTTTGGCTGCCAGCGCAGCCTTCCCCACGAAGTCGCCTTCCTTGGAGAGGGCGACGACGGCGCCCAGTCCGGCGGCGAATGGATCGCCCTGCAGCGACAGTTCGTTGCCGTACAGCGGCATGCCGGCTTCGAGGCGGAGGGAGTCGCGGGAGGCGAGCCCGGCGGGGATGAGTTCCCCTTCGTCGGCGATGGCGATCAACGCCTGCCACAGGGCGGGGGCATCGTCGTTGTCCAGGAAGATCTCGAACCCGTCCTCACCGGTGTATCCGGTGCGCGCAAGGAGGAGTTCCTTTCCTGCGCCGCCCACCAGGAAGGAAACCTCGACGGCGGCGTAGTACTTCAACTCCGTCACCAGCGAGTGCTGCGTGGCCGGGACCAGGCGCAGCAGCAGTTCCTGGGCCTTGGGCCCCTGCACCGCGATCAGGGGTGTGCGGGCCGACGCATCGTCCACCACAACGTCGAAGTCGGCTGCCCGCTCGGCAAGGGCTGCAGCCACCACGACGGCATTGCCGGCATTGGGCACCACCAGGAAGACGTCGGTACCGTCCTGTGCAGCTGGACGGCGGTAGATGATGAGGTCGTCGATAATCCCGCCGTCCTCATTGCAGATCAGCGAGTACTTCGCTTTTCCCTCGGCCATGGCGGAAATCTTGCCCACCAGCGCGTAGTCCAGGAAGGCGGCCGCGTCCGGGCCGGTCACCCAGACCTCACCCATGTGGGAGAGGTCGAACAGGCCCGCAGCTTTACGGACGGCGTGATGTTCGGCCAGTTCCGAGCTGTACTTGAGCGGCATCTGCCAGCCGCCGAAGTCGGTGAAGGATGCGCCCAGCTTCTTGTGTTCGTCGTACAGCGACGTGTAGTTCCCGGTCATGGTGGCGGGCCTCAGTTCTCGAACTCGGAGAGCGGCGGGCAGGAGCAGATCAGGTTCCGGTCCCCGGCTGCGCCGTCGATGCGGCCCACCGGCGGGAAGTACTTGTCCTGCTTGTGGTGGGCTGGGAAGGCGGCCTGCTCGCGTGGGTAGGCGCGGTCCCAGTCGGAGCTGACGACGGCGGCTGCCGTGTGGGGTGCGCGGCGCAGGGGTGAATCCGTAACGGCAAAGTCGCCGTTGGCCACCTGGTCGATTTCCTTGCGGATGCTGATCATGGCCTCGATGAAGCGATCGATCTCCGCCAGGTCCTCGGACTCGGTAGGCTCCACCATCAGCGTGCCCGCCACGGGGAAGGACAGGGTGGGGGCGTGGAAGCCGAAGTCGATCAGCCGCTTGGCAACATCCTCTGCCGTGACGCCGGTCCTGGCCGTGAGTTCGCGCAGGTCGAGGATGCACTCGTGGGCAACGAGGCCGCCTTCGCCGGTGTAGAGGACCGGGAAGTACTCGTTGAGCCGGGAGGCGACGTAGTTGGCAGCCAGCAGCGCTGCCTTGGTGGCCTCGGTCAGCCCCTCCCCGCCCATCAGCTTCACGTAGGCCCAGGAAATGGGCAGCACGCCGGCCGAACCGAATCGGGAGGCGGAAATCGGCACGTCGGTGGCGCCGGAACCTGCGTTCCAGGTGGTCGCGTCACCGGGCATGAACGGTGCCAGGTGTGCCTTGGCTGCAACCGGGCCGACGCCGGGTCCGCCGCCGCCGTGCGGGATGCAGAAGGTTTTGTGCAGGTTCAGGTGGGACACATCGCCGCCGAACTTGCCGGGCTGGGCGAGCCCAACGAGCGCGTTCAGGTTGGCGCCGTCGATGTAGACCTGGCCGCCGGCGGCGTGCACGGCGTCGCAGACCTCACGGACGTCGCCGTCATAGACGCCGTGGGTGGACGGGTAGGTGATCATGATGCAGGACAGGGCGTCCTTGTTCGCTTCGATCTTGGCCGTCAGGTCGTCGTGGTCGATGGTGCCGTCAGCGGCGGTGGCCACGACGACGACCTTCATGCCCGCCAGCACGGCGGAGGCGGCGTTGGTGCCGTGCGCCGAGGCCGGGATCAGGCAGACGTTGCGCTGCTGGTCGCCGCGGGAGTGGTGGTAGCCGCGGATCGCCAGCAGACCAGCGAGTTCACCCTGCGAGCCGGCATTGGGCTGGATGGACACCTGGTCGTAGCCCGTGATGGCGGTCAGGTCCGCTTCAAGGTCGGCGATCAGTTCACGCCAGCCGGCCGTCTGGGAGTCTGGGGCGAACGGGTGGATGGAGGCGAACTCCGGCCAGGAAATGGCTTCCATCTCGGCCGTGGCGTTCAGCTTCATGGTGCAGGAACCCAGCGGGATCATGGTGCGGTCCAGCGCCAGGTCACGGTCCGAGAGCTTACGGATGTAGCGCAGCAGCTGGGTTTCGGACCTGTGCGTGTTGAACACCGGGTGCTGCAGGTAGTCGGAGGAACGCTCGACGGCGGCCTCCAGCCCGAAGCCCTCGCCGCCGCCAACGGAACTCCCGGAAACGGTGGCGCCAAAGATGTCGCCCACCTGGGCGACGATGGCCGGCGTCGTGGTTTCATCAAGGGCGATGCCCACGGTGTCGGCGTCGATGCTGCGCAGGTTAATGCCCCGGGCCTCGGCGTCGGCGATGACGGCGGCAGCGCGGCCGGGGACGCGGACCGTCAGGGTGTCGAAGAAGCTCGCGTGCAGGACCTCAACACCGGCAGCCGTAAGCGAGGCCGCCAGGGTACGGGCGTGGCTGTGCGCCGTTACGGCAATTGCCTTGAGGCCGTCCGGGCCGTGGTAAACGGCGTACATGGACGCGACGATGGCCAGCAGCGCCTGGGCTGTGCAGATGTTGGACGTGGCCTTCTCGCGGCGGATGTGCTGCTCACGGGTCTGCAGCGCCAGGCGATAGGCGGGAACACCGGCGTCGTCCTTGGAGACACCCACCAGCCGGCCGGGCAGCGAACGCTCCAGCCCCTTGCGGACAGCCATGTAGGCGGCGTGCGGGCCGCCGAAGAACAGCGGCACACCAAAGCGCTGGGCGGAACCCACGGCGATGTCGGCGCCCTGCTCGCCCGGAGGAGTGATCAGGGTCAGTGCCAGCAGGTCCGCTGCCACCGTGACCAGGGCGCCGCGCTCCTTGGCGGCGCTGATGACTGCGGACTGGTCCCAGACGCGTCCGGAAACGCCGGGCTGCTGCAGCACAATGCCGTTGATGTCGCCTTCGGGCAGGCCCTGGGACAGGTCGGCGACCTCCACCTCGAAGCCCAGTGCCTCAGCGCGGCCCTTCACGATGGCCAGGGTCTGGGGCAGGACGTCGGCGTCCAGCACGGTCTTGCCGTCGGCGGCGGGCTTGGCCTTGTTCGCGCGGCGCATCAGGAGCACGGCCTCGGCCACGGCGGTGGCTTCATCCAGCAGCGAGGCGTTGGCGATGGGCAGGCCCACCAGGTCCTGCACCATGGTCTGGAAGTTCAGCAGGGCCTCGAGCCGGCCCTGGGAGATCTCCGGCTGGTAAGGGGTGTAAGCGGTGTACCAGGCCGGGGACTCAAGGATGTTGCGGCGGATCACCGGCGGAGTGACGGTATCGAAGTACCCCTGGCCGATCAGCTGCACGGCCGCCTTGTTCTTCCCGGCAAGCTTCCGCAGTTCCGTGAGGACCTCAACCTCGCTGAGGGCGTCCTGGAGGCGGAGGGCGGTTTCCTGGCGGATGACCTTGGGAACGGCCGTGTCCACCAGGGAGTCGACAGTGTCGTAGCCCACGGCTTTGAGCATGGTGTCGACGTCGGACTGGCGGCGCGCGCCGATATGGCGGTCTACGAAGGTGGTGGAGGCTGGGCTAACCGACACGAAGGAACTCCATTTACTCAGGCGGCGCAGGGTACGCCACAGCTATTCGGGTTCCTCCCCGCTCTGTATTGGACCTGAGAGTTTCCGCGGTGCCTGCCTGGCAGGACCCGCTTGCACCGTCGGTGAGCACAGCAGTTCTTTCGCTCCCCAAGGGGAGGAGGACAACTGCCTGCTGCTTTCCAGAGGCGCCTCGCCGCGGCGGTACAGGGGCCTGCGAGATTCCTGGGGAGGATTTGCTCCTACGGCGCCTGCCTGTGCTTCCGGCAGAACTCTCCCGCCGCAGATCAAAGGCTATTCACTTGTTGGGCCATGACGGCCGGTGGCGGCCCTCACAACTCTCCATTGTCCTACGCGCCCGCCCCTCCCGGCAAATGGCAAATGCTACCTGCGGAGCCGCTCCAGGGCGGCGAGGAGTTCCTCCACGTCAGCGGCCGCTCCCCCCGCCGGCGCGGGGGCCACCGACAGCATGGCGTTGAAGTAGAGGCCGTCACCCATATAGAGAACTGCCTTCGCCAGCCCCGGACCGACATCCGCCGCGATCTCGTCCAACCAGCGCTGCTGGATGGCCGCGAACCGGCGCCGCGTTTCCTCATGCGCCACCTCGGCAAGCCTGGTGGCGGCAACGATGGCCCTGTCCAGCGGTGTGTCCGCCCACACCGAGGAACGGATGAAGTATGCCGCCGCGCCTTCATCGGCCGAGGCCATGGCATCGGCGTCTTCCCGGGCAAGGCCCTCCAGTCGGTCCAGCAGCACGGCAATGAGCGCTTCCTTGTTGGGAAAGTGGTAGAGCAGGCCGCCCTTCGACACGCCGGCCTTCCGGGCTACGGCGTCAAGGGTGGCAGCGCGCTCCCCCACCTCGATCAACAGGGACTCGAAGGCATCAAGGACCGCGTCGCGGGCTACAGGCTTTCGGGGCATGCTTCCCATCATGCCCTTCCCCGGGCGGGAAGACGGAACCGGCAGCCATTTCAAACTATACCGTCCGGACGGTATAGTTATTTCATGACGACTTTCACCAGCCCCGCACCCACAGGCGCGGACAAGAACGCCCCGCGGCAGCCGTGGCGTGACTGGCTGGCGCTGGCCCTGCTGATGTTTCCCGTGCTCCTGGTCGCCGTGGACAACACCGCGCTGACCTTCGCACTGCCGGCCATTGCGCGCGCCCTGGAACCCACCGGGGTGCAGCTGCTCTGGATCGTGGACGCCTATCCCCTGGTACTGGCCGGCCTGCTGGTATCCATGGGGAGCCTCGGCGACCGGATCGGGCGCCGGAGGCTCCTGGTCATGGGCAGCCTCGGCTTCGCCGCGATCTCTGCCGCCACGGCCTTTGCCCCCACACCGGAGTGGCTGATCGCCGGCCGTGCAACCCTGGGCTTCTTCGGGGCCATGCTGATGCCGTCCACGCTGTCGCTGATCCGCAACATCTTTCCCGAGCCCAACCGCCGGCGGCTTGCCGTCGCCATCTGGGCTGCGGGATTCTCCGGCGGCGCGGCCCTGGGACCCATTTTCGGCGGCTGGCTGGTGGAGCACTTTTGGTGGGGTGCGGTCTTCCTTGTAGCGGTCCCCCTCATGATTCCCCTGCTGGTGCTGGCGCCGGCACTGGTCCCGGAGTCGAAGGATCCCGCGCCGGGGAAGGTGGACATCCCGAGCATCCTGCTGTCCATGCTGGTCATGGTGCCCGTGGTGTACGGCATCAAGGCAGTTGCCACGGAAGGGCCGGGCGCAGCAGGTCTGGGGGCGATTGCCTTTGGCCTGGCGATGGGGGCGGTGTTCGTGCAGCGGCAGCGGCGCCTGGAGCACCCGCTGCTGGACATGTCCCTGTTCCGCAACAGGGTATTCAGCATGGCCATTGCCGCCAACATCCTGGCCCTGTTTTCCTTCAACGGGTTCATCCTGTTCCTTGCCCAGCACCTGCAGCTCCTCGAAGGAATGAGCCCCTCCGCGGCAGGAGTTGCCATGGTCCCCGCGCTGGCGGCCACGGTGGTGGCAGGCCTGGTGGTGGTGCCGCTGGTCCGCAAGGTCCGGCCCGGGTACGTGGTGGCTGCGGGGCTGGCGTTCAGCGCTGCAGGCTACAGCATGGTGACGTTCGGAAACCACGACGGCGGCCCGTCGCTGCTGCTGGCAGCCCTCCTGGTCCTGGCGCTGGGCGTGGGCACGGCGGAGACCATCTCCAACGACCTCATCCTGGGTGCCGCCCCGCCGGCAAAGTCAGGGGCCGCCGCGGCGATTTCCGAAACGGGCTACGAGGTGGGCTCACTGCTGGGGACAGCTGTCCTGGGATCCATCCTGACAGCCTCCTACCAGCAAAACCTTCGGCTGCCGGCAGGCCTGGAGGGCACACTGCCCGGGCCTGTCCTGCACAACGCCGGAGAAACACTGGCGGGCGCGGTGGAGGCGGCCAACCTCCTGCCCGCATCGCTCGCTGGAGCGGTCCTGGACGCTGCCGCCGCGGCGTTCGATTCCGGGGTGCACGTGACTGCGGCGATTGGGCTGGTACTGATGGCGGCGGCGGCAGTCCTCGCCGCCGTCGTGCTTCGCAAAGCGCCAAAGGCGGTCTAGTGCCGCCGGGCCGCCTGGAACGGTCCGGGCAACAGAAAGTGCCCGGGGCCGAGGAGGAATCCCCTCGGCACCGGGCGCCCCGTGAAGTGCCCGCTACTTCGAGTCGGCAGCCGTGACCTTGGCGGTTGGCTTCATGTTTTCGGCCTGCACCATCCAGGCGAACTGCTCCAGCCGGGCGATGAACTCATGCAGGAGGTCCGCCGAGGTGGGGTCCTCCTCGTCCACTTCGTCATGGACCTTGCGCATGGTGCCCACGGCCGCCTCCATGGCGGCGACGATCCGCTCGATGGCATCCTCGGTGCTGATCAGCCCTTCAGGGAACTGGGCCAGGCTGGTGGTTTCGGCAACGGTGGAGCTGCGTCCGTCCGGAAGCGCATGCAGGGCCCGCATCCGCTCGGCGGTGTCGTCGGCAAACTGGCGGGCGGCGTCCACGATCTCGTCCAGCTGGAGGTGAAGGTCGCGGAAGTTGGTGCCCACGATGTTCCAGTGCGCCTGCTTTCCCTGGACATGGAGCTCAATCAGGTCTGCAAGGACAGCCTGCAGGTTGTTGGTCAGTGTGGGTGAAGCTTTCATGCATCCTCCTCAAAGTGGTCCAATATGCCAGACGCTACCAGCCGCGGACCCCGCGGCGGCAGCACTTCCGACAATTCATCAGCGAGCTTACTAATTCCGCAAACGAGTCACAAACGAATGTGATTCATATTGCGTCTTGCATCACACGCCGGGCACCCCCATACTAAATGAACGCCATTCATATAGTGACGACCGTCTCACAGCCTTTTCAGAAAGTGGTGCCATGACAGAGACAATCCGCACCAGCACTTCCAAGTCCGGTCCGCATGTCCATGCGCCGGCCGCGGACGGCTTCAGCGACAAGGGCCTCAAGGGCGGGCAGCTCGGGCTCCTCGCCGTCGTCGTCCTGGGCATTTCGACCATTGCCCCCGCCTACACCCTCACCAGCGCGCTGGGCCCCACCGTCAACGAAGCCGGCCTCCAGCTGCCAGTCATCTTCCTGATCGGGTTCATCCCCATGATCCTGGTTTCGCTCTCCTACCGGGAACTCAACGCCGATTCCCCGGACAGCGGCACCACCTTCACCTGGGTGACCAAGGCCTTCGGGCCATGGATCGGGTGGATGGGCGGCTGGGGCCTGCTGGCGGCCAACATCATCGTGCTGTCCAACCTCGCCGGCGTCGCCGTCGACTTCTTCTACCTTTTCCTGTCCCAGCTCACCGGCTCCCCCGAGCTCGCAGACCTGGCGGACAACAAAGCCCTGAACGTGCTCACCTGCTTCGTCTTCGTGGCGCTGGCCGTCTGGGTCAGCTACCGCGGGATGCACACCACCAAGCTGGTGCAGTACAGCCTGGTGGGCTTCCAACTGCTGGTCCTGGGCCTGTTCGTGGGCTTGGCCTTTGCCAACTGGTCCACCTCTGAAACGGCCATCCCGTTCAGCTGGGACTGGTTCGACGTGACCAAGATCGAGACCTTCGGCCAGGTTGCCGCGGGCATCTCCCTGTCGATCTTCGTCTACTGGGGCTGGGACGTCTGCCTCACCGTCAACGAGGAGACGGCCAACGGTAAGAAGACCGCCGGCGTGGCAGGAACGCTGACGGCTGTCATCGTCCTTGCCATCTACCTCCTGGTCAGCATCGCCACCATGATGTTCGCAGGCGTTGGCGATACCGGCAACGGCCTGAACAACGCCGAGAACCACGAGAACATCTTCACCGCACTGGCCTCCCCCATCATGGGTCCCTTCGCCATCCTGATGTCCCTCGCCGTACTCTCCAGCTCCGCTGCATCCCTGCAGTCCACGTTCATGTCACCGTCCCGGAGCCTGCTGGCCATGGCGCACTACGGTGCGCTGCCGGAGCCCTTCAGCCGGATCAGCAGGAAGTTCGCGACGCCGGGCTTCGCCACCATCGCGGCCGGCATCATCTCCGCGGGCTTCTACGCCGTGATGCACGTGGTCAGCGAGAACGTCCTGAACGACACCATCCTGGCCCTGGGCCTGATGATCTGCTTCTACTACGGCCTCACAGCGCTTGCCTGCACCTGGTACTTCCGCCACAGCCTGTTCAACAGCGCACGCCACTTCCTGTTCCGGCTGGTGTGCCCGGTGGTGGGCGGCGTGGGCCTGTTCGTGGTGTTCTTCCAGACCGCCGTGGACAGCCTGGCCCCGGAATTCGGCAGCGGTTCGGAGGTCTTCGGCGTGGGCTTGGTGTTCATCCTGGGCATCGGCATCCTGGCCCTGGGCGGCGTCGTCATGCTGGTCATGTCCCGCACCCACCCCGGCTTCTTCCGCGGTGAAACCCTGAAGCGCGATACTCCCGCCCTCGTGGTTCCGGAGTAAGGACAGCGCAGAAAAGGTGCCGTGCCCCGTCAGGGGCGCGGCACCTTTTTGGTTTTACGACGACGGATCGGTCACCAATAGTGCGCCACGTCGATCACCACGCGGGAGCCGGAACCCGGACCGTCAAGGGTGAAGACCCGGAACGGAAGGCGGGCGCGGACGCCCAGGCCCAGGCTGGTGTACCCTTCGAAGCTTCCTGCAGAGACGACCTGGCGGAAGGTCTGGTAGCCGGAAACGTTGCTGAGTTCGTTCCTGTCCGCGGGGTTGTAGGTGGCGTTGCCGTTCTCGTCGTAGGAGGGCGCCTTGATGCTGATGTGCAGGCGCGCACCACCCCGCACCGGAATGGGAAGCCCCGAGCCCTCCTGCTCAATCCGCGGCACGTACTGAACGGTGTAGGCGACGGCAGGGCCGTTGAGGTCAACCACCAGCCGGTCGAAGCAGTAGTGCCGCCCCGTGCGGACATTGGTGACGGATGCGGTACCGGTGTCCTGCCCGGATTTCGCCAGCGAGCCCCAGGTGAGCCCGCAGTAGGGAGCCGCCGAGGCAGGTCCCTGGACTACGATTCCCAGCCCTACAGCCAGCATGAGGGCTGCGAGCCAGATGGAGAACTTTTTCATTGCTGTGCCATCCAGGATTCAAAGCCATTGGATGCTTCCAGCGTAGGAGTGTTCCTCCCCGGAGACGAGGGGTCATTTTGATAACGACGGCGGCCGGAGATCGACGGCTCGAAAAAGAAGCACGCAGGACAAGAAAGCACCGGCCACCCCAGGGGCGGCCGGTGCAGGAAAAAGTCTTAGCCTTCGCAGTCGCGGCAGTACTTCAGGCCGTTCTTTTCACGTGCAACCTGTGACCGGTGGCGGACCAGGAAGCACGACGAGCAGGTGAACTCGTCGGACTGCTCGGGAACCACAATAACGGTCAGTTCCTCGTTGGACAGGTCGGCGCCGGGCAGGTCAATACCTTCAGCGGTGTCGTTTTCGTCAACATCGATAACCGCCGTCTGCGCGTTGCCGCTCCGTGACGCCTGGAGGGCCTCGAGAGAGTCAGCGGGCGACTCTTCTTCCTGCTTGCGTGGAGCATCGTAATCGGTAGCCATAGCGTGTTCACTTTCGTTGCTGCGCAGCGCCATTTCAGGCACCTCAGTGAAGCAGTTTAGGGCATTACAACGCTAGTGGCGCAATAGTGTGCTCAACCAGACATAGCGCTGGTTTCGGCCCCTGCTGCCGCATGCTCGGAGCGGGCGTGATCCGCTCCCGCGGACACCCCGCTCAGTGCCGGCAGCCAGCCCCAGCGGGTGGCTTCAGCCATAGCGCCTGTGGCCTGGGACTCGGATTCATACGTGAACGTGTCCAGCAGCCAGTCGCGGAGCCGGATAAGCAGGGTTGCCGTCATGCCTGCCAACGTACGCAGCGATTGTTGTGGCCACGTTTCGTGTGGGTCTCCCCCGGATTAAATCGGCTGCCGGAAGCTCAGGAGGGCGGAGCGGTGCTGCTGCGCAGGACGAGTTCGGGCTCCACCACCAGGGTCTGCGGCCCGTCCATACCGTCCAGTGCCTTGAGCATCATGTCCATGCACCGCCGGCCCAGTTCTTCGAAGTCCTGCCGGACCACCGTCAGCGGCGGGCTGAAATAGCCGGCTTCGGGCTGGTCGTCGAAGCCCACCACGGATATGTCCTCCGGTACCTTGATACCCGCCTCATTCAAGGCACGCAGGACCCCCAGCGCCATCTGGTCGTTGCCCACAAACAGCGCAGTGGCACGTCGGGTGGCTGCCACTTGCCGGCCAATGGCATAACCGCTCCCGGCGCTCCAGTCCCCCTCGATCATGAGATCGGCCTCGAGACCGGCCGCGTCCAGGGTGCACCGCCAGCCGTCCGCGCGCGCCACCGCATCAATCCAGTCCTGGGGCCCGGCCACGTGTCCGATGCGGACATGGCCCTGTCCGATGAGGTGCCGCACGGCCAGTTCGACCCCCCGGCGCTGGTCCACCTTGACCCCGCCAACAGCGTCGTTTCCTGTGGTCCCCACGGCCACCACAGGCACTCCAAGGGGCAGTTCCGCGAGGGCGGCGGGCATCTCAAGGTGCGGAACAATCACCACGATGCCTTCCACCGACTGGTCCAGGAAGTGCCGGACGGCAGCCAGGATCGCATCACGGTTGACCTCCCGCAGGGCAGCGACGCTGACGAAGTACCCGGCGTCCCGTGCGGCGCGTTCCACCCCCAGCAAAGTGTTGGCAGGCCCGTACTGCGAGAGTTCGCTGGCCAGCACCCCGATGGTCTGCGAGCGCCGGGTGACCAGGCTCCGGGCAGCGGAGTTGCGGCGGTAGCCCAGCTGGGCAATCGCCGCCTCCACCCTCTCACGGGTCCCCGCGCTCACATTCGGGTGGCAGTTGACTACCCGGGATACTGTCTGGTGCGAGACGCCGGCCAGCTCCGCCACGTCCTCAAGCCTCGGCCGCCGCACCATGCGTGGTCAGATCCCCCCGGCCAGCTTGTAGTAGGCGGCGTTCCAGTTCAGGTCTTTCTTGAACTGGCGGATGGTGGTGCCTTCGTCGATGGTGAGCAGTTCGGTCCTGGCGATTTCCGCGAAGTCCTCGAACACATCCATCCCCACCTGGGTGGAGAGGACGGTGTGGTGCGCGGCGCCGGCGGTGAGCCAGGCGGCGGCGGAGGTGGCGAAGTCCGGCTTGGGCTGCCACAGGGCACGGGCCACGGGCAGGTTGGGCAGCGGCTGGTCAAGGGGAACGACGTCGACGGCGTTGGCCACCAGGCGGAATCGGTCCCGCATGTCCGACAGGGCGACGACGACGCCCGGGGAGGCGTCAGCGTCGAACACCAGGCGAACGGGGTCTTCCTTGCCGCCGATGCCCAGCGGGTGGATTTCCAGGCGCGGCGTCTGCGCGGTCAGGGAGGGGCAGACCTCCAGCATGTGGGCGCCCAGGATCTTCTCGGATCCCGGTTCCAGGTGGTAGGTGTAGTCCTCCATCAGGGAGGCCCCGCCGGGCAGGCCGGCACCCATCACCTTGGCAGCGCGCACCAGGATGGCGGTCTTCCAGTCACCCTCGGCGCCGAAGCCGTAGCCGGCGGCCATGAGCCGCTGCACCGCCAGTCCGGGCAGCTGGCGGAGGGCTCCCAGGTCCTCGAAGGACGTGGTGAATGCCGCGGACCCGTTGCCCTCCAGGAAGCTGCGCAATCCCAGTTCAATCCGGGCGCCGTACCGCAGCGATTCGTGCCGGGCCGCGCCTGCGCGGAGCTCCGGCACCACGTCATAAAGGTCCTCGTATTCCGCCACCAGGGCGTCGACGTCGGACTCTGCAGCGCCGTGCACGGCGTCGGCGAGTTCGTTCACGGACCAGGTGTTGACCGCGACGCCGAACCGCAGCTCGGCCTCCGTCTTGTCGCCCTCGGTGACGGCCACGTTGCGCATGTTGTCCCCGAAGCGGGTCAGCCGCAGGGTCCGGACGGCAGCCCAGCCGGCGGCGGCGCGCTGCCAGGAACCGACCTGGCGGGCGACCTCGGGGTTGGAGACGTGCCCGACGACCGTCTTCCGGGCAATGCCCAGGCGTGACTGGATGTAGCCGAACTCGCGGTCGCCATGCGCGGCCTGGTTCAGGTTCATGAAGTCGAAGTCGATGTCCGCCCAGGGCAGGTCGCGGTTGGCCTGCGTGTGCAGGTGCAGCAGTGGCTTGCGCAGCAGGTCCAGGCCCTGGATCCACATTTTGGCGGGGCTGAAGGTGTGCATCCAGGCAGTCACGCCGATCACGGAATCATCCGAGTTCGCCTCCAGCGCGGTGCGGCGGATGGCGTCCGAATCGGTGAGGACCGGCTTCCACACGATCCGCACCGGCACCGCGGAGGATGCGTTGAGCTGGTTGGCAATCTCCTGTGACTGGGCAGCTACCTGCTTGAGGACCTCCTCGCCGTAGAGGTGCTGGCTGCCGGTGAGGAACCAGACCTCGTAGCCGTCGAGGGAGGTGTTTGCTGCGGTGCTCATGGATTCTCCTGGAAAGTCGGTTCTTGGCCTACTGGCCGTACACGTTCTGGTAGCGGGCGTAGAGGGAGTCGATGTGGTCCTGCTTGATGGGCAGCGGTTCACCGAGTTGCCGGGAAATATGCACGGTCCGCGCAACTTCCTCGCACATGACGGCGGCCTTCACGGCGGACCGGGCATCCTTGCCGATGGTGAACGGGCCGTGGTTCTGCATCAGGACCGCGGGCGAGTTGCAGTTCTTCAGCGTCTCCACGATGCCCTGGCCGATCGAGTCATCGCCGATCAGCGCGAACGGTCCCACCGGAATCTCGCCGCCGAACTCGTCACCCATCATGGTCAGCACGCACGGGATGGCTTCTCCCCTGGCGGCCCAGGCGGTGGCGTAGGTGGAGTGGGTGTGCACCACCCCGCCCACCTCGGGCATGTGCCGGTACACATAGGCATGGGCGGCCGTGTCCGAGGACGGCGACAGCGGCGGGTTGCCCCAATCCACGGTCCCGCCACCACCGACGTTGGTGCCCCGAACCGGGGTGCCGTGCAGGTCGGTCACAATCATCTGCTCCGGGGTCAGCTCCTGGTAGGAGACGCCGGAGGGCTTGATGACCATGAGGTCTGTTCCCGGTACACGGGCCGAAACGTTGCCTGCGGTCCACACCACCAGTTCATACCTGGTGAGCTCGGCGTGCAGGGCGCAGACTTCCTCCCGGATCCGGGCGATGGTTTGCAGGATCGCCGGAGTTACCCCGGTACCGGCGGTCATGCGGACACCTCCACAGCGGTAGCCGACAGGTTGCCAGTCCCCGGCAGCCCAGTCCGGGCCGCCTTGCGCTGGATGGCCTTAAGCCGGTGCATGACGTCATTGCTGCCGCGGCCGAAGTAGTCGTGCAGCGTTCTGTACTCCTGAAACAGTTCGTCGTACGCGGCCACGTTTTCCGGTATCGGGGTGTAGACCTCCCCAGGTTCGGCGCCCATGGCGGCGGCAGCTTCGCGGATGTCCGCGTACTGTCCCGCCGCGACGGCGGCGTGGATGGCCGAGCCCAGCGCCGGGCCCTGCCCGGAGCCGATGGTGGACAGCTGCAGGCCGGTGGCGTCCGCGTAGATCTGCATCAGGAGTTTGTTTTTGAGCAGGCCGCCGGCCACGATGAATTCCTTGACCGGGACACCGGCATCGCGGAAGGCGTCCACGATGGTGCGGGTTCCGAAAGCCGTGGCTTCGAGCAGCGCGCGGTACGTGTCTTCCGGCCTGGTAGCCAGCGTCTGGCCCACCACGATCCCGGAGAGCTCATGATCCACCAGGACCGAACGGTTGCCCGAGTGCCAGTCGAGGGCGATCAGGCCATGCTCCCCGATGGCCTGCCGCGAGGCGAGTTCGGTGAGGTACTCGTGGATGCCCAGGCCCGCATCCTTGGCAGCCTGGTGGTATTCGGGCGGGACGCCGTACTTGGTGAACCAGCCAAAGATGTCCCCCACGCCGGACTGGCCGGCCTCATAGCCCCACAGGCCGGGCACGATGCCGCCGTCCACTGCCCCGCACATGCCGGGCACCTCCCGGAGTTCGGTGCCGTTCATGACATGGCAGGTGGAGGTGCCCATGATGGCCACCAGCTGGCCGGAGTCCACGGCCTTGGCAGCCGGGGCCGTGACGTGTGCGTCAACGTTTCCCACGGCCACGGCGATGCCCTCCGGCAGTCCGGTCCAGGCAGCAGCCTCCGCGGTGAGCGTGCCGGCAGCGTCCCCCAGCCGCCCGATGGTGTGCTCCAGCTTGGAGCTGACAAAGTCCTTGAAGTCCGGGTTCAGGGCCGCCAGGAAGTCCTCGGACGGATACCGGCCATCCTGGTAGATGCCCTTGTAGCCGGCGGTGCAGGCGTTGCGGACGTAGCGCCCGCAGAGCTGCCAGACGATCCAGTCGGCCGCCTCTACCCAGTGGTCCATGGCGGCGTATGCTTCCGGGTCCTCTTCCAGCAGTTGCAGGCCCTTGGCGAACTCCCATTCGGAGGAGATCAGTCCCCCGTAGCGTGGAAGCCAGTCCTCGCCCCGGTCGGCAGCGAGCCGGTTGATCCGGTCAGCCTGCCCCTGCGCTGCGTGGTGGCGCCAGAGCTTCACATAGGCGTGCGGCCGGTTGGCGAAGCCGGGCAGTTCGTTCAGGGGGGTGCCGTCAGCCTTGACCGGCACCATGGTGCAGGCGGTGAAATCTGTGGCGATGCCGACGACGGCGGCAGGATCGATCCCCGCGTCCGCCACTGCGGCGGGGATGGCCTTGCGCAGGACTTCCCGGTAGTCGTTGGGCACCTGAAGTGCCCATTCACCGGGAAGCCTTGCGGGACGTCCGCCGGATTCGGCGCCCGCCGTGTCTTCGGGCAGTGAATAGGTGACCACCGCGTGCGGGTACTCGTGGACGGCGCTGCCGAGTTCCCTGCCGTCGCGGACCCGCACCACCACGGCACGGCCCGAAAGGGTGCCGTAGTCCACCCCGATGACGTAGTGGTCTTGGCGGGAGTCGGAGCTGGAAGTGAACAACGTTTCTGGCATGGGTGGCCTCCGTCCGGGAGGCGGGAGGCCTCATTACCGGGTTTGTAGGGGTCGGGGTCAAGCTAGGTGCTGCAGCAAGTGTGAACGCTAACAAGAAAGAAGTCAATGGAACCGAAAAAGTTGCGAAATTTCGATGGCTTACTCTTGTTAGCGTTCACAAAGCGGTCTATATTGAACCGACACATCAACAATGTGGCCAGGACCAGGAAGCGTCGGTGCTGCCTGTCCAACAACACTTCGCGGCAATGCTGCCGCGGAAGGAGAAAATGGTGAGAATCAAAAAACTCATGGGCGCGGTGGCCCTTGTCCTCGCCCTGACGGTGGGCGCCACCGGCTGTGGCTCCCGGGGCGGAGCCGCCACCGAATCCGGCAGTGCCGCCAAGCCCGGCGATTCACTGGTTGGGATCTCGATGCCCACCCAGACCTCCGAACGGTGGATTGCCGATGGCGCCAACGTCGAGAAGTCGCTGAAGGACCTCGGCTACAAGACAGACCTTCAGTTCGCCAATGACGACATCCCCACGCAGGTGTCGCAGATCGAAAACATGCTGACCAAGGGCGCCAAGGCCCTGATCATCGCCGCGATTGACGGCACCACCCTGACCGACGTCCTGGCCAAGGCCAAGGACCAGAACGTCAAGGTCATCGCGTACGACCGCCTGATTAACGGCACCCCGAACGTGGACTACTACACCACGTTCGACAACTACACCGTGGGCGTGCAGCAGGCCACCTCACTGCTGACGGGCCTGGGCCTCCTGGACGCCAGCGGCAAGAAGGTTGACGGCAAGGGGCCGTTCAACATCGAGCTTTTCGCCGGCAGCCCCGACGACAACAACGCCAACTTCTTCTGGAGCGGCGCCATGGACACCCTGAAGCCGTACATGGACGCCGGCACCCTGAAGGTCCCCAGCGGCCAGACCAAGTTTGAGCAGGCCGCGATCCTTCGCTGGCAGGCACCGGTGGCGCAGAAGCGCATGGAGGACATCATCACCTCCGCCTACAGCTCGGGCACCAAGCTGAACGGCGTCCTCTCCCCGTACGACGGCCTGTCCATCGGCATCCTCTCTGCCCTCACCAGCACCGGCGGCTACGCCAAGGGCAGCCTGCCCGCGGTCACCGGCCAGGACGCCGAAAAGGGTTCCGTCAAGTCCATCATCGCCGGCGAGCAGTACTCCACCATCTTCAAGGACACCCGCCAGCTCGGCGCGCAGGCCGTCAAGATGGTCGACTCCGTCCTCAAGGGCCAGGAGCCGGAAACCAACGACACCAAGACCTACAACAACAAGGTCAAGGTTGTCCCGGCGTTCCTGCTGAAGTCCGTGATCATCACCAAGGACAACTACAAGAAGGAACTGATCGACTCGGGTTACTACACCGACGCCGACGTCAAGTAGTCAGCGTCAGGGGGCTGTGGCCTGGGTATCCGTCCCGGGCCACAGCCCCACCCGCACCCTCCTGCAGCAGCAGGAAGGCAAGCTCCGAACAGTCAGTGGGAATTGACGATGAACACACCCATTCTTCAAATGCGAGGAATCACCAAGACGTTCCCCGGCGTGAAAGCGCTGCAGGACGTCACCCTGGATGTGAACCGTGGCGAGGTCCACGCCATCTGCGGGGAAAACGGAGCCGGCAAGTCAACGCTCATGAAAGTGTTGTCCGGCGTCTATCCACACAACACCTTCGAGGGGGAGATCCTCTTCGAAAACGAGCCCTGCCACTTTTCCAGCATCTCGGACAGCGAAAAGCGCGGAATCGTCATCATCCACCAGGAACTGGCCCTCAGCCCGTACCTGTCCATTGCTGAGAACATCTACCTTGGCAATGAACAAGCCACCAACGGGTGGGTGGACTGGCGCAAGACCAACCTGGAGGCAGCAAAGCTGCTGGCCCGCGTCGGCCTCGACGAAAACCCAGTCACCCCCGTGCAGCACATCAGCGTGGGCAAGCAGCAACTCGTGGAAATCGCCAAGGCGCTGTCCAAGGAAGTGAAGCTGCTCATCCTGGACGAGCCCACTGCGGCCCTCAACGACGAGGATTCCGGCCACCTGCTGGACCTGATCCTCCACCTGAAGGGCCAGGGCGTCACCAGCATCATCATCAGCCACAAGCTCAATGAGATCCGCAAGGTGGCTGACGCCGTCACCATCATCCGGGACGGCAAGACCATTGAGACGCTTCGGCTGGACGAAGGCCAGATCACGCAGGAACGGATCATCCGCGGCATGGTGGGCCGGGACCTGGAGAGCCTGTACCCGGACCGCGAGCCGCACATCGGCGAGGAAGTCCTGCGGATCGAGGACTGGTCAGTGCGCCATCCCCAGGACCACACGCGCATGGTGGTCAACAACGCCAACCTGTACGTCCGGAAGGGCGAAGTGGTAGGACTGGCCGGGCTCATGGGCGCTGGGCGCACCGAGCTTGCCATGAGCGTCTTCGGACGCACGTACGGAACCGCCACGTCAGGCAAGGTCTACAAGTACGGCGAGGAAATTAACACTGCCACGGTGTCCGACGCCATCAGGAACGGCATCGCCTATGCCACGGAAGACCGCAAGCACTACGGCCTGAACCTCATCGAGGACATCAAGCGGAACATCTCCCTGGCGGCCCTGCGCAAGCTCGCCAAACGCGGCTTCGTGGACAAGAACCAGGAAACCGTGGTGGCCAACGGCTACCGGAAGAGCATGAACATCAAGGCTCCGTCGGTGGCGGCCATTACCGGAAAGCTCTCCGGTGGCAACCAGCAGAAGGTGGTGCTGAGCAAGTGGATGTTCTCCGATCCGGACGTGCTCATCCTCGATGAACCCACACGGGGAATCGACGTTGGCGCCAAATACGAGATCTACACGATTATCGGGAAACTCGCGGCCGAAGGAAAAGCTGTCATCGTCATCTCCTCGGAACTGCCTGAACTGCTGGGCATCTGCGACCGCATCTACACGCTGGCCGCCGGCCACATCACAGGTGAAGTTCCCATTGCCGAGGCCACCCAGGAAACCCTGATGCACTACATGACCAAAGAGAAGGAATAGCGAAATGTCCGCCCTCAGAGAATCGCTCGGATTCCTCACAAGCCAACTGCGCCAGGTGGGCATCTTCGTTGCCCTGATCCTGATTGTCCTGCTGTTTCAGGGACTGACCGGCGGGATCCTGCTGGAACCACAAAACGTCACCAACCTGGTGGTCCAGAACAGCTACATCCTGATCCTGGCCATCGGCATGGTCATGGTGATCATCGCCGGGCACATCGACCTTTCCGTCGGCTCGGTGGCCGGGTTCATCGGCGCCGTGGCCGGCGTCATGATCGTGCACTGGGGCTGGCCATGGTGGGCCGCCATCCCCGCCTGCCTGCTGGTCGGCGCCCTGGTGGGCGCCTGGCAGGGCTACTGGATCGCCTACGTGGGGATTCCAGCTTTCATCGTCACACTGGCGGGCATGCTGATCTTCCGGGGCCTGACCCTCATCACCCTGAAGAACCAGCAGATCACCCCCTTCCCGGCCGAACTGCGGGCCCTCGGCGGCGGTTTCCTTCCCGACCTCACCGGCGGCACCTCCGTACTGGAGTGGCTCACGGTCATCCTGGGCGTCGGGGCCACGGCCGCGCTGTTGATCCAAGCGCTCAAGGAACGCCGGATCCGCCGGAAGTTCGACCTCGAAAGCGAGCCCCTGGTGTGGTTCGTCATCAAGACCGCCTTCACGGCGCTGCTCATGCTCATCATCACGTTCCTGCTGGCGTCCTACCGCGGCACCCCGATTGTCCTGGTGGTCCTGGCCGCCCTGGTGATCGCGTACACGGCCCTCATGAACAACAGTGTCTTCGGCCGGCACACGTACGCCATCGGCGGCAACCTGCATGCGGCTGAACTGTCCGGCATCAAAACCAAGGCCGTAACGTTCCGGCTCTTCGTAAACATGGGCGTGCTGGCCGCGTTGGCGGGCCTCGTCTTCACCGCCCGGCTCAACTCGGCGCAGCCGGCCGGTGGAACCGGCTTCGAACTGGATTCCATCGCCGCGGCCTTCATCGGCGGCGCCGCGGTCACCGGCGGTATCGGAACCGTCGCCGGAGCCATGATCGGCGGACTCATCATGGGCGTGCTCAACAACGGCATGTCCATCCTGGGCCTTGGCACCGACTACCAGCAGCTCATCAAGGGCCTGGTGCTCCTTGTCGCCGTGGGCTTCGACATCTTCAACAAGAACCGCAGCGGTGGCGGCGGCGACATTGGGAAACGCTTCAAGCTGAAGACCTCCCCTCCGCCCGCACAGGAGAAGCCGGCTCCGGCCAGCGAAGCAGTGGAAGCAGGCGTCAAGTAGGACGGATCTCCACCTGCGCTCGTGGTGGCCCCCGTTGCCCGGACCCAGTCCCGGCAACGGGGGCCTTCCCTGTTCCCGGCTCCAGCGCTTTCCGCCCCTATCAGGGTGCGGCGGCCAGGCCCGCGGCGAAGTCGGCCGGCGCGCGCCGGCGCCGGCTCAGCAGCATGAAGGGTGCCGCCAGCAACTGCACCGCGCCGCCCAATGCCAGCGATGCAGGGTAGCCATAGAGGTCGGCGGCCCGGCCGAGCACGGGTTGCACCACCACTCCCCCACTGGAGCCCATAAGCGAGGCGAAGCTAAGGACCGTGGCCCGCTGCTTCGAGGCGATCATGTCGTTGAGGTAGGCCTGGCGCACCGGGGTGCCTGCGGAGGCCACCACGGCCCACAGGGCCAGGAGCACCAGCGCCAGCCAGAAGACCTTCGTGGCCAGGAGCACCACCAGGACCACCGAACTGGCGACCGTGGAAGCGATCAGCACGGTGGTGCGGCGGCGGACCAGTTTCCGGACCAGGGGCGCCAGCCAGCCGCCGACGATGTCTGCTCCCGCCACGATGGCCGCTGCCAGGCCTGCGATGGCATAAGCCTTGGGATCGCCAAAAAGCTGCAACAGGTAGGGCTGGAGGGCATAGAAGACGTAGAACCCAACGCCTTCGGTGAACGGGGCAGCGAGCATCATGAACCGCACCGGCGGATTCCTCAGCCCGCCGTCCACGGACGCCTTCAGGACTGCGCGTGTGGCCTGCAGGGGGTGGGCCGAGCGCTCTGGTGTGAAGCCGACGTCGTGCATCAGCAGGAAAGCCACCACGAACATTGCCACCAGGACGACGACGCGCAGCAGGAACGGCACGCCCAGGTTGGTGGCCTGGGCAATGACCCCGCCAGCTACTGACCCTGCCAGCATGGCGATGCCGGAAACGATCTGGCCGTGGCCCAGGACGGTTTCCAGGCCGCCGTCGTAGCCGGAAAAGTGCAGCGCGTCCACCAGCCAGGCTTCCACTGCCCCGGAGAAGAACGTGAACCCAAGGCCAAGGAGGGCCGACACGGCGGCCCACCACCAGAACGGCGCGGACAACTGCCACAGCAGGTAGTAGAGGTAGGTGGACCCGGCCAGGGTCACCGTGCCCAGCAGGAAGGAGGTGCGGCGCCCCCAGCTGTCCGCCACCACCCCTGTGGGCACCTCAAACAGGACCATCCCGGCCGTGAAGAATGCATTCGCGGCGAACGCCTCCAGGTTGCTCAGCCCGGCATCGAGCAGGAACAACGTATTGATTCCCCAAATGAACGAGGCCGCAAGGGTGTTCCCCAACGTCAGCGTCAGGTAGACGGTCTGGATCTTACGAGCTGCAGCATTCACTGGGCGGCGCCCCGCATCATTCTTCCTGTCCGGACCGGATCAGGATGGGCTGAAGTTCGGCGGTACCGGCTCGTGCCGCAGGTACTGCCGGCGGAACCGGCCGGTGCCGGCGGTCAGGGCCCGCAGTTCCACGGCATACCGCAGGAGTTCCTGGTCCGGAACCTCCGCGCTGATCTCCGTGAGCCCCTCCCCCGACGAGGTGGTGCCGGTAAGGCGCCCCCGACGGCCGGACAGATCGCTCATCACGGAGCCGACGTGTTCGTCGGCAACCGTGATGGACACGGAGGACACGGGTTCCAGCAGCTGGACCTTACCCGCGGCCGCCGCCTCCCGGAGCGCAAGGGCCCCCGCCGCCTGGAACGCCGCATCGGATGAATCCACGCTGTGGGCCTTGCCGCCCGTGAGGGTCACGCGCACGTCCACCACAGGAAATCCCGCAGAGACCCCCTTCTCCATTTGCGCCCGCACCCCCTTCTCAATGGATGGGATGAACGTTCCCGGGATGACTCCACCCACCGTCTTGTCCACGAACTCGAACCCGCCGCCGCGATCCAGCGGCTCCACCTCGATGTCGCACACGGCGTACTGGCCGTGGCCGCCGGACTGTTTGACATGCCGGCCATGGCCGGAGGCGGCGGCCGCGAAAGTCTCCCGCAGCGGCGTCACCACGGCCACGGTATGCAGCTTCACGCCCTGTTCGCGCAGCCGGTCCAGGACCACTTCGGCGTGCGCCTCGCCCATGCACCACAGCACCAGCTGGTGCGTTTCGGTGTTCCGGTCCACACGGAGGGTTGGGTCTCCTGCCGCGATCCTGCCCAGGCTGCGGGCCAGGGCGTCCTCGTCGCTGCGGGAGTCGGCCTCCACCGCAACCGGCAGCAGCGGCTCCGGCATCTCCCAGGTGGCCAGCAGGAGCGGGTTTTCCCGGCTGGAGATGGTGTCCCCGGTTTCGGCGCTGCCGAGTTTCGCCAACGCGCACATGTCCCCCGCCACGCAGTAGGGAACGGGCCGCAGGGTGGCTCCCAGCGGGGAGTAGATATGGGTGACGCGTTCATCGGTGTCGTGGTCCTGGTGGCCACGGTCAGCCAGACCGTGGCCACCTACGTGGACGGGCGAGTCCTCGCGCAGCGTCCCTGAGAAGACCCGCACCAGGCAGATACGGCCCAGGAAGGGGTCGTTGGAGGTGCGCACCACTTCGGCGGCGAGCGGACCGGAAGGATCGCAGGCCAGGCGTCCGGCCGCTTGGCCGAACAGGTCGGCGGCGTCCGGCAGGCTGCGTTCCACCGGAGGCGGGAAGGCGCGGACCAGCAGGTCCAGCAGTTCCGCGGTGCCAAGGCCGGTGACGGCAGACGTGGGCAGCACGGGAAAGAACGAGCCGCGGGCCACGGCGGTTTCCAGGTCGGCGGCCAGCACCGCGGTGTCCATGTCCTCGCCTTCCAGGTAGCGGTCCATCAGCGACTCATCTTCGCTTTCGGCAATGATGCCCTCGATGAGCGTGCCCCTGGCAGCCCCGGCCTCCGCGCGTTCATCGGCCGCTGCCGGACGGGCTTCAGGTGCTGCCTCTTCGACGGAGTAGTCCGTCACCTGCTGCGACAGCAGGCCCAACAGGCCGGTAATCCCGCCTCCTGACCGCACCGGGACGTACAGCGGGAGGACGCCCTCGCCGAACGCCCTCTGGCAGGCGGCAAGGGCGGCGTCGTAATTTGCGCGCGGATGGTCCACCCGGGTGATGACGACGGCGCGTGGCAGCCCCATGTGCGCGCACTCGCCCCACAGGGCGGTGGTGGTTGCGTCGATTCCGTCGACGGCGGAGACCACGAAGAGTGCGGCATCCGAAGCCCGGAGGCCCGCCCGCAGCTCACCGATGAAGTCCGGGTAGCCCGGAGTGTCCAAGAGGTTCACCTTGACGTCATCCAGCATCAGCGGCACCAGGGACAGCGTGACGGACCGCTGCTGGTGCACCGCCGCGGGGTCCGAGTCGCTGACTGTCGACCCGTCCGCGATGGAGCCTTTGCGGGTGATCATGCCGTTGGCTGCGAGCAGGGCCTCGATCAACATGGTCTTCCCTGCACCGGAGTGTCCCACCAGGGCCACGTTCCGGATGCGGGCCGGGTCCTGCGCCGCGATGCCGCCGGCCTGGTCGGCACGCCTGGCATCAGGCCCGTTCCTGCCGCCTGCCGCCCGCGCTGACTCCTTGGTGCTTTTCACCGACATTGGAACCTCCTGGCATCATTGCCGACCGGACCGAACGTGTCCTTCGATTCGACACCTTGGACGGCGGGACGGCAAGAGCGAAGGCTATTTACTGCGGGCTTTGCGGGTGGCTGCGTCGTTGGCCTTCTGGAGTGCCTTCACCAACTCGTCCTTGTCCATCTTCGAACGGCCCTTGACATCCAATTCCTTGGCCAGCTTGTAGAGGTGATCCTTCGAAGCGTTGGCGTCCACGCCGCCGGCGGTGGGTTCCGACGAACGGATGCCCTGTTCCGCGCGCTTGTCCGACGGGCCGCGTTTTTCCTTGGGCTCCCAGTGGTCGCCCACTTTCTCGTAGCTGTGCTTCAGCGAGGCATACGCTGCACGCGCGGCCCGTTGTTCGTCCTGGTCATAGGACTCAAGGGCGGAATCGTAGGTCTTGGCGAAGGTGTCCTGGGCCTTTTGGTCAGAACGCTGCAGGGTCGAGGGGAGCTCTTCCTTGCGGGCATGGTCGTTCTTGCCGGTCTTGGGCATGTCACCCATCCTCCTTTAGTCAGCACGCTGATCATTTGGATGGATCCAGCTTAGACCCGGAGGTTGCATTGAGCCCCCTGTCGGATTCGAACCGACGACCCCCGCTTTCGATCCGGCTACCTAAATGGACCTCGAAAGTAGTCCAAAAACCCCGAAATTTAGCGGTTTTTGCAGCTCACGACAAGCGGTGAATAGTGGTCGTTTGTCGTTGATTATGGTGAGTTAATGGTGAGTCGGTGGCATCGTGCTCGACTATCTCCGGTTGCCGTGGTCGGGCAGAGGTAGCCCCCCCGGCGAAGCTGGAGTCCTTCTCCACGAAGGGCCTCTCATCGGGCTTGGGCGCCATCCTCTGCGATACCGTCATCAGAAATGCTGTCACGCTCATTCTTAGCGTGCCGCCATGCGGCCACATGACCGTGAGCAAGTGAAAGAATGGGCCGTTGCTTGTCATTCGGATAGTCCATCGTCGCTGGGCGGGGCCTCCATGCAACCAGGGCGCTTCGCGCCGCTCGAGGTCCAAAACTTCGTTCGGCGCTCCGTCGTCGCTTATATCCTTACGAATTTTTGAACCGCTCACGGTTCCCCAAGTTGCACTCCAGCCCCTATACCCAGCGCTGGGATCCCCTATCAGAACGACGCCGAAAACCCATGACGATCGGCGCGGGCCCCTAGGCCACCTTGAAACCTGGCAAAAGGCGGCAAGTTGATGAAACGCCCACTGTCAGCCATGGAGGTTGCGGCGCCAGGTACGGGCGCCAGGTAGGAGAGCGCTCCATCGGCTGTTGCGTCGACGCAGCCACATGCTATTTCAGCAGTTAGCGCTTCCCGTAGTGGCGGTGGATGGGCTTTGCTTGCTGGTGCCCAGGCATAGTGCGATTGCTTCCCGGGAGAGGCCGGATTGCCGGGCGCTCCTGGCAGGGAGGATTGTTTCATCCGCTCCACCTCCACGCGTCAGCCTTAATGTCCACGAGAGAGAAGTCACGTCTGTTGACGACCATGGGAACGCTCAGGGTCCCTTTTTGTACTCTACGGGGAGAGTTCGAGAGGACGGGACCGAGAGCAAGGGATCACTTCCGCTGGATGCCAAGTGAAGCCTTGCGCCGGCAGCCATCCCTGCGAAAGACTCGGGGAACGCATGCTGAATTGATGAAAATTTGGAGCGGGATACCACTAAAAAGCGGAGGCAACGATGCCGACGTGTAGTGGCGGCAATGACGCGGCCTCGGACATCCCGCATACCGGAAGGATCGCAATGGCAGGAATGTTCGAACTGTTTGTGGACGCAAAATCAGCCTTCAGGTTCCGGCTGACAGCCCCGGACGGCACCGTGATGGCAGTATCCAAACCCTTTGACACCAAAACCGAGGCCGTGGCAGGTATCGCTGCCGTTCGCGAGTATGCAGGAATGGGCCTGATCACCGACTCCTGCACGACTCTCAATGAAATCGATCGTCCACCCCACGATGATGCGGCCGCGCCTGCCGGGGACTCACTGAAGGTCACCAAGATTGACTTCCACACCCGCGCTAGGGCGGTCCGCCGAGCCGTTTCCGGTCCGCGCTGGGCAGGTGCAATTCACAGCCTTTCCTGAACAACTGGGAAGGACCTCTTCTACCCTCGCCAGCACATGGACATATCTCCACTCTCGGCTCTTTAAAATCCTGGGTGAGAGAAGTCGTCAAGGTTACCGTGAGAGTTACGCCGGCTTCGCGGGCGGCAGTAGAGCCGCCCATATGCTGGCGATTAATCTTGAGGAAATCTTGATTGGGGGCGAGCACCCGCTTGATCCTCATCTGGAAGAGTGTCGCGGGTCAGGTCAAGCAGAGCGCCTGGTCCTTAGCGGGTTGTCGTCGGTTCCGTGCGCTCATGATTCATGAGGATCCGTTTGGAAACCACCCTCAACATATATGGTGAACAACGGCTTACGGCCGCGGAGACGCTGGAAACAGCGGGGGCTGAACCGGCCACTTCTTCGGCGGCCGCCCGTGGAGACAACCCGATTCTCGACCTGCAGAGCCTGTGCGACATCGCCAACGATACTGGCGGCCCTGCTCTGGCCCTTCGATTTCTCAGCGACTTCTTAAGTTTGCAACCGGTTCGGCTGGCCCGGCTCCTTGCCGCTCTGGATGCCGAGGAGCCCGCAGCATCCGTTGATGCCGTACTGAGCCTGCAGACTGCTTCGTCCATGGCAGGGGCAACTGAAATCGCCGAGCACTGCGCGCGTATCCTGCCACTTGTCGTGGCCCGAGACTTCCCGCGTGCGCGGGTACAGGTAGCGGCTCTGGAACGCAGTGTCGACGTCTTGATGGCTGCGTCTCCCAAGCTGCTGGCGCACGCCGAGGCCCGGCTTGGCACCATGGGCGCCGTGGCTGCGGTTTCTCCCTAGGTTGACGGAACCTATCTTATCGGCTCTCTAAAAGAGTCGAGGGAGTGACAGCAAGAGGGGTTGTTTTCCCAGTGTCGGTAGTGGGCGTTTTCCCCTGGCTCCCGAACTGGCTGGTGCTGGCTAGCGGCTTTCCACGCGTGCGCGCACAGTTCGGTAGGCGAACTCTACGAGGTAGTCGTTGAGGGCATGGCTTGCTTTTTCGGCGTCCTCTGTTTCGCTGTTGAGGATGGCGCGGAGGATTTGGGCGTGTAGGCGTGATCCCTGGCTGACTTCGGCTTGTTCGTCCCGGACGTGGGTGATCCAGAATCGGCGCGAGAGTCCTTGGAGGGGGGCCATGGCGTCGGCGAGGTATTCGTTATGGCTCGCGGCGACGATCATCTGGTGGGTTTCCTTGACTGTGTCCAGGTACTGCCTGAGCGTGAAGCGGTCTGCCTCGAGCAGCTGAACCATTTCCTGCATTGCGTTGCGCTCAAGGCTGGTTGCGGCTTCACAGGCCAGACGCACCGCCAGGGCTTCGAGTACCCGCCGGAGTTCGAGCATCCTTAACTGGGCTTCTACCGAGGCGGGTGGGACGAGTACGCCTTTGTTGGGGTGGATCTCCACGAGCCGGTTCCGGGCCAACTGCTGCAGGGCCTCCCGCACCGGGGTCCGGCCCAGGCCGGTCTTCTCCATCAGGACCGCCTCGGAGACAAGTGAGCCGGGAGTAAGTTCCTGGAAGACGATGAGGCGTTCAATCTCCTCGTAGGCTTGGGCGGCTTTTCCTTGCTGCATCATGCTCCCACTTTAGCCGAACCCCTTGCACAACCGGTATATCGGTCGCATACTGGTGTGACTGGCTTCACCTCCCCTTCCCACTTTCAACAGATTTGAGGTCTGCAATGGCGAAGACCCTTACCGTCGAACGGCGTTCCATCGACTACATCCCACCTGAAGAGCGCCATGGCAAGCCCAGGAGCCTGCTCTTCGTATGGTTCGCTGCCAACACATCCATCACCGCAGTCGTAACAGGTGCCCTGTTTGTCATCTTGGGCAACAGCGCTCTCTGGTCGATCCCGGCCATCATCCTGGGCAACGCGGTAGGCGGGTTTTTCACCGCCCTGCACTCCGCCCAGGGCCCCAAACTCGGTGTGCCACAGATGATCCAGAGCCGGGCGCAATTCGGCTACTTCGGGGCGATCCTGCCGCTGGTCCTGGCCCTGATGATTTACGTCGGCTTCTACGCCACGGGCCTGGTCCTTGGCGGCCAGGCGATCGGCACCCTGCTCCACGTCCCGCCGCAGGTGGGCGCCATGGTCTTCGCACTCATGTCGGCGACACTGGCCATCATCGGCTACCGCTACATCCACAAGTTTTCGCACATCGCCGCCGTCCTGAGTGCCGTCGTGTTCGTCATCCTCCTCGTCCGCATCATCGCCGACGGGAACATCGGCCCAGTCGTGGAGACCAACGCGTTCGATGGGGCCGCGTTCGTCCTGGGCATCTCCCTCTCGGCCTCATGGCAGCTGACCTTCGGACCGTATATTGCGGACTACTCGAGGTATCTACCCGAGGACACCTCCAAGCGCGCCACGATCGGCTGGACCTTCCTGGGCAGCGTCCTGGGCGGCTCCCTGGCCATGACCCTGGGCGCTCTCGCCGCGGCCCTGGGCGGCAAAGCCTTCGGTCACGACCAGGTCGGCTACCTCGCCGGGCTCGGCGGCGCCATCTGGCCGCTGGTCCTGCTCGCCGTGATCCTGGGCAAGCTCACCGGCAACACCCTCAGCTCCTACGGCGGCTACATGTCACTCGCCACGATCATCACCAGCCTCACCGGCCAAGACCGGGTCAGCCCCCGTCAACGCTCGCTCTACGTCATAGCGATCTCGGTCGTTTCACTGGCCATCGCGTTGGCGGCCACCAACAACTTCCTGACCAACTTCACTAACTTTCTGTTGTTCCTGCTCTACTTCATGACCCCCTGGTCGGCCATCAATCTCGTCGACTACTACTGGGTCCGCAAGGAGCGCTACAGCATCGCCCAACTCTTCCTCCGAAACGGCGAATACGGCCGTTTCAACAAAGGCGCCTTCCTGGCATACGCCGTCGGAGTGCTCATCCAAATCCCGTTCATGAACAGCTCGCTCTACGTCGGCCCCATCGCCAACCTGCTCGGAGGCGCAGAAGTAGCCTGGCTCATTGGCCTCGTCGTCGCAGGCGGCCTGTACTACGCCACCTCCCGCGCCGTCCGGAACCGCGCCAGGACCTTTGAATCAATTTCAGGAAAGCCGCATGGGACCGCTGTCCCCGCAACGGCAACCATCACCTCTGAGGAGACCTTGTGAAATACGACCCCGCGCTCGAGCGCAGCCCCCTCCCCTACTCGCCCTTCAAGAGCTGCACCGTTCCCCGACCCATCGGCTGGCTCTCCAGCATCAGCCCGGACGGCGTGGAAAACCTGGCCCCTTACAGCCAGTGGCAGAACCTGACCTTCGACCCGCCCATGGTCATGTTCTCCGCCAACCAATACCCGGACGGGCGGCGGAAAGACACCGTCCTCAACGCGGAGCAGACCGGCTGGTTCGTCTGGAACATGGCCACCTACGACCTCCGTGAGGCCGTCAACATCAGTGCCATGGCACTGCCTTTCGAGGAAAACGAGTTCGACCGCGCCGGCATCAGCAAGCGATACGCCGAGCTCTCCCCCACACCCATGGTTGCCGAGAGCCCCGTTCATTTCGAATGCAAGTACCTCTCAACACACAGAATGACTGGCAACTCCAACGTCGGGACCATCGACATCGTCTTCGCACAGGTCGAACGGATCCACATCAACGACGAAGTCCTCACCCCCGACGGCCGACTCGACATCCCGAAAATCCGGCCCCTGGCCCGAATGGGATACCACGACTACACCTCCATCACAGAGACCTTCGAGATGAAAATCCCCCAAGCGTCCGACGACGAGGCATACGGCCTCGCCGGCCAACCCGCCTAACAAACCCCGCGATCCCGAAGACCCTGCACTCCCCCTGCAGGGTCTTCGGCTACACAGCGGAAGTCACCCAATCGGACAAACTACTCCCGGCTCGGCCCAGCCGGTACAGATTTACAGAATATTTACTATCGGCGCTTTAGCGCTGGCGGGGAGCGCCTTCGAAAGGACTATTTCCCGAGCGTTGGCTGGGGCGGTTTCACCTGACCATGTCAGCTCAGAACTGCCGAATACGCCGCCTGTTCGCTGTTCCAGGAACCCTAGGGTCAAAAGGAGCATCGACTCCGGTCGTCTAGACACCTGGACCGAAGGGATGACGCCACCCCTCATACTCTGATGGGTTGGAGGGCGGTGCGTTCAACCGTCCTCTACGTTAGTGATGTCAGTCACGAAAACTCTTGATTTTATAAAATATAAAAGCTAGAGTCCTCGAGAACGGGGAATCGCCCCGGTCCTTACACGGAGGCCTAGATGGACGACTCAATGACGAGTACTTCAAGCCCGGCGGAACGGGTTGAACTGGAACCGGAGCTGCCGGTTACTCCCCCCAATGAACGGCGACGCGTTCTGGTTTCAAGCCTGATCGGCGCTCTGATCGAGTGGTACGACTTCTATCTGTTCGGCATCGCATCGGCCATCGTCTTTAACGCCCTGTTCTTTCCAGAATTCGATCCGCTCGTCGGGACGTTTCTGGCGTTCACGACCCTGGCTATCGGATTCTTTGCCCGCCCCCTCGGCGGAGCCATTTGGGGCCACTTCGGTGACCGAGTTGGCCGGAAGCAGATGCTGGTCCTGTCGATCGTTGCGATGGGCATCTGCACCGCTGCCATGGGTTTGTTGCCGACATACGCCCAGATCGGGGTCGCGGCACCCATTCTGCTGTTGCTGCTCCGCCTCGTTCAGGGTGTGGCAGCTGGCGGTGAATGGGGCGGCGCGGTCCTCATGGCGATGGAACACTCACCCAAGCGCCGCGGGTTCTCGAGCAGTTTCCCGCAAATTGGTCTTACGGGCGGAATCCTCGTTGCCAACGGAGTGTTCGCTGCCGTCGCCGCACTCATGACCCAAGCGCAGCTCCTGGCCTGGGGATGGCGGATTCCGTTCCTGTTCTCGGCCGTTTTGGTGATTATTGGCCTGTGGATCCGCCTGGGTGTGAGCGAGAGCCCCGTCTTCCTGGCTGAGCAAAAGAAACAGTCGCAGGATCCGGGCCGCCAGAAGGCGCCCCTAGCTGAGGTCTTCAAACATCCACGGACCCTGATCGTGACCGTCCTTCTGGTTACCGGCCCGTTCGCGGTCAGTGCCGTGTACCTGACGTTTGCTGCTTCCTACGGCCTGCAGGTCGGCTTCTCCCGGTCGGATCTGCTGACAGCCTCCATCGTCGCGGCAGCCGTCGGTGTGATTGGACAACCGATTTTCGCCACCTGGTCGGACTACATCGGCCGGAAGAAGGTCGTGGCCAGCGGCCTGATCCTTCAGGCCGTCACAGGCGTGGTGTTCTTCGCGCAGATGAACGCCGGCAGCGTCCCCGGGCTGTACTGGTCCATTTCCCTGATTTCTGTCGCCCACGCGATTTGTTATGCGCCGCTGGCGGCCTGGCTCGGAGAACTCTTCCCCACCCACCTGCGTTACACAGGGTCCTCCATGGGTTACCAGATCGCCGGCACATTGGGCGGCGGCCTGGCCCCGGCCATTTGCACCGCGCTCCTGATAACGGCCGGAGGCGCGCCCCACTCCGAGCTGGTCGTCGGCTTCACGGCGGCAATCAGCCTGCTCTCCCTGATCGGTGTGCTCATGGCCAAAGAAACGTACAAAGCCAAGCTCTAAGACCTCAACGCAGACTGACGCAACAAGGAAACAACCATGACGATCACCACCCTCAACACTCCCGCGACGTCCCGCGGATCCAAGCTCGGCGTCATCGACGTGGATTTCCACCCGATGCCCCTGCCCACCGACCCCCAGGTCGCACGCCACCTTCCCCAGCAGTGGCGCGACTACATCAGCCGGTATGGCCTTGGCGCCATGGGTGGAGGCGTCTACCCATCACAGCGCGAATTCACTCACAGGCTCGACGCCGTGGACGTGAACGGTCGGGTCGGAGTCGATCCGCACCTGGCCGTTGAACAGGTACTGGACCTCTTCGACATGACGGCTGCGGTGCTGACCTGTCCCCAGACCTACATCATCACCAACGGCGGGGCGAACATGCCGCACCAGCTGGCGACCAGCCTGTACCGCGCCTACAACAATGCCCTCGCCGAAACCTGGTGCGGGGCGGACGACCGCTTCCGGGCCTCCATCACCGTCGCCCGCGACATCCCCGGGGGTGAAAAGGAAATCGAGCGCTGCAAGGAGGGCGAAAACGGGGACAAGTTCGTTCAGGTTCTCATGTCGCCCTCGGGACAGGATCCGCTCGGAAAGCACCGTTACTGGCCGATCTTTGAAGCCTGCGAGCATTACGACATCCCGCTGTCCTTCCACGTGCCGGGCATGGGCCGCCAGCCCACCGGAGCAGGCCGCCAGAACTTCTACGCCGAAACCCACGCCGCATTTGGCGTCCTGCCGCTGGCCCTCGTTCCCAGCCTCATCTTTGAAGGTGTCTTCGACCGCTTCCCCAAACTCAAGATCGCCGTTCTCGAAATGGGCTGGGACTGGGTCGCCCCCTTCAGCTGGCGCCTGGATGCAACCTACAACGCTCTGCGGGACGAGGTTCCCCACCTGCAGAGGAAACCATCGGAATATCTGAAGGAGCATTTCTGGTTCAGCACCCAGCCACTGGAAGAGCCGGAGCGTCCGGACCAGCTCGAGGATGTCTTCGGGATGTTTGAAGGATCCGGCTTCGCTGACCGTCTCATGTTCTCCTCGGACTACCCGCACTGGGACTACGACTCGCCCTATGAGTCTATTCCGGAAAGCTTTCCCGAGGACCGCCGGCGCCGCATTCTGGGGGAAAACGCCAGCAAGCTCTACGGCATCCCCCTCCGTGAAGACAGCGGACTCCCGTCACCGACCGGAGCGTAGCCGCCATGAGCATCAGCAGCACGATCAGTAAACGGCGTCTGGCGGCAGTACTGAATTATGACGATGCGCGGGCGGGAGCGCACAAGCGCCTGCCCAAAGCGATCTTCGACTACGTCGACGGCGGCGCCGAAGACGAAGTGACGCTGCGCCGCAACACGGACGCTTTTCGCGACCTGACCTTTGAGCCCCGGGGGGCCACCTGGGTCGAACAACCCGACCTGAGAACACATGTCCTGGGCCTTGACCTGTCAATGCCGGTCCTCACCGCACCGTGCGGTGGTATGCGGCTCGTCCACCCGGACGGCGACCTCGGCATCGCAGCGGCCGCAGCCCACGCCGGCATAGCCCACGTTGCCACATCGGCTTCCGGCTACACCCTCGAAGAAATCGCCGCGACCCCCGGACCACAATGGTTCCAGGCCTACCGGTTTTCCAACCAGGACGCGATGAAGTCCTTGGTCCAGCGGGCGAAGGCAGCCGGCTTTGACGGGCTGGTCGCCACCATCGACACCAGCGTCTCCGGCAACCGGGAAAAGGACTTCCGCAACGGTTTCAGCTACGACATGCGCATCAACCTCAGCAACGCCCTCCGAATGGCACCCCAGATGCTCCGCCGCCCCGAATGGGTCTACCGCTACATGCGCGACGGAATGCCATTCCAGCTGCCGAACACCGCCGACCTGACCGTGGACGGCAAGCCCATGGAACTGACAGAAATGATCCGGACCGGAAAGGACTCCCACTCCCCCTCCTGGGACGATATCGCCTGGATGCGCGCGAACTGGGATGGACCACTCATTGTCAAAGGAATCCTAAGCGTCGCAGATGCACTCACGGCAGCCAGGCTTGGGGTCGACGGCATCATCGTCTCCAACCACGGCGGCCGCCAACTCGACGGCGCCCCGGCTTCGATCACCGTGCTGCCCCAAATCGTCGACGCCGTCGGTGAAACCGTCACCGTCATGCTCGACAGCGGCATCCGCCGCGGAAGCGACGTGCTCAAAGCACTCTCACTCGGGGCCAAGGCAGTCCTTGTTGGCCGGTTGCCAGCGTGGGGCCTGGCAATCAGCGGGCAGGCCGGGGTCTCCCACGTCCTGGAAGTTACCCGGGCCGAGATGATCAGGACCATGCGGCTGCTGGGGTGCCCGTCAGTGCAGCAACTGGACCCCGCCTGGCTCAGCGGCCCCCTCCTCGCCGGTGCCGAGGCACGGTAAAGCAGAAAGCGAATATCAAATGACCGAATCAACCGCCACCAAACGCCCCCAGAAGTTTGTCGTCGCAAGAGCCGAAGAAATACCCGAAGGCAGCCGCCTTATCGTCGACGTCGGAGGACGGGAAGTCGGAATTTTCAACATCAAGGGAAAGTACTACGGCATGCTCAACCGCTGCCCCCACGTCGGCGGTCCACTATGCCAGGGCCAACTGGTTAATACCGTCACCTCGACCGGGCCCGGCCACATCACCCTTGATGAGTCGCAGGACCTGCTCACCTGCCCGTGGCACAACTGGGAGTTCGACATCAAGACCGGACAGTCGTACTGGGATCCCAAGCACATGCGCGCGCGGCCCTTCGCGGTCGGCGTCGAGGCCGGACAGGACGTTGCCGAACAGGTCGAGGACGGAACGCTCGGGCGGATCAAGGGGCCCTACCGCGCCGAAACCATCGAAGTCACCGTCGAATCCGATTACGTCGTGCTGTCTATGCGGCCCCAGCGGCCCGGCGCCCCCGTCAAACCCGGTGCCTGCGCACCGCCTGCCGCCCTAAGCCATGAAGAGAAAGTAGAGGTTCCCCGATGACTACCGCCCTGCTCGCCGGAACCAAGAGAAGCACCCTCTGGACCGGCCCCGTCATCGACTGCGACGTCCACGCCAACGTTCCCTCCATCGATACTCTCTTCGATTACATGGATCCTGTCTGGGTCCAAGGCACCAAGGAACGTGGCTGGCACGGCCCGGCCGCCCCGCGCCTGAGCTACCCGCCAGGAGCTGCCACCACCGCCCGGGAAGAGTGGCGCCACGAGGCGCTGATGCCGGCGTCCCAGCTGTCCATGCTGCAGAAGGACATCCTCAACCCCTGGCAGGTGGACCGTGCGGTACTTAACTGCTACTACGGTGTGGACTCCCTTCGCCACCCCGATTGGGCGGCAGCCTTGGCCGCATCCGTAAACGATTGGATCATCGCAGAATGGCTGAGCAAGGATCCGCGCCTTGCAGCGTCCCTGGTGATTCCGGCCCGTGACCCGATCGCGGCGGCGGCCGAAATCGACCGAGTCGGATCTCACCCCGGTTTCGTTCAGGTTATGCTTCCGGTCCGCTCCGAACGCCTCTACGGCCAGCGGATATTCCACCCAATCTACGAGGCGGCTACCCGGAACGATCTCGTTGTCGGCCTCCAATGGGGCGGTACGACAGAAGACGCCCCGTCCCCGACAGGCTACTCATCCTGGTATGCGGAGGAATATGCCGCCGAAACCCAGGTCTACCTCGCACAGCTGACAAGCATGGTCTTTGAAGGCGTCTTCCAGAAGTTCCCGACCCTGCGCGTGGCGGTCATGGAAGGAGGATTCAGCTGGGTTCCCATGTGGGGCTGGAGCATGAACAAGAAATGGAAAGGGTTGCGCCGCGAAACCCCGTGGGTCGACCGGCTGCCCCTGGATATCGTCAGGGACCACGTCCGTTTCTCCGTAGCGCCCGCCGACCTCGGGCCGCGTGAACACTCGCAGCGAATCATCGAATGGCTTGGTTCGGACGACCTGCTGATGTTCGCCACCGACTACCCGCACCGCCATGACGACCACATCGACGAACTGTTGGACATCGTCCCCGAGACGATGAAGGCAAAGCTGATGTCCCAAACCGCTAAGTCCTGGTACAAACTATGACCAGCCTTCCCCGCCCCAACAGGCTCAAGACCCGCCTGTCAGCCAGCCACGCCGCCGTTGGACTCTCCTGCGCCCTGGGAAGCGCCCAAATCGCCGAAGAGTTCGCGATGGCAGGATTCGATTTCATCTACATCGATCAACAGCACGGCCTGACATCCCAGGACACCCTGATCGAAATGCTCCGCGCGATCGCCGCCAGCCAGACCACACCCCTGGTACGGGTGGCCCAGAACGACCGCGCCCTCATCGGCCAGGCACTTGACGCCGGAGCCGAGGGCGTCATCGTACCGATGGTCAACACGGCCGAGGAGGCTGCCCTCGCCGCCCGGGCCTGCCGGTACTACCCCCAGGGTGAGCGCAGCTGGGGACCCATCCGCGCCCGCTACGGCCTTGGAACCGACCCGGAAACCGTCAACCGCGAGGTCCTGTGCCTGGTCATGATTGAAACCGCCGAAGCGCTGAACAACCTCGAGGACATCATCACCACACCGGGAATCGACGGCGTCTACATCGGACCGGCCGACCTGGGCGTCAGCCTCGGCGGCCAGCCACTAAACATCGAACAAGCCACCGATCCCGAACATATCAGCGCCATCACCCGCATCCGACAGGCCTGCCTCGACAACAACCGGATTGTCGGCATTACCGGGGACCCGGAAAAGCTCATCGCTGACGGGTTCAACCTGGTCACCGCGGCCCTGGACTTTGCCATCATCCGCAAAGCACTGGACCAGATCCACCGGCAGACGCCCGTAAGCGCCGCACAGTAGAAAACTTTCAGACGGAACGAAGGAAAGGCAAAAGCCATCATGACCAGCGTCGAAACAGTCCGGGGACCAGTCGCCGTAGAAAACCTCGGCACCACCCTGACCCACGAGCACCTGTTCACCAAAAACCCCGAACTCGAACAAAACTACCCCCACCCCGAATGGGATGAAGACCGCTTCGTCCAGAAAGCCATTGACGGCCTGAACGCTCTCAAGGCCAAAGGCATCGACACGGTAGTCGACCTCACCGTCCCGGGCCTCGGCCGCTACATCCCCAGGATCCAGAAGGTGGCCGCGGAGACAGAAATCAACATTGTCGTGGCCACCGGCTTCTACAGCTTCAAAGACCTGCCGATGTTCTTCAAGGTCAATGGTCCAGGACTCATAGTCGACCGGCCCGAACCGCTGGAAGAGTACTTCATCAAAGACATCACCCAGGGCATCGCCGACACCGCAGTCAAGGCCGCCATGATCAAGATCGCAACGGACGAATACGGGATCACCCCGGACGTGGACCGGATCATGCGGGCAGCGGCCGTAGCCCACCAGGAAACCGGAACGACTATCACCACCCACACCCACGCCGAACACTTCACCGGACGGGACCAGCAGAAGTTCTTCGAAGCCCTCGGAGTTCCGCTGGAACACCTGGTCATCGGACATTGCGGCGACAGCACTGACCTGAGCTACCTCCGGGAACTCATGGACAACGGATCAACCATCGGGCTCGACCGGTTCGGCATGGAACAGGTGCTGCAGGACGACCAACGCATAGACATGCTCGTAAAACTCTGCGAACTGGGCTACGCCGACCGCCTGACACTCTCGCACGATGCAGGTTTCTTCAGCATCAACACCCCCCCGTCCTGGCGGGCAAAACACGCCCCCAACTGGCACCACGCCAACATTTCGGACCGCATCCTTCCCGCCCTACGCGAACGAGGCGTGTCCGACGAAACCATCCACCAGATCATGGTCACGAACGCCGCCCGGGTCCTGGTCGGACGACGCCCCTGACCACCCAGGCAAAGCCACAAACAGCTAGGAACCAGAGAATGCCAAAGATCTTCTACCACCACGCAAGCGGCAACACAGACGTTGTCGACGCCGTCCCAGGTACCTCCGTCATGCGCGCCGCCGTCACAAACGGCGTGGACGGCATCATCGGGGAGTGCGGAGGCCAGGCCATGTGCGCTACCTGCCACGTCTACGTCCGGGAGGACTACCTCCATTGCCTGCCTGGAATGAATGAGGACGAAGAGGAGATGCTTGAAGTCACCTCCTCACCCCGGGATGCGGAGCGATCGCGCCTCGGCTGCCAGATCAAGGTCGGACCCGCCCTCGAAGAGATCGCCGTCGACGTTCCCCTGACACAGGCAGAACAATGAGCGGCATCGTCATCATCGGCGGAGGGCAGGCCGGCGTCCAGCTGGCCGACTCCCTCCGGAGCGAAGGCTACCAAGGTCCCATCGACCTATTCGCGGATGAACCCCACCTGCCCTACCAACGCCCGCCACTGTCCAAGGACTTTATCACCGGCGACGACAGCGCTGAGCCCCTGCCGTTGCGAGCCGAAACGTTTTTCGCCGAACGAGGAGTGCAATTCCACCCGGGCATTAGGGTGCTCGCCATCGAACGAGACCAGCAAACTGTCAGCACCAGCAACGGCCGCACTGTCCCGTATGAGTCGCTCGTTTTCGCTACCGGCGCGCGCAACCGGGAAATGACCATCCCGGGAGTGGACCTGAAGGGCATCCACTACCTCAGAACGTTGGACGATGCCATGGCGCTGCAGACAGCAATGACAGCAGCAAGGCGTGTCGTGGTCGTAGGGGCCGGATTCATAGGCCTGGAATTCGCCGCAGGTGCCCGACAACGGGGACTGGATGTGACCGTCCTCGAATTCGCCCCCCGCCCTATGGCGCGGGTCCTCTCGCCAACCATGTCGGCCTACTTCGCAGAAACCCACACCTGCAACGGCATCAACATGCGGCTGGGCGAGGGCGTTGCCTCATTCACCGGGACGGATGGGAAGCTCACAGGGGCTGTGGGCACCAGCGGCACGACATACCCGGCCGACCTCGTCGTCATCGGAGTCGGCGTTCTTCCCAACAGCGAACTGGCAGAACAAACAGGCCTCGACGTCAACAACGGGATCACCGTCGATTCCTGCCTCCGCACAGCCGACGCTCACATATTCGCACTCGGCGACTGCAGCAACTACCCCAATACCCACGCGCGGACGCGCCTCCGCCTCGAATCAGTCCAGAACGCAACCGACCAAGCCAGGACCCTGGCCAAAACCCTCACCGGCAAACCGACGGCGTACAAAAACCTCCCGTGGTTCTGGTCGCAGCAAGGCCCCATAAAACTACAGATCGCCGGAATCATCGGCGCAGACGACGAAACGATCCTCCGCGGAACCCCCGCCACCGGAAATTTTTCCGTGTACTGCTTCAGCGGCAGCCAGCTGACAGGCGTGGAATCGGTCAACAGCCCCGCAGATCATATGGCAGCCCGCAGAATCCTCGAACTGGGCCTTCCACTCATGCCCGAACAGGTAATGGATGCCGAATTCGATCTCAAGGGCTTTTCGAAAACAACACCCCTACCCCTCCATGAGAAGGAAAACCTTGAACAACCCGTGGCCACGCCATGACCGGAAAAGCTTTTGGGAATCAACGCGTCAATGCTCTGGCGCGGGTTCGGCTAAGTCCGGACCGGCGTCGTAGAAAACGCTATAGCCGCTGGGCAATGCGGCGTGAATAGCCGCACGCGACTGACGGGAGAACGCTGGTCGCCGATCGCAGCAGCTATGAACTGCTGCCCTCCAGAACATTCCACTGCCCACGCGGTCGATAGCTCGAACGTTCAGCAGCACCTCACGGGCGCTGCTGGACAGCTCAGCCAATATAGGCAACGGCCCATCGTCAACCGCCAGGGAGAAAACATGACACCGGTTCAGTGGAGCGCCGGACTTGCTGCCGCTCACACCGAGAGCCAAGGCGGCCAGGTAGCCCATCGAAGCGCCGCGCCCAGCAACGACAACGGCAATTCGATGGCAGGCTACACATCAGCACCATGGGAGGGTTGGTACCAAGAGCCCCAAGCCCATGTTCTGGACACCTGGAAATATAGTCAAGGCACCGTTTTATCCCTCGGCAATGCGGAATGACTGCCCTATCCTGTCCCTGGGCAACTCGCGCAGGCACTGCCAGGACGAGACAATTCAGAAGGCCTCGAATCACCACATGATAAAATATTTTTTATGCAAAAGCTCAGCAAACGGGAGTTGATGGGCCAAGAAGTCGCATCGCTTATACGTGACCAAATACTCAGCGGCGACGTCAAACACGGGGAAGCATTGAGACTCGCCCCCCTGGCCGAGAAGCTCGACATGAGCATCACTCCCGTACGGGAGGCCCTCCTGCAGCTGGCACAAGACGGCTGGGTAGTGCACCAGCCGAACCGCGGGTTCCGGGTTGTTCCGATGCGGCGCGACAACGTCGTCGACACATACTTCATGTGGGCCACCGCGGAAGGTGAACTAGCGGCCCGTGCAGCCACGCGCGATGACCCAGAAGGCATCATTGTCCTCCGCAACATCGACGACGAGCTGCACAAACTGGATGACCACCACACCACCACAGCACTGGAACTCAATGCCAACCTTCACACCACCATCCACACCATGGCCGACGCTCCCAAGCTGCTATGGTTCGCCGAGGCCGCACGACGACTCGTGCCTCTGAGATTCGATTCGTCTTTTCACTCCGTTCCGGGCTGGGCCGAGATCAACCGCTTCGGGCACACGGCCGTAATCGATCGGATTGAAACGGGTGACGCCGCAGCGGCCCGGAAACTCATGTTTGAACACTTTCAAAGCACCTGCGACCTGCTCGTGCGATGGCTGGACTCGCTGGACTTCTGGGAGTCCGAACCGGCACCGAAACCGCGTCAGAGCTAACCCTTGGACGGGCATCACCGCACCGATCTACTCGTCGCCCTGCTTATAGCCCGCGACGACACTTCCAATAACCATTCCCAATACAAGAATGGTTCGAATCTGCCCGACGCCTAAGCCGGCAGGCGATGCCAGCGCCGCCGGAAGCGTTCGTGACAGCTATACCCGGGAAACCAAAAGATAAATAGGACCGCTGAGGCTTCGGAGCCACTCGTGGGATTTACCTCTCCCGGAGAAGCTTGACGGAACAAGTCGCACCATCGGCACGAGAACAGCGGCAACGGAGACCTGCAATAATCGGCAACCACCCAAGGCCCACCCGGCTGATGTGCGCCCCAACCCGACGCAAATGCCCTGCGGGGCCACCCAGGAATAAGGGACTTCAATCCGAGTCCGCTGAGGTAGGTTCCGCCGCCCACATCCAGGGACAATTCTCATGGGTTATCAACGGCTACTGCTGGTTTGGGAGCTAAGCCAGGGCACCCAATCTCCAGCCCGGATACCCGAATTGACCCCCAAACTGTGGACGGCACAGAGCCACCAGCGCAACTTGTTCGATCCTCGCCAGGTTGACGGAATCTTCACTATCGGCGCTTGGTGTGCTCGCTGAGAGGCCAACAAGGTGGGGCTATCTGGGCGCGACGTTACTTGAGACCCACACCTTGGAAGTGATCCTCCAAGTGCCTCGCTTTCCGGCGCGAAATACGTCCAGTTCGGATCGGAGTCTTATGACCCGGCCAGGGCGTAGTCCGCTTTTTGTCCGGAAAGGACTTTGATGATCTGTCCTACGGCTTTGCGTTGAGATTCTTTGAGTGCTTCCTCTGAGTAGTATGCGGAATGCGGGCTGACCAACAGGTTCGGGATGTCTGTAAGTAGTTCAGGATCCACCGGTTCCACCGGGAAGGTATCCAAACCTGCACCGCCGAGTCGGCCATCGCGGAGGGCTGCGAGTAGGTCTTCCAGGACGACGAGGGGGCCGCGTGCGACATTGATGACCATGGCTTTCGGCGGCATGCGGGTTATAGCGTCGGCGCTGATGATTCCGTGCGTATCTGGTGTCAGCGGTGCGTGGAGGAAGAGGAGGTCGGACTGTGCGAGGAGTAGGTCGAGGCTGACAGCGGTTACCGAGGGCGGAAGCTTGGACGCATAGGGGTCATGGGTGATGATGCGGCAGCCCAAGGTGGCCATGGTGGCCGCGACCTTCCGCCCGATCCTGCCGAATCCAAGGAATCCCGCGGTCAAGGTGGACAAGCGGTGGATGGGGCGGACGGAGGAAATGCGCCAGTCTCCCCTGCGGGTTGCAGCATCGGCGTCCTGCAACCGCCGATGGATCGCCAAAGCCATCGCCACCGCATGTTCGGCCACTTCCTCAACACAGTAGTCAGGAACATTGGTGACTGTGATGCCCCGGGATTCGGCGGCCGCCAGGTCGATGTTGTCCACGCCGATGCCGTACCGGGCGATGATTCTGGCCTGCTGCATGGTGGCCAGGACGTCGGCGGGCAGCGGATGGTAGGTCGTCAGGACAGCGTCCGCGTCCACAAGGTGTTGTCTTGCCTCTTCATCCGAGGTCGCGATGACCAGTTCGTGCCCGGCTTCGCTGAGCAGTGTCCGTTCGATCTCGACGCTCGGAAATACCTGGTCGGTGAGCAGGACTTTCATGATTCTTCGACCTCTCCCTCGCCGGCCGGACTTACCCGGGCGTCGCCGTTTCCGTTTTCAAAAGCGTTCAATAGCCTGTCCCTGGAATTTTCAATATGCCGCTTCATGAGGGCGGCGGCACCTTCCGCGTTGCGTTCCTTGATCGCGGCAAGAATCTGGTCATGCTCCCGCAATGCCTCCGACGTGCCCTGGGTGTTGAAGTGCAGGCGGAAGAGGTGGAGGTGACCGTGCAGGGCAGAGAGGCTTTCCCGGACCAGCGAGTTTCCCCCACAGGAAGCAATGAATTCATGGAATTCCGCGTCCTGCTGGGCAAACGAAGCGTACGAGCCGCGACCCGACTGCTGTTTCATTTCGGTTGTCATATGCTCCAGCGTGCCGATCTGCTTCTCGCTGGCGAGCCGGGCGCAACCACTCACGGCGAAAGGTTCGAGGAGGAGCCGCATCTCGTACAGCTCCTCGAACTGGCGCCGGCTCATGCGTTCAGCCGCGCGGTAGCCGACCAGGTGCGTTTTGGTCACCAAGCCTTGGGCCTCCAGCCGCAGCAGGGCTTCCCTGATCGGGCTCTGGGACACGCCGAGGCTGCGTGACAGCCGGTCAATCATGATTCTGGAGCCAGGTTCGATCGACCCGGACAGGAGTTCGTTGAGCAGCGTGTCGTAGACGCTGTCACCAAGCCGCCCCGGGCGCCGGCGTGTCCCTCCCCCGGCATCAGCATCCTGCCAGGGTCCCCCATGACCCAGATCACTTTTTTCTCTTGACATGGTCTTACCTTTCATGAATTATCTTCACATTGGATCGTATCGGATCTGATTTTTCAAGGACCACGGCACGCAGCAGAGCGGCCTGAAGCGACGACACTGCGCAATCACCGCCAGACCGCAGACGAACGCCGAATTCGAAGAGGAATACATGCACCAGCCAGTCTTGGGCCTGCTCCGGCAGCCCGCCACGATTCTCGTCGGGAGGGGGCAGCGCCACGCCCTCCCCCACCACCTGCCATCCGGAGCGCGACAGGCCCTAATCGTCACCGACGCCCGCATGGCCCAGGAACCGGCATTCACCGCTATGATGCGCCAGTTGAGGGACTCGGGCATTCACTGCACCACCATCGCCGATGTGCAACCGGAACTGCCCGTCGCGGACATCCTCGCCGCCAAGGAGAAACTTGCCGATGAACGCGTCGACGTCGTCGTCGGCATCGGCGGCGGAACCTGCATGGATTTCGCAAAGGTCATCGCCATCCTGCTCACTCACGGCGGCAAGCCGCAGGACTACTACGGGGAGTTTGCCGTCCCCGGCCCGACCGTCCCCGTTATCGCCATCCCCACCACAGCAGGAACAGGCTCGGAAGCAACACCCGTAGCCGTGGTCAGCGACCCCGACCGGGAAATGAAGGTTGGCATCTCCAGTCCCTACATCGTTCCTGTCACCGCGATCTGCGACCCTGAACTGAGTGACGGGGCCCCGCCGGCGTTGACCGCAGCCGTTGGAACGGATGCTCTCTCGCACGCCATTGAGTCATTCACTGCCATTCAGCGGCCGGCCACACCTCTCCTTGGTTCCGAGCGGGTGTTCGTCGGCAAGTCCCTGCTGACCGATCAGTATGCCTTGGCGGCAACAGCTGCGATAGGAAGAAGCCTCAAGACCGCCGTCAAGGGCGACACTGACCCCGAGCGCCTTGCGGCGGCACGGGACGATATGGTGTTCGCCGCAATGGCAGGCGGCCTGGCGCTGGGCACCGGCGGTACGGCGGCAGCGCATGCCCTGCAGTACCCCGTCGGTGCAGCTACACATACCCCTCACGGGGTCGGCGTGGGCGTCCTGCTCCCCTACGTCATGGAGTTCAACCGTCCGGCACGCGTGGCGGAGTTCGCCACCCTCGCCCGGGCCATGAACGTGGGCAGCGGGCAAGAAGACGATGAACAGCTTTCCCACCTCTTCATCGACCACATCGCGGGACTCCTGACCGCCATCGGGATCCCCACCACCCTCGACGGGCTCGGCATGCCACAGGGCAAGGAACGTTGGCTGGCAACCCAGGCAATGAAGGCAACCCGGCTGGTCGAAAACAATCCCCGCACCCTGGACATCGACGCCCTGGAAACCATCGCAGCCGCCGCCTACCGCGGCGACCGGCAGCTAGTCCACGCCGCCACAGCAACCCGATAAACCCCTCACACTCCAAGGAAGACAACACGCATGACCGCAATCGCAACATCACTTCAAAACACGGACCTGTGGATCGGCGGACACTACGTTCCTGGCGCCAATGACCAGATTCCTGTCCTCAACCCGTCCACCGGTGAAACCATCGCCACCGTCGCAAACGCCGACGAGAAGCAGGCGACCAACGCCGTTGATGCCGCTGCCGCAGCCCTGCCCGCGTGGAAGGCCCTTGCCCCCAGGGAACGAGCCGAAATCCTTCGGCGCTGCTTCGAGCAAATGACCCGTCGCGCGGAAGAAATCGCCCAGCTGATCTCAACCGAGAACGGGAAGACCCTGGCCGACGCCCGCGGCGAGACAGCCTACGCCGCAGAATTCTTCCGCTGGTACTCCGAGGAGGCGGTCCGGGCCCGGGGGCACATCAGCGTCTCCCCCTCCGGCAAGAACCGCATCCTGGCCCAGTACGAACCGATCGGAGTGGCCGTCCTGGTCACCCCGTGGAATTTCCCCGCCGCCATGGCGACCCGGAAAATCGCACCAGCCTTGGCCGCTGGCTGCACGGTGGTGCTCAAACCTGCCACGGAGACTCCCCTGACGGCGTACCTCATTGCTGAATGCTGCCGCGATGCGGGTGTTCCCGAGGGCGTCGTGAACGTTGTGACCACCCGGAAGTCCGGCCCCGTCGTGTCCGCGATGCTTCACGACGACCGGGTCCGCGCCCTGTCTTTCACGGGCTCCACCGAAGTCGGACGCACCCTGCTGCACGAGTCCGCGGACAACGTCCTGAAGACTTCAATGGAGCTCGGCGGCAACGCACCGTTCCTGGTCTTCGACGATGCTGACCTCGATGAAGCAGTAGAGGGCCTCATGGTTGCCAAGATGCGCAACGGCGGCCAAGCCTGCACCGCGGCGAACCGGATCTACGCGCACCGCAGCATTGCCGACGAACTCGGGCGCAAACTCGCGTCACGCATGGGAGAACTGGCCATGGGAGCTGGCACCGATCCGTCGTCAGGATGCGGGCCGCTGATCAATGCGGACGCCGTGTCCAAGGTCGATGCCCTCGTCTCCGAGGCAGTTGGCGACGGAGCGGAAATCCTGCTCGGTGCCACCCTGCCGAAGGGCCAAGGATATTTCTACCCGCCCACCGTCCTGGCAGGCGTCCAGGCCAGCTCCCGGATCGTCAGGGAGGAAATCTTCGGACCCGTGGCCAGCATCATCGCCTTTGACACCGACACCGAAGCCATCGATGCCGCCAATTCCACAGTCCTGGGGCTTTCCGCCTACATCTACACGAAGGACCTGCAGCGCGGCCTTACCATCGCCGAGCAGATCGAGTCGGGAATGATCGCCATCAACCAGGGACTGCTGTCCGACCCTGCGGCACCCTTTGGCGGGGTTAAGCAAAGCGGCCTGGGCCGCGAAGGCTCCCAGGACGGAATGCTCGAATTCATGGAGACCAAGTACATCGCCACCAAGTGGTGACCACTCCCCGCAGACCAGCGAGCTTCAGGAAGACCTGAACTCGCCCACCCTCAAGCTAGACGACGAAATCAAAGGAGATAGTAGTTGTGAAACCAACCAACAAGCGGTGGATCGTTGTCATCCTCATATTCCTGGCAACATCCATCAACTACCTGGACCGTTCAGTCCTCGGGGTCGCCGGCCCCTCCATGATGAAGGACCTGAACATGGACAAGATCCAGTTCGGCGTGCTCGGCTCCGCCTTCTTCTGGACCTACGCCCTGATGCAAATCCCCGTCGGAGTCCTGGTCGACAAGATCGGCGCCCGCGCCATCTATGCGATCGCCATCGTCTGGTGGTCCATCTGCTCCATGCTCACCGGCATGGTTCGCTCCTTCGGCCTCCTCATCGGCGTCCGTGCACTCATGGGCATCGGTGAATCCCCCGCCTTCCCCACCAACGTCCGGGTCATTTCCGATTGGCTGCCTTCCCGAGAACGCGGACTAGCCAATGGCCTGTTCACCATGGGAATCGCCGTAGGGGCTGGCCTCACCACCCCGGCCGTCGCCTGGGTCGTCACAACTTTGGGATGGGAAACGGCGTTCCTTCTGACCGGTGCGATCGGTGTCATCTGGGCGGGACTGTGGCTCTTCCACTTCACCAACAAGCCCAAGGACAACAGGAAGGTCAACGCGGCCGAACTGGCCCACATCATTTCCGGCAACGCCGCACCCCAGGCCGCCGGCCCCGTCGTGAAGATCCGCTGGGGCCAGATGCTCCGGTCCAAGAACGTCTGGGCCATTCTCTATGGCCTCTTTGCCCAGGACTACCTGCTCTACCTCATGCTGACCTGGCTACCGGTGTACCTCGTCACCGAGCGGAAAATGACCCTCATCACCGCAGGCTTCTACGCCATCCTGCCGTGGGTCTGCGCCTCCATCGGCGCCCTGCTCGGCGGCTACCTGTCAGACCGCATGATCAAAAACGGACTCTCCGCGGTCCGCGCCCGGCGCCGGGTCATGGCCACCGGTATGATCATCTCCCTGGCCATCATCCCGGCAGCCTTCGTAAGCGACCAGCTCTCCGCCGTGCTTCTCATCGCAGCCTCACTCGGAGGCATGATGTTCTCCAACGGTGCATCCTGGGCCATCGTCTCCGAGATCGCACCCAACGGAGCCTCCGGAACCCTTGCCGGAATGCAGAACTTCATCGGCAACATCGCCGGATGGATCGCCCCCATCCTCACCGGATTCATTGCCACCGTCACCGGCAGCTTCATCTCGGCCCTCGTGATCGCCGGTCTGATCGGCGGAGCAGCAGCGGTGATCTACCTGGTGCTGCTCAAAGAACGCAACGAATTCACCCCCGAACGCGCAACCACCTCCAACACTGAAGGAGCACTCCAGTGACCGCATCCCATACCATCCAGGCCGCCGACCTCCTGGAACTTACCGCAAGCATCCTCCACAAAAACGGACTGCCCCATGCGGACGCGCGGATCGTCGCCGACTCCCTCGTCGACGCAGACCTCCGCGGCGTAAGCAGCCACGGTGTCCTCCGCATGGAGACATACCTGCAGCGCCTCAACAATCGCGTCATGAACCCGACGCCGCAGCTGAAGACACTCAGTGAGACACCCGCGACCGCGGTCCTCGACGGCGACAACGGCTTCGGACAGGTCGTATCGCAGCGCGCCGTGGACATCCTGCTCGCCAAGACGAAGGACACCCCGCTCGCAGCCGTCAGCGTCCGTAACAGCAACCACTTCGGCGCAGCGGCCTACTGGGCCGCCCAACTGGCGGAACACGACTTGATCGGCATCACCGTGAGCAACGTCGAACCGCTCATGCCCGCGCCGGGCGGAGCGGAAGCCAGGATCGGCAACAACCCGCTCTCCGTGGTTGTCCCCGCCCTGACCCATCGGCCGATTGTGGTGGACATGGCCACCAGCGTGGTCCCCCTCGGAAAGATCCTCAACGCCAAGAGCAAAGGCGAAGCGATCCCCGAGGGCTGGGGCGTGGACAGCAGCGGCCAGCCGACCACAGTTCCCGACGAAGTCATCAACGGCGGCTCCCTGTTCCCCGTCGGCGGACCGAAGGGCTACGGACTGGCAATCATTGTTGAGGTCCTCTCCGCACTCCTGAGCGGCGGGGAATTCGGCACCGACATCCACTCCATGTACCAGGAGCTCGAAAGCCCCAACAGGATCAGCCACTTCTTCATGGCGATCAAGGTCTCCGCCTTCCTGGACCCGCAGATCTTCAAAGCATCCGTGGACCGCTACATCGACCAGATCAAGAACTCAGCCCTGGCACCCGGCAGCGACGCGATCCGCATGCCGGGCGAGATCGAGCTACGCGTCAAAGACAAAAACACCCAGGACGGAATCAGCCTCCCCGCATCCGTCACCGAAGGTCTCATGGCGCTGGCAAGGAAAGCCCACGTCGGCGAGGACCTGATCAACAACCTCCCCACTGCCTGAAAGGACACACCATGCATTTGCTTCATTTCTATGAAGACGACCGCCCAGTCCTGGGACTGAAAACAGACCGGGGCATCTTCAGCATCCCCCGTGCAGCAGCAAAGCTGAGCGAGCAGGTCCCCGGAGACGTCCAAGAACTCATCGCGCAGGGAGATTCCGGCCTCGAACGGATCAAGAACCTTTACGACAAGACCAGCGGCGTAGACGAGCTCTTTACTTCCGAAGAGGAGACACGTTTCGCCCCCGCGGTCCTTCAGCCGCAGAAGATCATCTGCGTCGGCCTGAACTACATCGACCACGCAGCGGAGTCAAAGATGGAGATCCCGAAATCTCCGATCCTGTTCAACAAGTACAACAACGCACTCACCGGACACAAAAAACCCGTTCGCCTGCCCGCAGGGGCAACACAGTTCGACTACGAAGCCGAACTGGTCGCAGTCATCGGAAAGCGGGCCAGCAACGTCTCCGAGGACGAGGCCCTTGACTACGTCTTCGGATACACCATCGGAAACGACCTCTCAGCCAGGGACCTCCAGTTCCGCACCGGACAGTGGATGCTCGGAAAGTCCTCCGACGGATTCGCCCCCATCGGGCCAATCCTCGTGACCCGGGACGAGCTCGACCCGGCGAACCTGGCAATCTCATGCACGGTCAACGGTGAGGTCCGCCAGTCAGCCAACACCAAAGACATGATCTTCAACTGCGCCTACCTGATCAGCTACATCTCCAAATACATGACCTTGGAGCCAGGGGACGTCATCTTCACCGGCACCCCGGACGGCGTCATCCTGGGCTACCCGCAGGAAAGCCAGAAATGGCTGGCACCCGGCGACGAGATCCAGGTCAAAATCGAAGGAATCGGCACGCTGGTCAACACCCTTACCTAGGGCGACCGTCAACCTGTTCGTGAGAGCGCTCCTGAGTACTTAGGAGACCAATGCAGGGTCCTAGCCCATCTTTGGGGGGAGGAGGCTAGGACCCTGCTGCTTTACGAGGCGGCGACGGCTCAATCGCGGGCCCGGAGTGCCCATTTATCAATGTGTTGCGACCCTTCCCCGGGAGGGCTCTATTCTGGCAGCCGGGGGCTCCCCGACGCCGTACTTGATGAGGTAGCGGTAAAGGGTGGCGCACGCCCTGCGGACCGCGTCGACGGCCTGCTGCGCGGCCTTGCCGGTATTCCACATGTGCAGAATGAGTGGAAGCAGGTGCGGCCCCACGCCCGACCCCCACGCACAGCTACGGAATTGTGCAGATCCTGACAGCAGCCTTTAACGGGCACCGCCCCTTTTGGATTACCGTCAGGCTCGACTACACCCCAAGCTGACGTCCCGGGCGTCTGACAAGGGAGGACTCCGCGCGTGAGCGGAGCCATGGCTTGTTTCAGACGCCCGCCCGGTCCCAACATGTGACACAGCCACCCCTTGCCAGGTCAATTCATCAAAAACCAACATTCGTTGGGCTATTACGACTACTACCCACTCGGATCTTCTGCTCCTCCGACTGTCAGGGTGGGATCTGAGAACATGAAGAACCACTGTCTATAAAACGGAATTCGGGACTGCTGAATGTTTAGTTGACAGCTGGGGTTGATATTTTCTTACGCGGCTAAGGCCGCGTTTTTTATTGTCTCAAACTCGATGGGTGTCAGCCGTCCGAGGGCGCGTTGACGGCGTTTTCGGTGGTAGCTGCGCTCGATCCAGGTCGTGATGGCCAGCCGGAGCTCGGCCCGGGTTTCCCATCGTTTCCGGTTCAGGACGTTCTTCTGAAGCAGGGAGAAGAACGATTCCATCGCAGCATTGTCACCGCAGGCCCCTACCCGGCCCATCGATCCGTGCAGGCCGTAGGTGTTCAGCGCCAAGACGAACTTTCTGGATCTGAACTGGGCGTATTCAACCGGTCGAAGCAACACCTGGTCACGGAGGTGTTGGATGTCGGTTCGCAATCGTCAGAAGCAGGTACGGGCGTATAGGGGGCAGATCCCTTCGCCGGGTCGGCCGTCGGTGGCTTGGCGCGAGGACAGGGTGCGGTTCTGGGTCGCGATCGCCTCTGGTGCGAAGACCCGGGACGCCGGCGTTGCGGCAGGCGTGTCAGAACCGGTGGCGCATCGCTGGTTCCTGCACGCTGGCGGTGTGAATCCTCAGCTGGCCCCGACACTGTCCGGGCGGTATCTGTCCTCGAACGACCGTGAGGACATCGCACTGTGGCGTGCGCAAGACTGCGGGGTGCGGGAGATCGCTCGCCGGCTGGGGCGAAGCCCCTCTACGATCTCGCGGGAGCTGCGTCGGAACGCGTCGACGAGAACGTACCGCTTGGACTACAAGGCCTCGACGGCGCAGTGGCATGCCGAACGACGAGCCCGCCGTCCAAAGACCGCGAAGCTGATCACGAACGAGGGCCTCCGCGATTACGTCAACGACAAGCTCAGCGGACACGTCAGAGCCGGCGGAGGAGAACGTTTGGGGCCGGTCGGCCCGGTCTGGGACGGGAAGAACAAACCGCATAGGGAGGACCGCGAATGGGTGAGGGGGTGGAGCCCTCAGCAGATCGCGAAACGTCTGCCGGTCGAGTTCCCGGATGATCCAACGATGCGGATCTCGCACGAAGCGATCTACCAAGCCCTTTACGTTCCGGGCCGGGGCGGACTGACCAGGCAGCAGGCGTGGCACCTGCGCCGGGGGCGCACGAAACGCACACCAAGAGCGCGAACACGTCAGCAAGCCTGGGCGCATGTCACCGACGCCACAACCTTGAAGAAGAGACCCGCCGAAGCCGACGAGCGGAAAGTCGCAGGCCACTGGGAAGGAGATCTCATCATCGGTCTCAACCGGTCAGCGATCGCGACTCTGATCGACCGCACGACGCGTTTCGCCATGCTCGTTCATCTGCCTCGGCAGAAGGGTTACGGCCTGGTCAAGCCGACAAAGAATGGGCCTGCATTGGCTGGCTACGGGGCGGTCACGATGAAGAACGCACTCGTCCGGACCTTCGAGGTGCTGCCGGCGGATCTGCGCCGCTCCCTGACGTGGGACCGTGGGAAGGAGATGTCCGCGCACGCCCTTCTGACGCAGGAAATCGGGTTGCCGGTCTATTTTGCCGATGCGAAGAGCCCGTGGCAGCGCGGGAGCAATGAACATCTCAACGGGCTACTTCGGCAGTACTTCCCGAAAGGCACCGACATCTCTCGCTGGAGCACTCCAGAGATCCAAGCTGTCGCCGACATCATCAACAACCGGCCGCGCGGCGTCTTAGGATGGCGCACTCCAGCGGAAGCCTTCGCGGACCAGCTAAGCTCAGTCCCAATAGCAACTGTTGCTTCGACCGGTTGAATACGCCCTGGGACCCTCTGTCCGAGTGGACTACCGTGCCGGCCGGTTTCCTCAGGGCCACAGCGTGGTCCAGGGCGGCGACGGCCAGGGACGCTTTCATCCTCCCGTCCATCGAGTACCCGACGATCCGGTTCGAATGCAGGTCCTTGATCGCGCACAGGTACAGCTTGCCCTCCGCGGTGTGGTGCTCGGTGATGTCCGTGAGCCATTTCCGGTTCGGTGCCGTGGCACTGAAGTCCCGTTCGATGAGGTCATCGTGGACCGGAGGGCCGGCCTTGAGCCCTGACCGGCGCCGGCGGTGGATCACCGAGAGGATGCCGTTCTGGGAGCACAGCCGCCAGATCCGGCGTTCGCTGGCCACGGGATGGGGTCCGGCGTTGATCTCATCGGCGATGAACCGGTAGCCGAAGGCAGGATCGTCGCGGTGGTGGTCGTGGGCGGCGTTGATCAGGTGGGCTTCCTCCCAGTCCCGGGTGGGGACGGGGTTGGCGGCCCACTGGTAGTAGGCCTGTCTGGAGAAATTCAGTACCCGGCAGGACACTGCCACGGGGACCCTGATCGGGGCGTCCCTGGCAGCCAGCTCGCGGACCAGCGGGTACATCATTTTTTTGGATTGATGTCCCGGGACAGGTAGGCCACGGCACGGCGCATGACTTCGGCTTCCTGTTCCAGGAGCCGGATGCGTTTGTTGGCCTCCCGCAACTTCGCGGCGTCATCGGACACGGCCCCGGACTTCACCCCATCTTCTCTGTCGGCGATCTTCATCCAGCGGTGCAGTGCAGCGGGCGAGACACCGAAGTCCTTGGCGATCTGGGTGATGGGCGCTTCGCCCTTGCGGGCGACCGCGATGACATCGCGGCGGAACTCTTCGGGAAAGGCTTTGGGCATGATGAACATCCTTTCACCAGCAAGGATCAAATCCTCACAGGCAAAGTGTCAATCAAACCTTCAGGAGTCCCTGGCGTCGCAGTTCTGCCTGTGCTGAGTGCCGACGGCGCGTTGAAGCATCTGCAAGCACCCGGTACGAGAGCATCGAGCAATGGAACTGCTCGCCTCACTCGTCGACATTCTTAAAACCGTCGCGATGCCCCTTGGAATAGCACTCGTTACTGCTCAAGTGACGCTCAAAGCTGGGCGTCAACAAATTCGTGCTCACGCAGCTGAGCGCCATGAGAGCCGCCAGTATGAACACGAAAAACGCCTCGAGGATAACGGAGCGTCAGCGCGTGCTGTCCGAGGCGAGACCATCGAAGCCATCAGTGACGCCATTGACCAATACATGGAGGATGTCCGGAGCGAGAAGAACCCCACCACTGCTGCTGTAGCACGCTCCCTATTCCGACTCTCTACCCGGTGCTCTGCAGACCACTTGGCCGATACATGTCGAAGTTACGTTGAAGACGCTGCTCATGCTCCCGACCGGGGGCACGCTGTAGATGCGATGCTCGATATCCGCCGGCGCCTACTTGGATGGCATATCGACCATCTCACCCTCGAAGACACAGAGCGCCTTATACAGGAGGGCCACCGGGAACTAGTGGAGCACCTCGACGATATCCGAGCGGCTGAGGGCACGAGTTAATGAAGAGACGCTGACGCTGAGTATCTGCGCGGTCTCATTGAGAGTCTTTCCCTGGCTGCGCAGTTGCCGAGCAGCCTCCGTTTTCGAAGGAGTCATCGTTCGAGGGCGGCCGCCAAGTCGCCCTCGTGCTTTGGCCGCCGCTAGACCGGCCTTCGTCCGTTCGGAAAGCCGGGACCGCTCGTATTCAGCCAGGGAGGCGAACATGTCAAAAATGAGCTTGCCGTGTGCGCTCGTCGTATCGAGCCATGGTTCAGCTAGAGAGCGGAAACCTATCCCCCGCTGTCCTAATACCGTTACGATATCGGCCAAGTCCGCAGTGCTACGGCCCAGCCTCGTTAGATCAGTGACTGCCAGGACGTTCCCGGGCTGTAGATAATCAAGGCATTCCTTCCAGCGCATCCTTGCCTGGGTGGCGCCGGACGCGTACTCCTGAAACACGCGCACTGCCCCTGTGGCGACGAGTGCATCCACTTGGGAATCCAGCGACTGCCCGCGGGTACTTACCCTCGCATACCCAATTAGGTTCACAGACACGTCAAAAAGCCTCCCTGCTAAGTTTTGACCAAGCTTCATTTCGGAAACCAGTTTTGACCAACGATATGAGCGCATTTTCTTCATTTCGCGTGTCAGTTTCCGAAGTCGTCTGCACAATGTCCAAAGTCGTCTGCACGGGAGTGCTGGTGGATCCGCAGACACTGAGGCCGCGATCAAAGAATCAGTAACCGAAGGCCGGCTGTCCGGGCTGCCGGCCTTCTGCACCTCGTCGGAACCGGGCAAGACATCGTCGAGGAGGAAACGCAGCGGTGCTGGACCGATGGCAGACCTGGCTCAAGGGGCAAGACGCTGATGCCGTCGGCAGCGGGCAGCTACCGGTGATCAACGAAGCCCCCGACGCGGGTTTTACCTCTGCCCATCGAAGGAACGGACCCCCAGTTCACGATGTATTGGCGCTCTTCGGAGCAAGAACGCCCGTAACGGTCCTTCTTCGGAGCTAGTCCGGTTGCTCGTCGTGGAAGCGCCAGCCTCCGTCTTTTGTGAAGGCTGCGATGACTGAGCCCTTACCGAAGGTGGGTTTGGGGTCAGGTGAGAAGAGCAAAGCTGCGCTGATGCATTCCAGACCCCGCAACGCGTCTTTTGCCTTGGCAAGCGCGTGATTGAAGTCCAGGCCGTCCACCGTGAAGCAACCCGCACTAACCTCTGTTAGGTATTCGAGTAAATACGGCATACCGAAAGCCTGACTACTCGGGCGGCTGCCAGCTATGGTCCAAAGACCCGGCTTATTGCACGAATATTCCACATGTGGGAGCTAGACCTGATGTGCGGTAGACAACCTTCCTGGACGGGAAGACGCTCTATGGGCCGGGCGGTGCCTCCCGCCCATCGTTCGCTATACGCTTCCCAGCCTGTACGCGTTCAGGCCAGCCTTGGACAGAGGACGACGCAGCGGCGGTCCGGGATACTGGCGCCCCCTCCGCGGCTACCCACTGGAGGACCAACACAACCTCTAGCTCTGGTGAATCGTGTGTACCCTGTGACCATCAGGGCGTTGAACGTGAACCAGGGACCCTTACCAGCGGGGGATTGTTTGATACAGCGATGGCACCGCTGAGTCACTGACATCTCCGAGCGGGGCGCGGTGAGGCGCCGGCGCCGTGCTCACGGGTTCGGGGTTACTTTCAGTTTCTCCCTTTAGGCTGGAGCCACCGCGACCTGCTCGGGGTCGCGTGGAGGGGATTCGTGCAGATGACTAACGTGAATGAGCCGCCAGCGCCACCGTTGTTGGAGGTCAGCAACCTGCGCGTCGTTTACGGGACTCGAACGGCCGTGGACGGTCTGACCTTTGGCATTCTCCGGGGAGAGATCTTCGGTCTGCTCGGCCCCAATGGTGCCGGGAAGACGAGCACTCTCAGCGCCCTGGAAGGATTGATCAAGCCTGCATCCGGCCGCGTACGCGTCAACGGAATGGATGTTCAACAGCATCCTTCAGAGGTGAAATCCCTGCTCGGTGTGCAGTTACAGTCCTCCAGCTTCCAGGACGAACTGGGCATCGGGCAGATCGTGAAACTCTACGGGGGCCTGTACGGGGTGGAACTCTCGAGGGAGCAGATCAGCGAGAGCATGACCAGCATCGGACTCGGCGAGGAACTCGGTAAAAGGTTCAAACAGCTCTCCGGTGGCCAGCAACAACGACTCGCGCTCTTCATCGCGTCCCTCCACAACCCCCTGCTGCTCCTGCTGGACGAACCAACCGCAGGGCTGGACCCGCAATCCCGGCGCGCATTGTGGGGCCGGATCGACCGGCTGCGCGGTGACGGCAGCAGCATCCTGCTCACCACCCATTCCATGGAGGAAGCCCAGGCTGTGTGTGACCGGGTGGCGATCATCGACCACGGGACGCTGCTCACGGTAGGGACACCCGCCCAGCTGATCACCAAACATAAGGATGATCCCGAGGTGCTGGCCGTAGCACGCGGCCCGGTCACCCTCGAAGACGTTTTCATTGGACTGACGGGAAGTGAGTTCCATGACTGAGACAAGTACCAGTACAGGGCGCGGACGGATGGGCCTTGCGATGCGGTCCCTGCTTCGCGCGGACGCCGCAGTGCTGCTGCGCAGCAGGGTCTCGACAGTGCTCAGTGTTCTCCTGCCGATCGTGATCCTGGTGGCCACGACCTTCGGCAAAGCCCAGCCGCGGCTCGGCAGCCCCGAAGCCGTCCTCGGCCTGGCACTGACCCTCGGCCTGGTCACGTCCTGCCTGCTGGGCTACAGCCTGACCCTGGCGCACGACCGTGAAGTCGGTGTGCTGCAACGGCTTCGCGTCACCCCAGCGCCCACCTGGATGATCATGGCCAGCAGGCTCCTCGTGCAGATAACCTCCAACCTCGTCGCCTCGGTCATCGTCGTCATTGTCGGGACCATCCTGCACGGGCTCTCACTCAGCATCGGCCAGTATGCCCTCGTTATCGCCGTCGCCGTCCTCGGCGCAGCAATGTTCCTCTCTATCGGCCAGGCACTCGTTGCCTTGGTGAAATCCACTGCCGCCATCAACGCCATCGGCCGGGTCCTTTTCATCATCCTGATACTCCTGGGCCTCCTTGGCGGAACCGGGATCCTGGGCGACACCATCAAAGTCATCGCACAGTGGTCACCGATCGGTGCCCTTATGACGCTCTTCTCCGACGCGCTGAACAATGTGGCTTGGAACGATCAGGACGGCTTCTCGCTGCTGGCCTGCGCCGGATACATCGTCGTGTTTTCCTTCGTCGGAATCCGGTGGTTCCGCTGGGAATCCCGGTAACCAGGAGCCGGCCAGACCTCGCCATTGCCCGGGTATTGGAAGACGGCGCAGAGCTTCCTTAACGACAAGTTCAGGCCCCCGCTCTGCGCCGGCCAGAAAAGTCAGTGGATTGGGCCATCAGGTCATCTGTGACAATCCATATTGATCCCAGCAGCGTTTCCAGGGGACGGTGCTTCTCTTACCTCACTGGACTGGTCGTCCCCGTCCGGCGATGGCGTCGAGTACCTGTTCGGTGCTGATGCCGCGTTGCTCTTTGGCGTGATCGATGGCGAACTGAAGCGCTTCGCCTCGTTGCCCTTTTCGGAGCTCAGCTTTCACTCTCGTGCGTCCCAGCTTCTGCGCAGCAGCTACCCGGTGATGGCCGTCCGCCAGTAGCAGCACACCCTCGACGTCGAAGACTACGACAGGCAGTGACTCGTCGAGGTGCTGCAGGTAATACGACACCCGATCGGGGTCCAAGTAGGGACGGCTTCGTTCCAGGGAATCCTCGGCCAGCCGGGAGATTGGAAGGTCCACAGTTACCATGCGGCCAGTCTGACGTCACGCCTTTTCGTTGTCCATGCCTCGGCTACTGGAGACGGTCTAAGGTGACGACACGCTGTCTGCGCTCCGTACCAAAGAAGCTGGAAACTGAGCTACTGGGCTGATAGTTCTTCGACAACCCAGGACAAGATAAGAGCGTCATACTCGTCTAAGCCCAGAAGTCCGTAAATGCCGGCCTCAAAGTCGAGCTCATCGGCGTCGCCGCCGTAGGCAAAATACCTTAGCCAGATCGTGAAGATGTCGATCTCGTCTCGTTGCACCATATCCAATGCTGCTTGGCGCGGATCGCCCATAACGACATTCTCGTTACTGCCGCAGTGACCTTCGCCCGGCGGCCGCTCGCATGATCTTTTATCCCCGCTGTTGGAGTTACCGTCCATGATGACAACTTCCCCCACCCGAAGTCATCCCTTTTCAGCAAAACCGCGCAATGCACCAGGGAACGCCGCGGTAGGTTCACTCGATCCTGGTAGCGCGGCCGGCCCTGCGGTTGCTTTCTTCAACGCCTATCTCGTACCGGACGATGGCGGACGGTTCAGGCGCAGGAGTATCCAGGTCCCGGAAGAGAGCGTCCAGTAGCCCGGCCAGTTGTTCATCGGACATGGCGGAAGTGACGACCTCGGGTCCTGTGGAGTCTTTGATGATTCTGCCAAGGTGTGGGTCCGTCATCGTCAGGTGTCGCCCCTGTGCCAGCTAATGACCAATGCTGCCCCCTCCAGTCCCGCTCTTAGTGGGTGATCCCAGCGTACGGCCGGCAGGGCAGCAGCGACAGAGTGCGCGAGACCGCTGACTATGGAAACCTGTGGAAATTATTCTCTGGCCACCCCGTAACAAGGCGAGAGAGTAGGTGTGGATGTGATCATCCTGTCTGGGCTCAGAGGTGTTCGTTGAGTTCGTCGCGCAGCTGCACCATGGTGAGTTGGCCGCAGATTTCCATTTCCGTCAGCAGCACCCGAACCTTGTCCATCCGCTGCTTCCGGACCGCGTCCTCCATCTTCAGTGCCAACTGCTCAAGCCGGAGTGCTCCCAGCATTCCGGCGGACGTTTTCACACTCAATACCGCATCCATCAACGCCTCGCCATCGGCCGCGTTCAGCGTGGAAACCGTTGCCCAAAATCAGCAAGGAAAGGAAGAGCCGAACACCCCCTCCGGCCCACTGTGCCCTCCCCTCAGGCATGGTCCTTCACACGGTGGTCATGGAGGATCCACGGACGTTTAGGGTTTCATCAGGTTCCTCCCACCGCAGCAGGTTGGCCAATACCTAGCTATGTGGCCTGACCGTTGCCGATGGGATGTGAGCTGGCCGCAGTGGAGCTCGTCAGGGGGCCGGGCCGGGCGGCAGGACCGGAGCGCTGTTCAGCCCCGCCGGCGTGAATCCAAGGTGAAGAAACTTTGACCTGAAGCGTGCCCGCAAGACGGTCGGTCGGGCACAAAGGCACCGAGCGGTGGTCACTTCGATTTAAGAAGCTTTTCGCCGTCGGCGCGCAATTCTCCTTTGGGTGAGACGTGCCTGTAAAGGGTCTGGCGGGTGATGCCGAGCTCGGTACAGAGTTCGCTGACCTTGGTGCCAGGCTTGCCCATGGATGCCATGGCCAGACGGAGCTTCGCCGGGCTCATTTTGTAGGGTCGTCCCCCGTTTCGGCCGCGGGCCCTGGCGGAGGCCAGGCCCGCGAGGGTTCGTTCCGAGATGAGTTCGCGTTCGAATTCGGCGAGGGCGGCGAAGATTCCGAAGACGAGCTTTCCGGAGGCTGTGGTGGTGTCGATGGCGGCGCCCTGCCCAGTGAGGACCCTTAACCCGATGCCGCGTTCTGTCAGGTCGTGGACGATGTTGACCAGGTGCCGCAGGTCCCGTCCGAGCCGGTCCAGCTTCCAGACTACGAGGGTGTCCCCCGGCCGCAATGCTTTGAGGCATGCCGCGAGCTGGGGTCGGTTATCTTTCTTTCCGGAGGCCAGGTCTTCGTAGAGCGAGCCAGCGTCGATGCCGGCGGCCAGGAGAGCGTCGCGCTGCAAGTCGGTGGTCTGGGATCCATCGGCCTTTGAGACCCTCATGTACCCAACAAGCATGGCGCGCTCCCCCCATCACTTATACGTTCGTTTAAGTGACAGCAGACCCTCTGATCGATTCGAAATCGAAACGTGTCACTTATGTGACTGTTCGTTCAGATTGGCGGCTAAATCGCAGCTCAGAATGGCGGTCTGCGGCACCGGTCGTCTTGCATCGCATGGGATACGCGACGCGAAGGTTTTGCGACACCGATTCGGCCAGGAGACGGGGCCAGCCGCGCAAGTCAAAAGCTTTCCTGTGTCCACTGCATGGCCAGGATTACGGGTTGCTGTGTTGAGAGAAAACGCCTCGTTGAATGGGCAGGCCCGGAACCAAGGTCAGCGACCTCTAAGCCGAACTCGGGATCACCCCGCCCGACCCCGTACCGGCCACGTATCACCGAAGGGGAACTGCTGGCTTACGGGGGCGCGCCCAAGGCTGCAGGGCAGCACCGGAGGCGGAGTCTAGCAAAGACTAATATTCAAAACGTCTCATTCATGTCCAAGTTGGTATTTCTGTTTACTAATCTGCGCAGCCTAGTCTGTTTGGGACGGAGAATTCAGCCTGCGTCGGACTTGTGAGGGGCTTCAATGGAGACGCGTCATCTCAAATACTTCATCGCTGTTGCCGAGGAGCGGCATTTCGGCCGGGCAGCGAAGCGGCTGCACATAGCCCAGCCCCCTCTGTCCCAGCAGATCCGCCAGCTAGAGGAACAACTCGGCACGCTCCTGCTGGTGAGGACCACCCGGAAAGTTGAACTGACGCCCGCCGGGCAGCTCCTACTGGACCGCGGACGGCGGTTCGTGGACGCGCTTGAGGCGCTGGAATCCGACGTCGCCCAGGTGGGTGCTGGCGTCACCGGTGTCATCCGGGCCGGCTTCACCGGCACGGCCACGTACCGGCTGATGCCTATCATCGTGCAGTCGGCGCGCCGCCGACTTCCTGGACTGCGTATTACGGTCCAGGGGGAAATGCTGACCCCGCAGATAGAGGCAGCACTTGAGGAGGGACGTCTCGACGTGGCCGTGCTGCGGCCGCCGGTGCGTTCTAGTGAGGTGGAGCTGAAGTTCCTTGAGCAGGACGAGTTGGTGGCGGCCCTGCCGGCCGATTCCGAGCTGGCAGAAAAAGGCACGCTGGACATCAAAGATCTTGCGGAACAGGACTTCATTGGCTATCCGGCGCATTCGTCCGTGAACACGATCTTCATGGACGCCTGTCGGCAGGCAGGTTTCAAACCGCGGATGGTCCAAGAGGCGACAGAGACGTCCACCTTGCTCTCGCTTGTGGCGGCCGGAACCGGCATTGCCCTGGTGCCCATGACATCTCGGATGTTCACCTTCCATGGCGTCGCCTTCCGACCCTTGCGGAATCCGCCGCCTGTGGACCTGGCCGTGGCCTGGAACCGGAACAACCGGACCCCCTTGATCGACAACTTCCTCGCTCTCTTCGACACCCTGCCCAACATTGCGCCGGCAGCGGCCGTAAACAAAGGACTCAGCACATGAAGATTGAGCGCATTGAAGCCATCCCTTATGCCATCCCGTACGCACGCCCCTTGAAGTTTGCCAGCGGCCAGGTGACAACTGCAGAGCATGTCCTGATCCGCGTGTACACCGATACCGGCATCGTCGGTGTGGCGGACACCCCGCCGAGGCCTTACACCTACGGGGAGACCCAGGATTCCATCATCTCCGTGGTGACCAAGGTGTTCGCACCTCAACTGATCGGCCTGGACCCTCTGGACCGGTCAAAGGTCCAGCAGATTCTGCGGCGTACCGTCAACAACCCCACGGCCAAAGGTGCCTTGGACATCGCGCTGTGGGACGCCCTCGGCATTTCCCTGGGAACACCTGTACACAAGCTGCTGGGCGGATTTACGGACAGCATGCGGGTTTCGCACATGCTGGGTTTCAAGCCGGCCGCCAAGCTCCTGGACGAGGCCCTGGAATTCCGCAGCGTGTACGGTATCAATACCTTCAAGCTGAAGACCGGCCGGCGGCCGCTTGAGCTGGATATCGAGGCGTGCCGGGTGCTCCGTCAGGGGCTGGGCCCGGAGACGGAGATCTACCTGGACGCCAACCGCGGCTGGACCGCCAATGAGGCTATGGAGGTGCTGCGCCGCACCGAAGACCTGGGCTTGTCCATGCTCGAGGAACCGTGCGAAGTGGGCGAGGCCCTGGGGCGCCGGAGGCTGGTCCAGCACTCCAGGCTCCCCATCGTCGGAGACGAAAGCATGCCCACCCTGGGCGATGTGTCCCGCGAACTGCTCTCGGGCGGCAGCAACGCCGTGTGCATCAAGACGGCCAGGAGCGGCTTCACGGAAGCACAACAGATTTTGGGGCTCTGCGTGGGCCTGGGCGTGGACGTCACCATGGGCAACCAGATCGATACGCAGGTGGGCAGCCTGGCCACAGTCACCTTTGGCGCGGCATTCGAGGCCAGCTCGCGGCGGGCCGGGGAGCTATCGAACTTCCTGGACATGACAGATGACCTGCTGGCCGATCCTCTGGGCATCGTCGACGGCGCTATCAGGGTCCGCGACGTTCCAGGCGTGGGTGCCGAAATTGATCCCGACAAGCTGGCCAAGTACCGCCAGGACTGACAACCTCTTGGAGAAGACATGCTGTATCTGGTCCGAATGGACGTCACCATCCCGAACGACATGCCCCAGGAAACTGCTGAAGCCATCAAGGCTGAGGAACGCGAGTACTGCCAGGGACTCCAGCGGGATGGCCGCTGGAAGCATTTGTGGCGCGTGGTGGGCGAATACTCCAACTACTCGGTTTTCGACGTTGCCGACAACGATGAACTGCACGCGCTGCTCTCCGGGCTTCCGCTCTTCCCCTACATGGTCATCAAGGTCACCCCGCTCGCCAAGCATCCGTCCGCCGTCGAACAGCCGACGGATGATTCCCCACGGATTCATATGTAAAAGCTTTCAATCTAGCCTAAATAAGTATTTCACTTCGCTCAATTCGACTCCTAGGCTTGTTCCATAATCAGGATGTGATCCGGCGCACAATGGGCCGATTGACTCCGGGCGCCGGAGGAGCATCGCTGAGTCGTTCAGAGACAAAGGAGTCATCATGAAGACGGAAACTCAGGCAACCGCCGCCGCTTCAGGCGCAGGGGCCACCGCCCGGTTCCGGGAGAACAAGCAGTTCACCGCGGCAACGAGCCAGGAGCGCGTCAGCAAGCTCGCAGGCCGTGTCATCAAAGCCGTCAACGACACCGTCCTTGAAGAACATGTCAGTTACGACGAGTACAACGCCCTCAAGGCGTGGCTCATCAAGGTCGGCGAAGACGGCGAGTGGCCGCTGTTCCTGGATGTTTGGGTGGAGCACTCAGTGGAGGAAGTGGCCAACGCCAACCGGCACGGCTCCAAGGGCACCATCGAGGGCCCCTACTACCTGCCGGATTCGCCCGAACAGAACACCCCGGCCACACTCCCCATGCGCGACGACGAGCCCGGCACCCCGTTGCTGTTCCAAGGCCAAGTCACCAACGTTGCCGGCCAGCCGCTCGCTGGCGCCAAGATCGAAATCTGGCACGCCGACGACCTCGGCTTCTACTCCCAGTTCGCCCCGAACCTCCCGGAATGGAACCTCCGCGGCACCGTGGTGGCGGATCAGGAGGGCAATTTCCAGATCAACACCATGCAGCCCGCCCCCTACCAAATTCCCACGGACGGAGCCTGCGGACAGCTCATCGCCGCAGCCGGCTGGCACGCCTGGCGCCCGGCACACCTGCACCTCAAGGTCTCGGCACCGGGGCACCAGCTCATCACCACCCAGCTGTATTTCGAAGGCGACCAGCACGTCGCCGACGACATCGCCTCGGCGGTCAAGCCCGAACTTGTCCTGGCGCCGACCGACCGCACAGACGGTGCGGGCCGGGAAGTCACCTACGACTTCGTCCTCGACCCGCAGGACTGACACCCGGGACCACCCGGCGGACACACACCAACACCCCTCTGGCGGGCCGCAAGTACCGCATGCAAGCAACTGGCCCGAACAAACCACCCACCCTGATACCGCCTTGCCGAAAACAGGCCAAATCCTTAGGAGGCAGCAGTGACTCAGCAAGCAGTCATGGCTCCGATTGACACCCGCGAACTGCGTCACGCCTTCGGCACGTTCGCCACCGGTGTCACGGTGGTCACCACACGCTCGGACGACGGAGTACCGCACGGCGCGACTGTCAACGCCTTCACCGCCGTCTCCCTGGATCCGCCACTGGCCCAGGTGACGCTGACCCGGACGTCCCGGGCCGCCCGCTACCTGGAGGGCGCACCCTTCGCTATCAACATCCTCTCCCTGGAGCAGATGGACGTTGCCCTGCACTTCGCCGGCAAAGTCATGGACGAAGAACCGGAATGGACCGTCGACGGCACCGTGCCCGTGCTGACCAAAAATGCGGCAACGCTCGAATGCCGGCCCTGGAATATCTATGACGGCGGCGACCATATCATCGTCGTCGGCGAAGTCATCGCTATGGAGATCACGCGGCGGCCCCCGCTCCTGTTCTACGGCGGAAAGTTCCGCGAAATCGGAAGGCTGGTTGAAGGCGCCCCCTGGGACCACTCCGGCGACGCCCCCGAGTCCGGCTGGTTTGCTGGCTCCAGCTCCTTCAAACCCTTCACCAACCCTTAACCCTTCCGCAGTCTTTCCTGAAAGGAAATATCATGACCGAGACCCTCGACCAGAATGTTCCTTCATCCGGCCCCTCCATGGATGAAAGGACCACGCCCGCTAACCCGAAGATGCCAATGACGGGGGATGAGTACATCAACTCGCTCAAGGACGACCGGGAAGTGTGGATTTATGGTGAGCGCGTCAAGGATGTGACCACCCACCCGGCGTTCCGGAACTCCATCCGCATGGCGGCCAGGCTCTACGACGCCATGCACAAGCCCGAGTTGCAGGACAAGCTGATGGTGCCTACGGACACCGGGTCCGGGGGCAAGACGATGTCTTTCTTCCGCACCCCGCACAGTGTGGAGGACCTGAAGAAGGACCGCGTCGCGATCGAGACCTGGGCGCGGATGAGCTACGGCTGGCTCGGCCGCTCCCCGGACTACAAGGCAGCTTTCCTGGGCACCCTGGGCGGCATGCCGGACTTCTACGAACCGTTTCAGGAGAACGCGAAGCGTTGGTACAAGGAGTCCCAGGAGAAGGTCCTGTACTGGAACCACGCGATCATCAACCCGCCGGTGGACCGCCACCTCCCGCCGGACCAGGTGGGCGACGTGTTCATGAAGGTCGAGAAGGAAACAGACTCCGGCCTGGTCGTTTCCGGAGCCAAGGTCGTTGCCACCGGCTCGGCCATCACGAACTACAACTTCATCGCCCACTACGGCCTGCCCATCAAGCGCAAGGAATTCGCCCTGATCTGCACCGTTCCGATGGATGCGCCCGGGGTGAAGCTGATCAGCCGCGCCTCCTACAGCCACCAGGCCGCTGTGATGGGCACTCCTTTTGATTACCCGCTCTCGTCCCGGATGGACGAAAACGATTCGGTCTTCGTGTTCGATAAGGTCCTGATCCCGTGGGAGAACGTCTTCGCTTATGGGGATGTGGAGAAGATCAACAACTTCTTCCCGCAGACCGGGTTCATCAACCGCTTCACCTTCCAGGGCGTCATCCGCCTCGCCACAAAGCTGGACTTCATCGCCGGCCTGTTGCTCAAAGCCCTCGAAGTTGCTGGTACCCAGGACTTCCGCGGCGTGCAGACCCGCGTCGGTGAGGTCCTGGGCTGGCGCAACATGTTCAACGCACTCATCGACGGGATGACGCTGAACCCCGACCAAGGCCCCAACGGCACCGTTCTTCCGAAGCTGGACTACGGCCTGGCGTACCGGATGTTCATGGCCATCGGTTACCCGCGGATCAAGGAAATCATCGAACAGGACGTCGCCTCCGGCCTGATCTATCTGAACTCCTCAGCGCTGGACTTCAAGACCCCGGAAATCCGGCCCTACCTGGACAAGTACGTCCGCGGGTCCGACGGCGTGGAAGCCGTGGACCGGGTCAAACTCATGAAGCTCCTCTGGGACTCCATCGGCACCGAATTCGGCGGCCGCCACGAACTCTACGAACGGAACTACTCCGGCAACCACGAGAACGTCAAGGCCGAGATCCTCTTCGCCGCCCAAGCACAGGGCACCACGGACTCCATGAAGGGTTTCGCGGACTTGTGCATGTCCGAGTACGACCTGGACGGCTGGACCGTCCCTGACCTCATCAACAACGACGACGTCAGCCTGTTCCTCAAGCGCAGCTGAGCCTGCTCACACAAGTCAATCATTTTAGGGGCACCCCCGGCCTGGTTTCGGGGGTGCCCCTCGCACAACAAGCACACCCGCCCGCCGGCAGAGTCGCCTGCGGGTGGAGAAATCTGACAGGAGCCACCTTCATGTGCGATGTCCTTGGAAGTTTGGAATCGGCGGGAGTATCCCGCCGTCGCATGCTTGCCAGTTTCGGGTTGGGCGCCGCGGCCGTGACGCTCACGGCCTGCACACCGACGTCGGGAAGTGCCGGAGCGACCGCGTCGGCCAGGAAGTTTGGTCCTGCCGCCGCTGATGGCCACCGCACTCGCCTGGTGCTTTTGGGCACCTCCGGTGGCCCGCCCTACTGGCCGGGCGGAACACGGGAAGGCATTTCCTCGGCACTTGTTGTCGGGGACCGCTACTATCTCATCGACGCCGGCCACGGGGTCATGCGCCAATTGCGGGCAGCGAAACTCGGGCCGAATTTCGACAAGGACCTGGACGGGCCGCTCGACGTGCTCGCGGGGATATTCCTCACGCACCTCCACTCGGACCACGTCGTTGACCTGAACAACATCCTCAGCGAAGGACTGTACAACGGACTCCAGACGGTCAAGAAGATCCCCATCTGGGGTCCAGGCAACCGGGGCCAGGTCCCGGCGCTCTTCGGCTCCGGTGTTGCCCCCGAACCGGTTAGCCCAGGGAACCCGACGCCGGGAACGAAGGAAATGACGGATCTGATCGTTCAGGCCTATGCCACTGACTTCAACGACCGGCTCTTCGACAACCGCAAACCCCGCCCGGAGCAGTTGTGGGAGGCCCATGACGTGCCCGTTCCCGCCCAGTACCTGAAGAGCCCGAACACGCAACCGTGCCCCGAGATGGATCCGTTCACCTTCTACGAGGACGACCACGTCAAGGTTTCGGCAACGCTCGTGAACCACGCCCCCGTGTTCCCGGCCCTGGCCTACCGATTCGACACCGCAGACGGTTCGGTGGTGTTCTCCGGCGACACTGGGAAAAATCCCAACCTCGTGAAGCTCGCCAAGAACACAGACGCCCTGGTGCATGAGGTCATCGACAAGGCATGGCCGGAGTCGCTCTTCCCCACGCCACGCACACCGGCACAGGAAGGACTGTATGAACACCTGGTCAAGGCACACACCTTGATCGAGGACGTCGGCCCCGTGGCACAGGAAGCGCGAGCCAAAACACTTGTTCTCTCGCATCTTGTCCCGGGAAACAGGCCCGATGAGGTGTGGGCGGATTGCGGCAAGGGCTTCGACGGGCAGCTCGTGATCGGCCACGACCTCGACGTCATCGGCATCGGAACCGCCACGGCGTAGGCAGCCGGCAGACCCTGCAGCTGCCCGCAGCAGGGTCTGCAGTCTGGGCACCTAACTGCAGCCTTGACAGTTACGATCACAATTCCAAGGAGGAAGGAGGGCCGATGGCACTTCAATTCGAGCACGTAGCCCCGCACCAACGGGTCCTCTTCGGATCCGGCACGGCTGCCGCGCACCTGGCCGCAGAGGCTTCGCGACTTGATGCACTCCGGGCGATGCTGATATCCAGCCCCAGGGACAGCACAATGGCCCGGAACCTCGCCGCAGGCGTTCCGGTCGTGTTGGACTACCACGGCGTTGCCCAGCACGTTCCTTCGGCCAAGGCCGTCGCGGCCCGTGATGCCGCATCCTCCCACGATGTTGATCTCCTGATCGCTGTCGGTGGCGGGTCCGCAATTGGCCTGGCCAAGGCCATCGCCCTCACCACAGGGCTCCCCATCATCGCGGTGCCCACAAGCTACGCCGGGTCCGAAGCCACGGATGTCTGGGGCATCACCGAACAATCCCGCAAGTCCACCGGCGTCGATGACCGGGTGCTGCCCTCGGCGGTGATCTACGACGTCACTCTGACGTATTCTCTGCCGGTCAGGCTCTCGGTGACCTCCGGGCTGAATGCCATGGCCCACTGCATCGACGCCCTCTGGGCGCCGCGGGCCAATCCGATCAATGCCGCGCTGGCCAGCGAAGGCATGGGCCTCCTTGCCAGGGGGCTGCCGGCGGTCAGTGCCACGCCCTCAGGATCGCACGGACGCGAGCAGGCCCTCTGCGGAGCATATCTGGCCGCGGCGTCGTTCGCTTCTGCCGGTGCTGGACTGCACCACAAGATCTGTCATGTGCTGGGCGGGACCTTCAACCTGCCCCACGCCGAGGTGCACGCCGTCGTGCTGCCCCACGTCACCGCGTTCAACGTGCCGACAGCACCTGATGCCGGCCGGCGCATCGCCACAGCCCTGGCCAGCTCCGAGGCCCTTGCCGGGCTCACAGCCCTCTACGAAGCCCTCGACGCCCCGTCCGCGCTGCGAGACCTTGGCTTCAACGAAGACCAGATCCCCGCAGCCGCCAAACTCATTCTGCCCACCGTGCCGCCATCGAACCCCCGCCGCGTCGGCACCGCGGACCTTGAAAGGCTGCTGCATGCCGCATGGGCCGGAACCAACCCGGCCCAAAGCGGCGCCTGAGCATCCGACAAGAACCTCCCAGCAACTCCGCCGACGGGCAGGACGACGCCGTCCCGCCACCACGCCGCCTCATCAAAAAGGAAACAGACCGTGATCCCGCTGCTGAACCACCTGGCAATGATGCTGTACCAAGAACACCACCTCGATGCCTTCTCATGGGGCGGGCCACCGTCCCCGGCCGGGGGCCGACTGACATCATCCGCATGGGCCGGCTGGTGGTATGAAGAAAGGAACTCCCGGTCAGAGAAATGAGGCGTGGTGGCCCCGTATAGGTACTCGAACCGCGAGGCTGCTGTCGTATGCAAAAACGACCGTTTCCGCTACAAACTCGGAACTTCTTCCAAGAGTGTGGAGTTCGGCGCTCTCTGGCGGTGTTTTGTTGGCGCTCTTTGTCGTTAGTTGCCGATGACCAGGGTGCTGGCGGCTGCTTCGATGACGTCGTCGGTGATGGTTTCAAGTTGATTGATCTTCAGTACGCGCGTGATCTGGGGGAAGAGTCGCTCGAGCAGCCGGAAGTTGCCGCGTGTGATCCGCTCGATCGCGGCTATCGCTTGGGCGTCGGTGAAGTCGTCGGGGTCGAGTGATCGCCCGATTCTTTTCCAGTGCCGGTCCAGGACGAACAGGAGTTCGTCGCGGCCGAGGGGGCGGTAGCGGTGGGAGAATCCGAGGCGGCTGTAGAGCTGGGGGTAGTGGCGGAATCGTTGGTCGATGCCGGGCATGCCGATGAGGATGATCCCGAGCTGGGTGCGATCGTGTTTGTCCCGGAGGAGTTCCAGGGCTGTTGGGGTGAGGCGTTCGGCTTCGTCGATGATTAGCAGTTCAACCAATTTGGTGATGCCGTTCATGAGGCGAGGGGTTGTTGGATCGTTGCGGTGGAGGTGGTCATCGATGCATGAGGCGATCCGGACCTGTGAGCGGTGGATTTCTGCCATGAGTTCTTTGGGGCGGCAGAGTACTTCGGGGGTGTAGAAGACGGCACGGGTCTTGTTGGCGAGTGAGAAGTGCTTGGCGTCTTCCTCTGCGTCGCGGGCCCGCCAGTCCGTTATGTAGGGTTCCAGCGCATCCCAGTTTGCGTAGCGGCGGGCGGAGTAGGTTTTACCGACGCCGGCGTCCCCATGGCAGATACCGATGGTGCGCTCTTTCCGCACGGCGTTGGCGAACTCGGTGAAGCGCCGGTGTTCCTTGGTCACGATGAATGGCTGGTCCATCATCAGTCCTCTTCGTAGGTGCGGAGCCGCGGCCGGCGGCGCGGTGGTTCAGAGATGCGGGGTTGTTCGCGGTCAGCAACGGTAGGGATGCGGTCGTTAATGGTGCGGCGCAGCTCGCGTCGCCGTGCGCGGCGGGCGGCTTCGACGTCCCGAAGACTCAGCCGGAGATTCGGGTGGTCCTCGTCGATGGCGGTGCAGATAAAGGTGTCATGGTCGAAGACACGGATTTCGGAGATGTCGCGGGGGTCGTAGCGGATGGTGATGGTGCGTCCCACGAACGGGGCCAGGGTGGGCGAAAGGTAGCGCTGGCCCTGGAAGTGGATGCCGTCACGCTGCACCACACGGTTTTTCGGAACGGTAAGGAGGAGCCCATCGAGATCTTCCAGGGTGTCCGGCATGCGGGGAAGCCATCCGTCAGCGACCCACGAGTCCCGCGGTGAGATGCCAAGCTCGCTATGTGCCCGGTCGTTGTAGATGGCGATGAAGGCACCGATCTCCCGATCAAGTGCCGGCAGGTCCAGCACAGGCTGTGGTGCGCGGATTCCGGGTCCGAGGCGCCCGGGCAGGGCCGCGAGGACCTCGGTATTGATCGTGCCGAAAAAGCGCTCGATTTTGCCGCGGCCCTGCGGCCGGCCGACGGTGGAATGGATTGTCCGGATATGCAGCGCCACAGCGGTCCGCTCGAGGTGCTCGCTGGTGAAATCGGGGCCGTGATCGACGTGCAGAATATCTGGAAGTCCGCACATCACCCAGGACGGATTCTGTTTGCGCCAGATCGCCTGCCGAAGTGCGAGGGCTGTGTTCAGGGCTGAGGGTGCGCCGGTAAAGACGGTGTAGCCGCAGATTGCCCTGGAGTAGTCGTCCATCACCGTGGTCAGCCAGGGACGGTCCGGTTTACCGCTTGCGCCGAGAATGAGGATGTCGAGCTGGGTGTGATCGGCCTGCCATATCTGGTTCGGCTGTTCCGCCCGGCGGCGGTACACGAGTTCGTGCCGGTCGCGGTAGGACGCCGGCCCCTCAAGGGCGAGGGTGACGAGCCCGGGATCCAGGGCCGAAACGATGTCCCGAACGGTTGAGTACCCAGGCGCAGGATCGTTCCTCTGTCGGGCATCGGCGACAGCGAGCCGGTGCAGGGTTGCAAGGCTGGGGCGGGGCTTAGTCAGCGCGAGCCTCTCGATGAACGCCACGGTTTCCGCTGCTGTGCGGCGCCTGCCGGCATCGACCCTGGGACGTGGATCCAGCGCCGCGATGCCACCGTCTTGGAACGACCGGTGCCAGCGCTCAAGCGTGCGCAGGCTGACCTTTGATTCCCGGGCCAGCTCCGCGAGTGGGATCTCGTCTTCGACGTGCAATCGAAGGATCCGCCACCGCTCCGCGCCTTTCATGACGGCAGCTACATCGTGGTGCTCTCGCGGGCAGCGAGGGCTTGCTGGTGGCGGTAAAGCGTTGCCCGGCTCCACCCGACTAGGCGGGCAGCTTCCTCGGCGGTGCGGCCCTTGGCCCGCGCGTCGGTCACGATCCGCAGCTTGTCAGCTATCACGATGGGGTCCGAGAGCGGGCGGCCGAACCTTGTTCCGCCCTTTCGTGCAGCAGCAATCCCGGCGTTGACCCGTTCGACGATCAACTCCCGCTCGTACTCCGCCAAGGTGGCCAGCATGTTCAGCATCAGCCTGCCCGACGTTGTGGCAGGGTCAATGCCATCCGAGACTGACCTCAGCTGCACACCACGCTCCCGAAGCAGGTTCACTGTGTTCAAGACATCTATGAGGGACCGGCCGAGCCGGTCTATGCGCCACACCACGACCGTGTCGCCCGACTCCACATAGTCCAGGAGCTTCTTCATCCCAGGCCGCTCGATCGCAGTCCTGCTTCCGGAAGTGACATCGGCGAAGACATCACGCTTTTGGACTCCGACGCCGACGAGTGCATCAAGCTGCAGCTTGGCGTCCTGGCCGGCGGTGCTGACCCGCGTATATCCGAGATGTCTCACCGGCTCATTCTGCCTTAGAAAACCCCTTCCGGCATCCGTCTAAGACAAAACACGGCGAGACAACTTTCCAAGACAACGAGATGCCCGTCCGGACGCCGCTTCAGTTCGGCTTCCCAGGGAAAGAGGCAGTGTCTTGAAAAGCTGCAGTTTTCCGAGACATCCATTTGGTCAGACTTCGCAGGAAGCCAGGTAGCTGTTAGCGCCCCCTCATCGTTCATTTCATCGTGCGGGTCTTACGTACATGGCGTGGGCTAGCAACCGCGCGGAACGTGGTGGCTGACTTCCACGGCATGGTGATCGACCGGCTTACGGGCGCACTCATTTACAGGCCATCTGTTGCTACTCGGTTTCGAACGGAGGCAGCGAGCCAGGTCAAGACACGCTGATCTAAGCTGACGCAATGAGACCGTTGGAGCGATGGCTGACCCTTATCGGATGCTGCGGCGGCGCCGTCATGGCTGTCTACGGTGCCATAATAGGATCCCCGTGGTGGGTTCTGGGGCTGTTGGTGTCTCTGTTCGCCGCCTACACACTGTGGGTGACGCGGCGGAAGAAGAAAGCATGACGTCCTTGTAACCATCCCCTATCGAGCGGCGAACCGCGTCTTTAACAGCGGGGACACGCACTGGCGCTGGCTTGTCAGGATTTAGCCGCCCACCACCTGCAGATGCACATTGCCCGGTTCCCGGAGATCATTTACCCAGATGTTCTCTTCTCCTGGTCAACCTGCTTGCGGCAACGGACATCGTCGGCAGCTGACCGAAGAAATGGGATTGCGTAAATAATCGCCAGGATCACGAATGCCGCGGTTGTCGCGCCTAGGAAGCTGATCGGAATGTAGAAAAAAGGACTCGTGACATTCGGGCGTGTAATCAAAACCGTTGTGACGACCACTATCGCTTCGCCCACGTTGACCAGCCAAGCGATCAGAAAGAACTTTTGGAAGCGGTTTAGGTAGTTCCGGCTTTTGTTGCTAAGCCGTGTGAGCCGACCGAGGCCACGCTCACTTTTCGGTTCCTCTCGTCCTTTGTCCGCTCTCGCGCAGGCTATCATCCGCCGCGGCCCTGGAGAACAGCGACGAGGGACAAAGTTGAAGGTCATTTACCGCTCAGTGGAACCTGTGCGGCAAGGGATCCGTAATCGTGCTCTGAAGTGCGCGGTCGACCACCGTCTTCCGGACGTTGTCTCATCAGGGTCACCGGCAGCGATTCATCCCTCAATTGGCAGAACCTAATCAGTACCGGTGCAGAGGCCTACACTTTTCAGCTATGGGGGACTCAGAGTCGAACGGCGGGACAACTCCGGTGATCGGGCGGGTAGCAGTCGGCGTCTGCGCCGCGGCCACCCTGACCATTGTGGGTCTGATCGTCACACAAGTGGCATCCAGCAGCGCCGCCGCGGTCTTATCCGCCATGGGCCCACCATCCGGGCGCCTCGGTCTACTGGCGACCGCCCTCCACGCTTCCATCATCATCGGCTCGATCTTCGCGGTGAACTCCCTGACCGGTCCCGATCCCGACTACGGGAAGATTTTGAATCTCTTCCGGCGCAACAACCTGAAGGGATTGAGCGAGGCCGCACCCGCGATGCCGCTCCTGGAATACTCGTTCCTGAGCTACTGGACTGGCTGCATCGGCGTAATGTACACCGCGTGGCGAGCCCACGAGCCGGGGTCTGCCATGTCAGCGGTGGCCGGCGCCCTCACGCTCGTCGGCGCGGCCGCCCTGGCTCTGTGGATGATCCTGGTGGCTCTCGGCAAGAGGTCACTTCGCTCGGCAGGAAGTGGCCCACAAGAGCACGACCCGGTACTCTTGCCGACCACACACAGCCGACCGGAGAGCCGAAGACCGATGGAGCCTTATCGAAGTAACGTCGGCATCGAGTACCGGACAATCCGCGCCACGATACCGCTCGTAGAGCTCACCGCGACCGAGGAGGAACTCAATTTTAGGTTTCGGTTGGGTCTCGGACTCATGTTCGGGCCATGGCACTTCCGCAGGGAACAGGTACTCGAGGTGTTCACAACACGCGCACTATTTTCCACGCGCATCCACATCCGCGGGGAAGGCTTTGAGATCTACGTCTACGCCTCACCCCCAGAGCCACTGCTGCTAACCCTCGAGGAACTCGGCTACCCCGTGGACTGGATCATAAGACGATGACAGTGCCGGAATGTACAGGTTTATTCGGGTTCGGTGGAGGATCCGCTTAGAGGGATCCTCCACTGAGCATGACAGGGCCGTCGCCCGAGGCGTCCAGCCGCACCGCCTTGCCTACTTCTCCAGGGAGGGGATTCCGAGGTGGGCGCAGATTTCGGGTCCGCCTGGGATGACGGCGACGCTGTTGTCGAGGACGCATGCGGTCAGTTGGGGGACGTAGTGGCCGATGAGTTTGTTCGGCCCGGCGGGGCCGCTGAGTGGATTGCCGTACTTATCGCTTGGCATGCCGTTGGCGCTGGACTTGCTGGGGTCGGCCGTGGGCTTGGTTTGGACGAAACCGGGCGGGATGAGGTCATCGGTGATTCCTTGGGGGTTCATCATTCCCAAGTCCCAGTTCCGGCCACACTGGTTGACGGGGTCGCTGATCTGTTGCATTCCTGCGTCCGGGTCCCCCGGGTTCGGGTTATTCTTGGCGTCGAATCCCGGGAGGAAGTTCCCTGTGGTGATGTACGGCGGCATGATCACTTTAGGGTTCGCTTTGACGGGGTATGTGGTGGTGAGGTCGGCTCGGTAATAGCAACGGATGCCGCGTTTGTCGTTGACCGGGGCATTGGCCGTGTAGACCCCGGCGGCGGTGGTCCCGGCCAGTGCTGTGCCGGCCACAGCGATCACGACGGGCAGGGCAAGCCATTTGCGTTTCCGTTTCGGTGTGCGGCGTGCTTCCTGGACGAGCAGGTTCCGGACGCGGTCTTTCGTTTCCTGTGGGTAGGTTACTTCGGGCAGGTTCATGACAGCCTCGCTTCAACGATCGTGGTGTCCAGGTGTTCGACGTGCACTGTGGTTTCGTTCATCTGGGCCAGTTTGGCTTTTGCCCGGTGCAGTCTTGATTTCACGGTCCCGACGCGGATGCCGAGGGTTTTGGCTGCGTCTTCCTGGCTGATCCCGTTCATCAGGCACAGGATCACGACGTCCCGTTCCCCCTCGTGCAGCCCCGCGGTGGTGTCGAGCAGTTCGCGGACTTCACGTTCGGCGTCGACCCGGGAGGTGACGGATTCGGCGTGGTCTGCTTCGTGTTCACGGTGCCTGGGATCAGAATGCGGCAGCCTGGTCAGGAAGTCGGCGTACCGCCGTGACGCCCGAGCCCTGTTGAGGTTCGCGTTTGTTGCTACCCCGAGGAGCCATGGGAGGAGGCTGTCCTTTTGTGGTTTGAGCTTGTTGCGTTGCCGCCAGGCCTCCAGGAAGGTGATTGAGACGAGTTCTTCGGCGTCGTGCCAGGATCCGCAGCGGGAGAGGCAGTACCGGAAGACCGCGTCGGCGTGCCTGTTGAACAGGGCGCCGAAAGCGTCAGCGTCGCCGCCGACGCACGCACTCCACAGGTTCTCGTCGGATTCCCCCATATGCCTCATACCTTGTAGTGTCCGCAGGACCGGAAAAGGTTCCCGCTCCTCGAATCGTTTTCGCAGCGGAGATGCTCGGGGCGTGACCGGTGTTTCGCCAGAGAGGGGCAATCCATGAGGCGGTGTTCACTCAAGCCGGTTTACGGCGAACCGGATGCCGTAATCAATGAGTCTTTCCGATGCCAAGGCAATAAGTTCCTGAACCTCTGCAGTGGGCGTATTCACGCAGTCCAGTTGGATGCATACGGGATGTCCGGCCGCCTCGGGGTAGGAGCGCAGGAGGCCCTCATCAAGGACGAACATGGCGTAATTGTTGATCTTCTCTTTCAGCTGTTCCAGCTGGCCGGGAGCGGTCGCCCATGGACGGTTTTCGACCATGATCAGCTTGTATTCGTCGTGCACGGGATCGTGCGTTACGAGATCGATGACGTTAGGTTCGTGGATTCCGGACAGGGCAGTCTCCTTGTGAGTTAAAGCGGGGCATGCATGTCGACACAGTTGATCCCGGATGCAGGAGAGTCGACAGCAACGCCAGCCTACCCGGGGGACGGACTCGTTGCCGGTTCGCCGCCGGCCCGCGCCTGCGGCTGGTCTTTCCTGCGTCGCGTACGCTCGCTCTCATGGAAAACGCAAAGGTCGACCGTGCTAGGGATTGGGCCCAAGATGAGTACTGATTTTGAGCCAAGAGGACCAAATGCAATCGCGTCTAAAGACGGTGAACTCCATATCGCTCGCGTGGGTTTATCTGTGAGCTTTCGGGGACACAAATATGAGATTGACTCAGAAATGCTTGCCCCTCCCATGAGCATAGCCATCTATTTCCGGAACAGCTCGGCGGCGAAGGCGGCTGCGAAGGCGCATGAGTCAGAGCAACTACGAGAATTTGTCCGAGATGCGCTGACGTTCGGCGGGTTCTATGTTGAGTTTGACTAGCCTTCGTCTTCTTGGAGGACCTTTCTAGACTTCATCGCTGATTGCAGCTGGGCGTCTGTCTTGAGCTCCGCTCGGGTTCACCAGAAGGCCCGCAAGCGGTCGCTGAAAGGAGCGGTGACCACCCCTTTAGCCGATCCTCCAGTGCGCACCGGGGCCTAGGCGAAGCCGTGCAACCATTCGTTACCCCTAACTGGCTGGGGCTTGTGAGGCCAGTTACTCGTGTCCCCTTCGATGAGCAATCCGTCAGAGCCGTAAAAACCTAGATTGTCTCGCTCAATGCCCAGAGCACGACAGTATTCGTTCAGGGAATCAAGTGTGAACCGGTCCTGGATCTTCTTTGCCTTGTAGCTTTCAAGGTTCTCGAAGGGTTGCGGATCACCGAAGAGCGTCCACTCCCAGCGGGATTGATAGCTCGCCTGGATGGAACGGATATGACGCGCTCCGGCGTGAATCCAGAGCGCTGTGCTGCCGTAGCTGACGATCTTTCGATCACGAATGATGTGGGGTTGGTGGGACGTGCGGATGTTGAGGCAGTCGAGACGCGCACCGACAACATTCGCACTCGCTATATCGCTGCCCTGGCTAAACACTGCGGTCCATTTGTCGGCGGAGGTTGCCACCACGAGCTGTTTCCACGAGGGCATAGCCCATGGGTCGAGGTGGTGAAGCATGGACGGGAGTGGCTCTCGGAGACGAGTGAAGTTTCTGCCTCCCAACCCATTGAGCCATTCAGTGGCTTCTGTGACGACTCGCTCGAAGGGTGCCTCGTGAACCAGATTGGATCCGTGCATGGCAGCTGCATTTCCAAAGTATGCCCCGTCCGGGACCAGAAAACTGTCCGAGCCACGCGCGCCGGTAAGCCGGTGGCCTAGCGTGCGCTTCGGCCGTTCGATAGGGGATCGCTCACCGGATGCCAGTTGGCGGCCCTTATTCTGATCTCGCGCTGAGGCTTTTGGCCATGTGTTCGTTCAGAAAGAGCAGCTCCCGGAAGGGCACAGCTTTTCTTGCCGCCGTCGCAATGTTCCGCCCCTCTTCCGTGAAGAGAAACGGGTAGACGCTGATGCCCTCGTCGAGGGACAGAGCTGCGACCTCTTCTTCCCATCCCGGCCATCGCAGCTCGCGGTAGAACTCCGTAGCTCCGCCCCTGACGAGCCACTCGACGAATGCCGTGTGGCCAGCTCCCAGCGGTGTCCAGTCCAGAGTGTCCGGACCCCAATAGCAGACTTCACCGGGCTCGGCAGGAAGATCATCGTGATTGATAGCGAAGACACCACCCAGAACGTCGTAAGCGATGACGAGATGACCTGGGGGCGCTGCACGATGATCGGGATCACCTAAAGCGTTTACTGTAGCGATGTCCTCGATTCCATGGGCGCCAGCGCCGAGAATGCGTACCCATCCGTGATCGATGATGATAGCCGCGCCGTTCGACGCAATTGCTCCCAGCGTCGACGCGGCAGTCACTTGTAGACGGAAGAGAACGTCCCTTTTCGACGTGTCGTCCGCTGACAACACTTTGAAGTCGACGACCGCGCCAGCCAAGAGTGTTTCCAGCCACGGCCACGCGGGAGAATCGACGCCAAGAAGCTCATCAGCAGATCGTGTTGGAGTCATAAACAGATGCTGTCACAGGTGGCGCTTGCCCGCTTGCCGCGACTCCCGGAATGACAGACCAGCCAGGCCCTTTCCGGCGGCGCGCTGATCCCCTTCATGCGCACGCTGAAGGATCCCCTTTCGCGCTGAACCATGCGCCAAACAGCGCCGCAAAAACACCGCCATTTATCGCCGCGAGTCACACCCCCGGATTCTCGATTCAAGCCGTTCTTGAAATCCTTCGTTTTCAATAACTCGTTGTGGTTTCCTCTTCTGACGCTGGGTCTTGAGGTTCGCTGGCGTGATCAGTTGTCTGTCTGGGCCGGCATGACTATCCCGGTACCGCCGTCTACGGTGATTCTTTGTCCTGTGCGGAGCAGGTGGGTGGCGTTGCGTGTTCCGACGACGGCGGGGATGCCGAATTCGCGGGCAACCAGGGAGGCGTGGGCGGCCAGCGTTCCGCCGTCGGTAACGACGGCCGCGGCGCGGGCGAAAAGAGGGGTCCAGGCCGGTGCCGTCGATTTGGCTACGAGCACTTCGCCTTCGAGGAAGCTGTCGAAGTCTTCCGGGCCGCTCATGATACGGACGGTTCCTGTCGCCCGTCCTGTGCTCGCGGGATGGCCAACGATGGCACCTTCGGGCAGGTCGTGCGAGGTTCTTGCCGCCTCCACGGCCCGGGCGATTGGATCTCCAATAAGCCCGGTGGGCTCGCCCAGCGTCAGCGGGGCGTCCAGGCTCCGCTGACGCTGCCAGGTCTGGCGTCGGCTGCTCACCGGCGGCCGGTTGCCCGGGGAGGGGCGGGTGGCTTCGTGCAGTGTCAGGAAGTAGACGTCTCCGGCATCGTCGATGATTTTCTCGGCGACCAGGTGTTCGCCGAGCCGGCGGGCGCAGCGGCGCAGAACCGGCCACCCCAGACTGAGGTCGAGCGCCTGTTCCTCACGCAGCAGCGCGTAGTGCTGCGCGACACGAAGGAGGGCATGGAACCGTGCAAGGACCCGCGGCTGTTCCTTGAGTGCATCGCGGGCGGCCGCCTCGGAGGCGGCCCTTTGTGCTTTGAGGGCCGCAGACCTACTGCGGTGGACCGGCGGTGATTCCTGCTTCTGGTGTGCCGGGGGCGCCTCGGCCGCGGTGGGGTGATACCAGTCCAGAGAGTAGACGGCGTGGGCAGCCTGCGTGGACGTGGGTGCGCTCAAGCCGCGTAGAAGAGCCTGATGGCCTGTTTCCCCGGCCGTTGTCCCGTGCAGAGGCCCGGCTAGATGCTTCTGCCAGAACCTGGCCAGCGCAGACTCCATTTTCCAGGCCGATCCCCCGAGAATAGCCAGTGACCACGAATAGATTCCCGCGTGGTGACAAACAGTGTTGATTAGTTCGACCAGCCTTGCCGGGGAAGCGGAATCGATGTCCTGCCCGGCCCTTTCCACCAGCTGGCGGTACGCCGGAAGCAGCTCTGTTCGCCATTTGAGTTCCAGAGCATGAAGTACTGCGCGGTCGGCGGCCGCGGGATTATGGGAGACACGGGAAAGGGCGTTGAATAGGAACCAGGGTGCCCGGCCGCGGCCCTCCCGGATCACGCTCGCGAGGACCCGCACGGAGGGTATCGGCGGGGCGTTGTAGTACCAGCCGTTGACGGAGGCGTAGCGGAAGGGGACCCGCGCGCCGATGTCAGCGTGCATCCCGTCCAGGAATCCCGATTCGATCCGGGGCAACAGCCAGTCCTCAAACAGCGGGGTCATCGGGTCCGGTAGCCATTCGCCGAGGCGGAAGTTCCGTGACCACATGCCCTTGCCTGGCGCCGCCCAATCAACAGGGTCAGGCAGGGCGGTCATCGGCCTGGCCTGCAGAAGGAACAGCACCCCGTCCGCATCGATGGCCCATTCGATGTCCTGCGGCACTCCCGCGTGGGCAGCGACGCTGTGGGCCAAACCCGCGACCTCGAGCGCCTGCGCTGCGGTAAGGATCCCCGCGTTCCGGGTGCACGTTGCCTCCTGATCCCGGATGATCCATTCCTCTCCAATGGCATCACCGGCCACGAGGGATTCACCCAACCCCTGGACGGCGTTAATGATGCTTTCGCTCCTGTTGCCGGTCAGCGGGTTGGCGGTAAAGGCGACTCCAGCGGCAACTGGTTGGACCATCTGCTGGATCAGTGCCGCCATGGCCGGTACCCCAGTTTCCGGCTGACCCGACGTGCCGCGCGCCGATTTGTAGGCAGCCACTCGCCCGTGGGCAGCGGAGGCCAGACACCGCCGTATCCCATCATGAAGCTCACCCCGTTCGACGTTGAGGAAGGTCTCGTAAAGGCCCGCATAAGAGGCCCCGGGCAGGTCCTCCGCGGCGGCCGAGGACCTGACGGCAAATGGTCCGGGCCCGGTCCGGTCCGCTGCCTCGGCCAGCTCACCGGCGAAGCGGGACCCCAGCCGTTCACCAGCCTCTGCGGTGACGACGAAGCCCGGTGGAACGCGGAAGCCTTTGGCTGCAAGCTCATTGAGCGTGGCTGCCTTACTGCCCAACAACGCCTGTCCCGCGGCAATCTCACCGAGCGGAGGAAACACCTTTTCCGTGCCCACCAGTCAACCTCCAATAAGTAGCAATGCTATATGTAGCGATGCTACTCTAGGGTTGTTCCCGCAGCCGGTCAGCGGGCGAATTTCTTGAAGAGGGGGACTCGGATGCTTCCGATCAGGCCGGAGTCACTCAAGGGGCACCTGGACGCACTCCTCCTATCGGTGCTGGAGAAGGGACCACGGCACGGTTACGCCATTATCGAGAGCGTCCGTGAGGGCAGCGGAGGGGCCTTCGACCTGCCTACGGGCACCATCTACCCTGCGCTGCACAGACTCGAGCGGGCCGGGTTCATCCGTAGCGAGTGGCAGGCCTTCGGCGGACGCCGCCGCCGCGTCTACGAACTAACGACGTCAGGACGCCAGAGCCTCATAACGGAGCGGGTTGCCTGGGCGAAGTTCTCCGATGCGGTAAGCGCCCTGCTCGGAGGGAAGGCATGAAGTCACCTGGGGACGACAAAGTCGTCATTGAGTACCTGTCCGAACTCCGCAGATTGCTCCACGGCCCCGCACACACCAAGGCAGCTGTCGTCGAAGAAGTTCGTGGAGGGATATTGGATGCCGCCCAAGCCTTCACAGCCAGGGGACTGTCGCCCGCCTCCGCCGCTGAGGCGGCCGTAGCTGACTTTGGCGAGCCAGCCCTTGTCGCCTTGGCGTTCGCCAGCGAGTTGGCCATGGCGCAGGCCCGCAAGATCCTCTGGTCCCTACTGATCACTGGACCCCTAGTCGGCATATGGTGGTTTCTGCTGTGGGTGCCGGCGTATGGGAGATCATTCCCTGGCGCACTGATTTCGGCCGTCCCCGTGCTCCCGCTCGTTGCGGCGGCCGTGGTGGCTGGAGTGTTTGTCCTCGCCACCAGCGGATCGCTGATCCGCTGGATACCCGAAGTGACACCAGGGCAGGCGTTGCTCGCCGCCGCCGTCATCGGCGGAACCTGCATCGCCGCCGACGCAGCAGTTCTCGCGATCCTCTGGGCACGCATGGCGGCGGGAGACGCATTTCCGCCACTTCTCGTGAGCGCGGCCGTCACAGCCAGCTTCGCGCGTTTGCTCGCCGCGGGCTGGGCCGTCTTCAGGTGCTTGCGCACCAAGAGTCACCTCAGCGAGCCCTGATCCGTCCGGAGGCGCGTGCAGACGACTTTGGACATTCCGTGCAGACGACTTCGGAAGAAGACCCGCCGAGCAGAGGTAACGGCGGGCCTTCTCCTAGCCCTGGAACAGCTCCGGCCAGTCCGGCGGAGGAACGAGTTCCACTCTGCTGCAGAAATCGGCTCACAGGGCCACGAGCCGCGTCTGCTTCACGGAACGGTTCAGGTTAGCCCGCGTGCCTCAAGATTCGGTTAAGGGACTCCCATTGTTCGCCCAGGTTTTGAAGTGGACCGCCTCCCGCCCGTCCCTGACGCCGCCCTGCGACGCAGCTTTTGAGGTGAAAAAGCACCCCCATAAGGGGTTCCTAAACCATCAGATCATAAGTAGCCTTACCATGTTGTAGCGTTGCGCAGAAGCTTTTGAGCGAACGAAGGCGGTGGACGTGATGGATATGCAACCCAAGGACACTTCGCTGATTGGCGCGGAGTATGCACCGCAATTGCAGATCCAGCTGCAAGCCATGGAAATCATCGATGAGATTCTCAGCGGTACCGACTTGGCCGAACAAAGCGCCCGAGAGTCATTACGAGGGCATGTGAGCCGGTGGCCCGGCCAGCCCGAACGTGCCCTGCTCGCGCACATGATGACCATCCAGCGCACCGATCGTTGACGTTCCCACGGGCTTTTTGGAAACAGGCTGCGGCCATTCCTTCTTGCTGGATGCCATCACCCCCGGGGCGGGTAGAGACCCCTGTTCACTGAGACGGAACGGGCTGAACGTATGATGAACCCTGGACTTGACCGGGCTTCATCAGCGCCGCCGCGCAGGCCGGGCTTTACGTCAGACCGGCTGGGCTTCACCGTCTACAGGAAATGGGAGTGGCAGTGTCCGAGGGTTCATTCGTTGGCTCGCCGGATGCTCTGCTTGCTGGACGGTACCGGATCACTGCCCTGATCGGGCAGGGCGCTACAGCGGCGGTCTACCGGGCACGGGATGAACAACTGGGCCGTGAAGTCGCCCTGAAGATTTTTCCCACCGAACCTCATAACGCAGCCGGCGGCCGGGGCCGGGTCGATTCGGAAATGCGGCTCCTGGCCACCTTCAACCACCCCGCCCTGGTAACGCTGTACGACGCCGGAACTGATACGACGGTGCCGGACGGCCCCCGGACTTTCCTGGCCATGGAACTGATCGACGGACCCGACCTGCACACCAGGCTGGGCCGCGGCCCCCTGCCCGCCACCGATGTTGCCCGGATCGGAGCGGAGCTCGCCTCAGCCCTGGACTACATCCACGTCCGCGATGTCATCCACCGGGACATCAAACCAGCCAACATCCTTTTGCCAGGAACCCTGACCCGCCGCTCCCAGCACGCCAAACTCACGGATTTCGGGATAGCCCGCCTGCTCGAAGGCTCAAGGCTTACCGCGACCGGCACTACCGTCGGAACGGCCCCGTACCTCAGCCCCGAACAAGTCTCGGGAGCCCAGCTCGGAGTGGAAAGCGACGTCTACTCCCTCGGGCTGGTCCTGCTTGAATGCCTGACCGGGACTATTGAATACCCCGGGACCCACGTCGAGTCGGCCATCGCACGGCTGCACCGCCCACCGCGGATTCCGGCCGGTCTCGGCCCGCAGTGGAGTGCCATCCTCGAAGCCATGACAGCAACCGAACCCGCTGCCCGCCCCACGGCACGGGCGATTGAAACAGCACTCACTGAGGGAACCGGCAGCGGCGTGCCCGGAGCGCTGCCGGGGACGACACGGGAGACAACGCCGGCAATGCCCGCCAGGCCGGAGCGTCCGCCCCAGGCAGGAACATCACCTGCACGCACCCGCGTCCTGATCCCCAGCCTCCCCGCCGACAGCGATGAATACCCCGCCGTCATCACGCCGGCCCCAAGCCCGTCCCGCCTGGGCCAAACCCGGAAGCTGCAGTCCAGGGCAGTACTGTTCCTCGGTGTCGGCCTCGCAGTGGTCCTACTCGCGGTCCTGGTCGCCGCTGTCCTCCACGTGCAGGCGCCGGCGCCTGCACAACCCTCGCCAAGTATCTCCGGAGACCTGGGAAAACACATCGAGCAGCTGAGGCGAAGCATCACACCATGACCACGAGATTGACGCGATTCCTCAACACCGCAGCCATGGCCCTGCTAACCGCCGGGATCCTCGCAGGATGCGCGAACACCCCCACCGACCTGCAACCAGGCGCCGCCGCGAAGCTCCAAACCCGCCTCCAGTCACTTTCCCGGGACGCCGCCGACAACAACCTGCCCGCCGCGAAAGCCGAACTTGACCTGTTCACCAGCGAATTCTCCACCGCCGCAGCCAACGGCGAAATCTCACCAACACGCCGCCAGGACATCCAGAACGCCATCGACCTCATCCGCGCGGACCTCGCCGCAATGACCACGACACCCGCACCCGCGCCCACCCCATCACCCACCGCCCAAACGCCAACGCCGGTCGCACCCCAACCGCCGGCCAAAGGCAAAGCTAAAGGCAAAGACGACTAACAGCAGGAGCCGGACAGCGCTCCCACCCATCACTCAAGGCTGAAATACTGGAGAACTATGGACTACGAACTGCGGATCATCCCCGAATGTCCCAACAGCGTGTCGGCCCTGGCCCTGTTCCGCCAGGCCATCCGGGCTACCGAAAACGGCGATGGAGACCTCCGTATTGTTGAACTTGACACGGAGGAACAAGCTCACGCTGCACTTCCTCGGCTCGCCGTCCTTCATCGCGGACGGCCGTGATCTGTTCCCTTCGGCAGCGGCACCTGCGCTGAGCTGCAGGGTCTACCTCGGCGCAGACGGCATGAGCGGCCTGCCCTCGCAGGAGGACCTCCAGGCCGCACTGCGCTCACGAACCGGCAACGAAACCTAAGACGCGGGGTACGACGTGGAACCAAACAAAGCAGACATCATGGCCGAATACGGCCGGGCACGTGCTGACCTTGACCATTGGCTGGAGAGCGCAACCGCGGACGACCTTAGCCGCAGGAGCAACGGCACAAAGTGGACCAATGAGGAACTGCTCTTCCACATGGTTTTCGGCTACATGGTTGTCCGCGCACTGCTTCCCCTGATCCACGTCATCAGCCGACTGCCCAAACCCGTCGGCGCGGCCTTCGCCGCACTCCTGAATTCAGGTACGCGCCCATTCGACGTCATCAATTACTGGGGATCCCGGGCAGCGGCCATGGTCTACAACAAGCGACGGATGGGCCGGAAACTCGACACGACTCTCCTTGCGATCACCCGCAGACTTGAACACGAAAGCCCTGCCTCGCTGTCACGGTCCATGCCGTTTCCGGACCGGTGGGACCCGTTCTTCAAACCGCTGATGACACTCACCGACGTCTACGCATACCCCACAAATCATTTCGACTTCCACGCCCGACAGTTGAGTATCAGGCGCCACCAGCAATAGACGCCTGCTGCTGCTCCCTGCCGAACAGTACCCACACCATCGGGGCGTGCATGAGAGACGGGCACTCCGCCACGATTTTGGCCGGCGTGCAGAGGACTTCTGACATTCCGTGCAGACGACTTCTGAAAATGACACCTGACGTCAGTAAGAGCGTCGGTAGAAGTCAGGATTGGGTCGGAATTCGATATTCCTGACACCGGCAGTCCAGGGTCTCAGATTTCAACCGGACACTCTTCACTTCGAGGGCGGCCTCTGTCAAGAAACCCTCACCGACCAACAACCCAGCAATTCTCGTCCCCCTCGCGTCAAGGAACTGGCGCATACATGGCAGCTGTCAGCAACATTCACACCTCTGGCACCTAAGGCGCGGCCGTGAGCCCCGACTCAAGGCGGGTCATGCCGCCAGGTGATTGGAGAGGGATGAATCACCGTGAGGACGAATCATTACAAGGCGTCCGAGGACGGTTTTAACCCATCCCAGACGTCGCAGCGTTTCTGTTCGCCAGCATGGCCGACGGACCAGGCGATCGTCGGCCGGGGTCCTCTTACAGCCGCCGCGGGGCCGATCCGCGAGGCAAGGCTTAGCGCATGACTATGTCGATCGCCCGGCTCTCTGCCCAGTCCGGGCTCAGGTATCTGTTCAAGACCACCATGATGGATGATCTGCCCCTCGCCCCGGTTGATGCCACCAGCTACTACCTGAAGGCCGGGACGCCACCGGGCCGCTGGATCGGCTCAGGGCTGCCTGGCATCAGCCGCAGCGCCAAAGATGCTGTCACGGAAATAGACGCGAAAGCACTCTTTGAGTACGCCGTCCATCCGGACACCGCCGCCCCTTTGGGCCGGCCACACAGCAAACCCACGGTCGTCAGAACAGCGCGGGGCCGGACCGAAACGCGCCATGCCGTCGTCGGCTTCGACCTGACCTTCAGCGTCCCGAAATCCGTGTCGGTCCTCTGGGCACTGAGTCCGCGGTCGGTCCAGAACGAGATCCTGCAAATCCACCACGCCGCCGTCAAATCTGCCCTGCAGTGGCTCGAGGATACCGTCGTCCACACCCGTTCCGGACGCGGCGGCATCGCCCAGTTCGGTACCAGGGGTGTGATCGCCGCTGCCTTCGACCATTGGGAATCGCGTGCCGGGGATCCACAGCTGCACACCCACATAGTCATCGCCAACCGCGTCCAACGCATCACTGACGGCGCCTGGGTCACCCTGGACTCACGAACCCTCTACAAGGCCGCCGTCGCTGCAAGCGAGCACTACAACGGCCTGCTCTTCGATGCCCTCCACCGGAACCTCGGCACCGATACGGAAATCCGCATACCGGCTTCGGGCACCCACAACCCCAGACAGCATCTCACTGGCATCGACGACGATCTGGTCCGCGAATTCTCGAACCGCTCCCGCCTCATCGACCTCGAAACCGACAAGCTGGTCGCCGAATGGACCACACAGCACGGCGCTCCCCCGACGGCAACCGCCACCCTCAAACTCCGCCAACAGGCAACCCTCTCCACCAGAACCCCCAAGCCCGAAACCATCGCACCGCTCCACGAGCTCTCGGCGCTTTGGCAGGCGCGGGCGAAGGCCCGGGGTTTCGAGGCAGGCCTCGTCCTGGCCGATGCCATTCGCCGCTCTCACCCAACACGGTTCACCGCTAACGACTTCTCCGCGGCATGGATCGATGCTGTCGCAACCTTGACCCGGCAACGCGTCGCGGCCAAACGGGCCACCTGGAACCGCTGGAACCTCCTCGCCGAGGCAGAACGAGTGTGCGCCGACGTCCGCTGCGACACGCCCGCGGACCGTAACGCGATGATCGACGCCGTCGCGACCGCGGCAGAGACTCAATGCGTCGCGCTCAACGAACACCGATACAGCCTGCCGCCGGACGCCGGGCCCGACCTCCGGTTCAGGAACGGGGCGGTGTTCGACTTCCACGGCTCCCGTCTCTACACCGACACCCAGACTTTGGCCTGCGAGGACTCCGTGATGGCGGCTAGGGACGACGACGGCGGACCCGCTGTGCGCCCCGCCCTCGCCATGGAGGCACTCACCAAATACCGACATCACGGCCGCTTTGAGCTGCACGCCGATCAGCGCGCCGTCGCCGGCGAGGTCCTCTCGAGCGGCAACCGGCTCGACGCCGTGGTCGGACCGGCCGGTACCGGCAAAACCACCACGCTCGGCGCGATCAAAGCAGCCTGGGAAACAGAGCACGGTGCAGGTAGCGTCATCGGGCTCGCGCCGGCTGCGGCGAGCGCAGAAATCCTCGGCCGCGAACTGGCGATGACAACGGAGAACGTCGCCAAGTGGCTGCATGAATCAGTCGGTCGAGGCGCTGCCCAACGGGCAGAGCAGTTCTATACTTTGGAGCGGCGGTTCGGTGATACCGCACTCCCTCGAACTCCTCTGGCGACCAGGCTGGCGCAACAAGCCACCCGGCTCGCTGCCGAACAGAACAGATGGCGGTTCCACCCCAACCAGCTCGTTGTCGTCGATGAGGCCTCCATGGTGTCCACTCCCCAGCTCTCTTCCCTGGTTACCCAAGCCCGGGACGCCGGAGCCAAAATCCTGCTGGTTGGTGACCCTGCCCAGTTGGACGCGATCGACGCCGGGGGCATCCTGGGCTGGCTGGACCGGCAACACAAAACGGCGCGGCTGACTACCATCTGGCGCTTTAACCAGCCCTGGGAACGGGACGCCTCCCTGCAACTCCGTGCGGGGAACTATTCAGCCGTCGCCGCGTACGACCAACACCAGCGGCTGCGCCATGGCAGCTACCTGGACATGGTCGACCTGGCCTACCTGAACTGGCAGACCGATACCGTCGCCGGAAAGGCATGCATCCTTATCGCCCCGGACAACGACACCGTCCACATGCTCAACGAACGCGCCCAAGCAGCCCGCGTCAACCAGGGCGTCGTGGATGCCGAACAGACGGTCAACATCAGCGACGGGCAACGGGCCGGACGGGGAGACACGATCATCGCCCGGCATAACGACCGCACCCTCAGGGACAGCAACGGCGACTTCATCCGCAATGGAACACTGCTCGACGTCGTTTGTGTATCCGGGCGTGACAGCTCAGTCCTGGCCGCCCGGCGAGACACCGGCGCAACTGCCATTCTGCGCCGGGACTACCTTGAAGCCTCTGTCGAGCTCGGGTACGCGACCACGGCACACCGGGCACAAGGCATCACCGCCGACACCAGCCATACTGTCGTAACCCAAGGACGCCTTACCCGCGAACTGTTCTATGTGGGCATGACCCGAGGACGCACAGGAAACCACGCCTACGTCTGCGAAAACGACCCGCTCGACGACGAGGTTCTCGGCCCTGGAGAGCGGCCGTCATGGCGCCAGATCCTCGGGGAAGTCCTCGCCGCCGAAGGCGCGGAACGTACCGCCCACGAAACCCTCGAAACAGAACAAGCAACGGGAGACAGCCTGGAACGGCTCAGCGCGGAATTCGACTACCTCGCGCAAATCGCCGGGGCAGAGGACCTGTCCAAGCTAGTCGAGTCCCACGACGCCGGAGCAGTTGCCGGGTTTCAGCAATCCCCTTCCTGGGGTGCCGCCGTCGCGGCCTGGCGCCGGGCATCGTCAATCAATCGCCCGGGCGCAGAACGCCTTGTACGCGGCGTTGTGGAAACGGTCGCCTCCGCAAAGGACCCCGCAGCCGTCCTTCACCACCACTTCCGTCAATACATCGCCAAGATGCCGACGAACGGGCCAGCCGATATACACGAAACTGTCCGGACAGCTCGTCCCGACGTCGCCAACTTGATGGAACAGGTCCGGGCCCGGATCCAACACCGGCAAGAACAGGTAACTCAGGACGCTTTGATGCTGGAGACCGAGTGGAAGCACAACCTTCTCGAATCCCTGCCTCGAGTTGTCCCTCCAGAAGTCGTTCTCAAAGTTTTGAGGGGAGTCGCAATTTTCAGGGACACGTGGGGCGTTGGCGACTCTCCGCTCCCCTTGGGTCCCGTGCCTGCAGACTACGAATGGGCACAGCAAAAGGAACGCGCCAGCCTCGAACAAGCCATCGACCAAGCTCGCCGCTACCGGCCGCCAGAGAATCTGGGACACACGAACTGGGTCAACAACGGGCTCCACACGCAAGCATCATCTAGTGCTGCTGGCTGGGAACTTTAGGCCCAGAGCAGTAGAAGAGGCGGCAAGCCCAGTCAAGCGCACCCTCGACGCTGTAGACCCATTTAGAGAGTCGACGGCAGCATTGTCATGCGGTCCAGAGCGATTACTCCCATGAACCAGTACCATGCCGGCAATAGACACAGCGGAGACCCTCATGACCACAGTGCCAGAACGAAGCAGCTCAATAGACGCGGTGGAGGACAAATGGCTGACACCGAAGGAGATTTGCGCGCAGCTCCAGATTCCCGAGCAGACTTTCTACCAGTGGCGCGCGAAACACGTGGGTCCTCCGGCGTACCGTATTGGAAGGCATCTGCGGATCAGCAGTCGGGACTTTGCCGCGTGGCTTTCCCTGCACGCGGAGCAATAACTCGCGGCGAAGGAATATGAGCAGGCAACCCACTCCTCTCGGCACGTGGGGAGTCGTTCGCGTTGATCGGGCTACGGCCAAGACGTGGCGCGCGAGAGCCCACTACCGCGACATGGACGGGAAGCTCCGCAAGGTGGAAGCGCGCGGCCCGTCAGCAGCCTCGGCGCGTCAGCAACTGCACCTCAAGCTGCAGCATCGCCAGACACCCCGCAGCTCCATCGTGAGCGCGGCCAGCACGATCGGGCAATTGGCCGAGGTCTTCCTCGTGGAGCTGGAGCGATCCGATAAAGCTTCCAGAACCAAAGACAAGTACGCCACCACCGTCAAGAAATACATTGCCCCAAAGCTGGCATCCATCCGGATAGGTGAAGCGTCGCCCGGAGTCATCGACTACTTCATCCGGAACGTTGCCGACAACACGGGACCGTCCACGGCGAGGACCTGCGGAGCGGTGCTGTCCTGGATGTTCAAAATTGCTCTCCGGCACGACGCCGTGTCCGTCAATCCCGTCCTTGGTCTATCCATTCCAAGGACGCAAACGGCCAAACCTCAAGCATTGGACGCTGCACAATTCCAGGAACTCCGGACCAAGCTGATCGCTTGGGAAAAGGAACCTGCCTTGGGCCGGACCCGGACGCAGGAGCTCCACGAAATGGTCGATTTCCTCATCAGCACCGGGGTAAGGCCTGGCGAACTCCTCGCATTGCGCTGGGACGATCTCGACTTGGAATCCGACCCACCAACGATCTTCGTGAATGCAACGGTTATCAGGACGAGCAACGGGGGCGTCGCCATCCAGAACCATCCAAAATCCCAGCACGGCATTCGCCATGTCACCGTCCCTGCCTACCTGGTCGCCCAGCTTCAGGACAGGCGGGAACGACAAGTGAAGGCCCTCACGCCCAACCCGCTCAATCTAATCTTTCCTTCGTCCACAGGTACCGTCAGCGACGCGAACAACGTGGGAAAGACCTGGCGCAAGGCAGCGGACTCCATCGGGTTCGGCTGGGTCACCCTCAAGACGTTCCGCAAAGCGAATGCCACCCTTATAGCCAGAACCATGGGCGTTGAAGCCGCGGCCTACCAAGCGGGGCATTCCAAGGTCTCAATGACCGCCAAGCATTACGTCGAGGAGTACAAGGAAGCCCTGGACACCCGCGCGGTCCTCGAACCGTTCAAGCCCCCATCTGGTCCGTCGATGAGCTGAAAATCGCCCTCACAGAGGACGTTCCTGAAAGTCAAAATGGTGAGTTTATGGTGAGTTAAGTCGGAATGGGCCCACTTTGGGCGACCCACTCGGGATAAAACCGCAGGTCAAAAGGGATTGAGAGCCCCCTGTCGGATTCGAACCGACGACCCCCGCTTTACAAGAGCGGTGCTCTGGCCAACTGAGCTAAGGAGGCGCGCCCCTGGGGGCATGCGCCAGAAGGCGCTAGATAAGCGTAGCCCAACTCCCGCCGGGCGTAAAAACGCTGCTGCAGGTGTTGCCCGAAAGCAGGGGCCCGCCCCGGAAACGTTCCGGAACGGGCCCCTGCCAGCGCTGTTGATTCCTAGCCCTTGGCGGCGATGGCGGCCTGCAGGAAGTCGGGGAACGGCGTCTGGGCGCTGTCTCCCTTGCCCCACTGCTTGCCGTCCACGAAGACGGTGGGCGTACCGGTAACGCCGATGGCGGACGCTTCCTTCGTCGTGAACTTCACGAACGGGCGGTAGGTCTTGTCATCCACGCAGGAGTTGATGTTCACGCCCATGTCGGACGCCATCTTCTTCAGGTCGTTGTCGGACAGGCCGGCGCTGCCCTCTGCGGGCTGCTGGGCGAACAGGGCGTTGAAGTAGTCGGAGTACTTTTCCGGGGCCGTGTTGGCCACACAGGCTGCAGCGTTAGCGGCACGGGACGAGTAGTTGGTGGTGGACCGGCTGTCCAGGAATCCAAGCGCGCGGTACTCGACGGTGATCTTGCCATCGTTTCGCAGCGTGGTGAGCTGGTCGTTGTACTGCGTTTCGAAGTTCTTGCAGACCGGGCAGATGAAGTCGATGTACAGGACCACCTTGACCGGTTTTCCGGCCTCAGCCTCTGCACCGGGGGCCACCACCTGGGCGGGCGGAGTCTTCGGAGCATCACCCAGGGAACTGGCGTCAACGGTGGCCGGCTCCGTCTTGGCTACCTCATTATTGGCCAGCAGCGTCACGCCGCCGTGGGCGTTGGCGTTGGCAGGAGTGGGTCCCTGGTCCGCGATCGGGGCATTCCGCTGGATGTTGCCGGCAACCACCAGGCCCACGACCACCAGGATGGCCACCACCGCCGCCACGATGCCCCAGCCGATCAGCAGCTTGTTGCGCTTGTCCTTCTTTGCCTGGGCTTCCCGGATCAGGCGCGCTTTTTCGCGCGCCTCCGCCGTTCGCTCAGCCTTGGACTTACGTACTTCGTTTGCGGGGCTCATGAGTTCCTTGGGTCGGTCGACGTAGGGGACCACTTCGTGGCACCCCAACATTTTAGGGGAGAAAGCTGATGGCTTGCGGGTTCAACTATTCCTTCGGCTTGACCAACGGACGAATAGCCCCGATGATTCCGTCCGGCTAGGGTGGCTTAGAGGCACAAGCAACCCCAGGGGGCCGCAATGCAAACACCCGTCCAGGAAAAACCCGCCCGCACAGCAACGGCCGGCGGATCCGGTTCCAGCCACGCCGGCCATACGAAGTACGACTTCATGGTGGTCTCCAACAGACTGCCTGTCGACCGCGTGACGCCGGGCGACGACAGCGACGACGGCTCCGGTTGGCGCCGGTCCCCCGGCGGCCTGGTGACCGCGCTGGCGCCCATGATGACCAAGACCGACGGCGCGTGGGTCGGCTGGCATGGAGCACCGGACGAAACCGTGAAGCCGTTCAGCCACGGCGGCATGGACCTGGTCCCGGTCCAGCTCAGCACCGACGACGTGGAGCTGTACTACGAGGGCTTCTCCAACGCCACCCTCTGGCCGCTGTACCACGACGTCATCGCCCCACCGGAGTTCCACCGCACATGGTGGGACGCCTACCGCAAGGTCAACCGCAGGTTCGCCGACGCCGTCGTCCGCCACGCCGACCAGGGCGCCACTATCTGGGTCCAGGACTACCAGCTGCAGCTGGTTCCCCGGATGCTCCGCGAGGCCCGGCCCGATCTGCGCATCGGATTCTTCAACCACATCCCATTCCCGCCGCCGGAAATCTTCGCCCAGCTCCCGTGGCGCCAGGCCATCATCGACGGCCTGCTCGGCGCCGACCTGGTGGGCTTCCAGCGCGTCAGCGATGCCGGCAACTTCATGCGCTCCGCCCGCCGCTTCCTGGGTGCCAGCGTCAAGCAGCAGCAGGTGCACGTCAAGGACCACAACGGCCAACTGACGCACATTGCCCGCGCACAGGCCTTCCCCATCTCCATCGACGTCAAGCAGATCAGCGAGCTGGCCGCCAGGCCCGACATCATCGAACGTGCCCGGCAGATCCGGCAGGACATGGGCAACCCCAAGACCATCCTGCTCGGGGTGGACCGGCTGGACTACACCAAGGGCATCCGGCACCGGCTGAAGGCCTTCGAGGAACTCCTGGCGGACGGCCGCCTCACCGTGGGCGATGCGACCCTGATCCAGGTGGCCTCCCCCAGCCGCGAGCGCGTGGAACAGTACCGTCTCCTCCGTGAGGAGGTCGAGGGCACTGTGGGCCATATCAACGGCACCTACGACACAATCGAAAACACGGCGGTCCGCTACCTGCACCACAGCTACCCGGTGGAGGAGATGGTGGCGCTGTACCTGGCGGCTGACGTCATGCTGGTCACCGCCCTGCGGGACGGGATGAACCTCGTCGCCAAGGAATACGTCACCGCCCGCAACAACAACGACGGCGCCCTGGTGCTGAGCGAATTCGCCGGCGCAGCAGACCAGCTCAAGCAGGCCCTGCTGATCAACCCGCACGATATCGCCGGCCTCAAGAACACCATCATGACCGCCGTCGAACTCAGCCCCCGCGAAGCCGCCCGGCGTATGCGGTCCATGCGCCGGCAGATCCTGGACCACGACGTTGACCACTGGTCCGCCGATTTCCTGAACGCGCTGAACGAAAAGGTGGTCCGCGATGACTCCTGACGGCCGCGGCACCAGGGCACCCCTGGCGCTCACTCCCGAACTCCGGGAAGCCCTGCGCCGGATCGCCCGGACGGAGCACCTGCTGGTGGCCATGGATTTTGACGGCACCATGGCGCCGATCGTGGACCGTGCACCGGATGCCCGGCCGCTTCCGCGTTCAGCCGCAGCGTTTGCGGGCCTCGCCGTGCTTCCACGCACGACGACGGCACTCATCTCGGGCCGCGCCCTCGCCAGCCTGCGGGAGGTTGCGTCCCCGCCGGTGGACACGCTGCTGATCGGCAGCCACGGCGCCGAAGCGTGGCTGGGCCCAGGCTCCACGGAACTTTCTTTGGAAGAGGACCAAAAAGCGCTCCTGGAAGAAGTGCGGGCCGAGTTGGCGGACATCGTGGCCCACGCTCCCGGCACCTCCCTGGAGTACAAGCCTGCCGGCGTCGTCCTGCACACCCGCCAAGCCCCGGACGACGTGGCGGAGGACGCAGTGTCAGCTGCCAAGTCGGTTCTGCAGGACCGCAGGGGCGTGTTTTTGAAAGAGGGCAAGCGCGTCCTGGAGACCTCGGTGGTTCACGCCTCCAAGGGCGAAGGCGTTGCTTTCCTGAGGCAGGCAACGGGGGCCACCGCTGTGCTGTTCGCAGGCGATGACGTCACGGACGAGGACGCCTTTGGCAGGCTCGAACCCAGCGATGTCGGGGTCAAGGTCGGCCTCGATTTCACCCAGGCCCAGTACCGGGTGGAGGCTCCTCTCCACGTGGCAGAGCTGCTGGAAGCACTGCTCCAGGAGCGGAGCATCGCCGTGGCTGAAGAAGACCCCCAGGCGGCCTCCGGTTAAGGGACGGTCAGCAAGAGTTGTGACGTTCGTAACATTTACGCTAAAAAGAGCAACCTCTGGCATACTCTTTGTGTGATGTGGCGCACAACAAGCGTGCGGCGTCACTCGATGCTCCGCGGAAGCCGCGGAGCATTTTGCAGGAACAAAACTGAATAAAAATGAACCATTCACAACGGATCGTCCGGCACGTACCTGCCGGTGAAGGGATTGATAACTGTGGCTACAGTTACTTTTGACAACGCTACGCGTCTGTACCCGGGCACCGAAAAGCCCGCCGTCGATAAGCTCAACATCGACATCGCCGATGGCGAATTCCTGGTCCTCGTTGGACCCTCCGGTTGCGGCAAGTCCACCTCCCTGCGCATGTTGGCAGGCCTCGAGGACGTCAACGCAGGCCGCATCCTGATCGGCGACCGCGATGTCACCGATGTTCCCCCGAAGGACCGCGACATCGCGATGGTTTTCCAGAACTACGCGTTGTACCCGCACATGACTGTGGCCGACAACATGGGCTTCGCCCTCAAGATCGCCGGCGTCTCCAAGGAAGAGCGCGCCGAGCGCGTCCGCGAAGCCGCAAAGCTCCTTGACCTCGAGCAGTACCTGGACCGCAAGCCGAAGGCACTCTCCGGCGGCCAGCGCCAGCGTGTTGCCATGGGCCGCGCAATCGTCCGTAACCCGCAGGTCTTCCTCATGGATGAGCCGCTGTCCAACCTTGACGCCAAGCTCCGCGTCCAGACCCGCACCCAGATCGCATCCCTGACCCGCCGCCTGGGCGTTACCACCGTTTATGTGACGCACGACCAGGTGGAGGCCATGACCATGGGCGACCGCGTCGCCGTGCTGAAGGACGGCCTGCTGCAGCAGGTTGACACCCCGCGCAACCTCTACGACCGCCCCAAGAACGTCTTCGTTGCCGGCTTCATCGGCTCCCCCGCCATGAACCTGCTGGAACTCCCCGTAGTCGACGGCGGCGTGCAGTTCGGCGGCACCGTCTACCCCGTGCCGCGGGACGTCCTCGAAGAGGCCCACGGCTCCACGGTCACCCTGGGCAGCCGTCCCGAGGACCTGGAAACCGCTCCGCACGGTGAAGGCCTGAAGGTGGAGGTCGACGTCGTCGAAGAACTCGGCGCCGACGCCTACGTCTACGGCCACACCACCCTTGATGGTAAGGACCACGACATCGTGGCCCGCGTCGATGGCCGCCGTCCTCCGATGAAGGGCGAGGTCATCTACGTCCGTCCGCAGTCGGGCCACGTGCACCTGTTCGACACCAAGACCGGCCTGCGCCTGGGCGACTAGTCCTCCCCACCGGCACCCTAGCCTCGCTTCGCTTCGGCCAGGGAACCCTGCCGGCGTGGGCCCAACCGGCACCCTGTCCATCCCACGCACGCAACTGACGGCGGCCCTCCTTACTGGCGGGCCGCCGTCGGCCTTTAACCCATGCCTGCATGGGATTTAGCCGCCCTGCCCCGAGTACGGAAGAATTGAGCCATGACCGAGGAATACAGCGCCCAGTGGCACGACGAACCCACCGACTACGCGCAGATCGGCAAGCTGCCCCGGTTCGTGGCAGCCAGCGCCGATGACAACAAGGCGGCCTCGGTAGCTTCATCGCTGAACATCACGGCCGCGGCGGCTGATCCCGAACTGCTGGACCTGCCATGGCATATCGCCTTGGAGGAGTGGCCGGCAGAGTACCTGGCTGCACTGCCCCGCGGCATCTCCCGGCACATCGTGCGGTTCGCGCACCTGGGCGGCTCCGTGATCGCCATCAAGGAAACCTCCGAGCACGTGGCCCGCCACGAATACCACATGCTCCGCAAACTGGCCCGTCTGGACGTCCCGTGCGTGGAGCCGGTGGCGGTGATCACGGGGCGCACTACCCCCGACGGGCGCCCACTCAACCCGGTGCTCGTGACCCGCCACCTGAAGTTCTCCATGCCCTACCGCGCGCTCTTTTCCCAGATGCTTCGCAAGGACACCCTCACCCGCCTCATCGACGCGCAGGCACTGCTCATGGTGCGGTTGCACCTCATCGGCTTCTACTGGGGCGACGTCTCGTTGTCCAACACCCTGTTCCGCCGCGATGCCGGTGCTTTCGCCGCGTACCTGGTGGACGCTGAAACCGGTGAGCTCTACCCGGACCTTTCCACCGGCCAGCGTGAATACGACCTGGAGATTGCCCGTGTGAACATCGCGGGCGAGCTGATGGACCTGCTGGACGGCGGGCTTATCGAGGAAAAGGTGGACCCGGTGGCCACCAGCGAGCTGATCATGGACAGCTACCGGCGGCTGTGGGCTGAGCTGACCGAGAAGGAATCCTTTGAGCTCGGCGAGCGTTGGCGCGTGGGCGCCCGCATCCGGCGGCTGAACGAACTCGGCTTCGACGTCGAGGAGTACGCCATCAAGACCACCCAGAACGGCTCCACCATCCAGCTGCAGCCCAAGGTGGTGGACGCGGGACACCACCAGCGGCGGCTCCTGCGGCTCACGGGCCTGGATGCGCAGGAGAACCAGGCCCGCCGCCTCCTCAATGACATGGACTCGTTCCGGGCCGACAACAACCCGGAGATGGACGAGGAATACAGCGCCCACCTTTGGGTGAGCCAGATCTTCGAGCCGATCGTGCGCTCCATCCCGAGGGACCTCTCCGGCAAGCTCGAGCACGCCGAGGTGGTGCATGAGGTCCTGGAGCACCGGTGGTACATGTCGGAGAAGCAGGAGCGCCACATTCCGCTGGCAGAGGCCGTGCAGTCCTACATCGACTCGATCCTGCGGCACCGGCGGGACGAGGCCGCCATCATGCTCAACCCGGACACCGAGCTGCTGAAGATCCTCGAGGTGGAAAACGAGGAGTCCCGCTACGGGGCCGACGAATCCGCGGACGAATACCCGGACTCGGACGACTGATTAACTTCGTATGACCGGGTCCTAGATGTACTACCCAGGGACGTTGGTTGGGTGAATGTGATGACTCGCTGGAGTCGTTGACCCAAAGGTGAGGACCTCCGGTTGCACAGTGGAGTTGCTTAGACAACCGCTGCAGCGACCAGGAGGTCCTCATGTCCCACGCTAATGCCGCTTTGACTCCGCGCCAACGTTTGCGCGTCGCGCGTCTGATCGTGGACCACGGCTGGCCAGTATCCCGGGCTGCCGAGCAGTTCAACTGCTCCTGGCCGACCGCGAAACGGTGGGCGGCCCGTTACGCCGCGATGGGTGAGGCCGGTATGGCTGAGAGGTCCTCCCGCCCGTACCGGGTGGCCAACCGGACGCCGCAGCAGCTGGTGCGCAAAGTCGTGCACCTGCGCTGGAAGCAACGGCTGGGACCGGTCGCGATCGGGGCGAAGCTGGCCATGCCGGCCTCGACCGTGCACGCGGTCCTGGTCCGGTGCCGGCTGAACCGCCTTCATCACGTGGACAAGCGCACCGGAGAAGTCATCCGCCGCTACGAACACGAGACTCCCGGAGCGATGATCCACGTCGATGTGAAGAAGCTCGGCAACATCCCCGACGGCGGCGGCTGGCGCTACGTCGGCCGGCAGCAAGGCAAACAGAACCGTGCTGCGACTCCCTCAAAGCCCCGCAGCAAACACCGCAACCCGCTGATCGGGACCGCCTACGTGCACACGGTCATCGACGACCATTCCAGGGTCGCCTACGCCGAGATCCACGGCGATGAAACGGCAGCCACCGCAGTAGCAGTCCTGCAAAGGGCTGTGTCCTGGTTCGCTGCCCGCGGCGTCACCGTGGAACGGGTTCTCTCTGACAACGGGGCGGCCTACAAATCACATCTCTGGCGCGACGCCTGCCGGGAGCTGGACATCAGGGCAAAGAAGACCCGACCCTACCGGCCGCAGACCAACGGCAAGATTGAACGTTTCCACCGAACCCTTGCCGACGGGTGGGCATTCAAACGCTTCTACGCTACGGAATCAGCCCGCAGAAACGCCCTCCCGGCATGGCTGCACCACTACAATCACCACAGGCCCCACACCGCAATCGGAGGCCACCCGCCCATCAGCCGCTTAACCAACCTGCCTGGGCAGTACACCTAGATCGCCTTTCCGGGGTTGAGGATCCCGGCGGGATCGAACAGGTCCTTGATCCTGCGCTGGAGTTCCCGGATAGGTTCCGGCTGCTCCTGGCCCAGCCACCGGAGCTTGTACTGGCCTACACCGTGCTCCCCGGTGATAGTGCCGCCCATGGCCAGGGCCGCAGTGATCGACTCGTCCAGCGCCGCCTGCAGCCGCTGCATGGCGCCCGCGTCCACGGTTGCCCCCTGCCGGTCGATCCAGAACGTGGGGTGGAGGTTGCCGTCGCCGGCATGCGCCACCACTTTGAGGTGCACCTGCTGTTCCGCAGCCATGGCTTCAAGGGCTGCCACATAGTCCACCAGCCGGGACCGCGGAACAGCCACATCTTCACCGACGCGGTACTCATCGTCCACCTCGGCGCCCCTGCTGTGCCGGCGGAGCTCCACCAGCCGCTCAGCCTCGGCGCTTGCCTCGGTGGTTACGGTGGCACCGCCATCGCGCAGGACCTGGCGCACCACGTCGGCCTCCGCGGCAGCTCCGAACCCGTCCGTCTGGATCAGCAGCAGGGATTTTCCACGGGTGCTGAGGTCAGAGCCGTGGATCTCATCGAGCTGGGCCAGCGTCCCGCCGTCGAGCAGCTCCATGATGGCGGGCTGGACGCGTGCCCTGCCCACGGCCAGGACTCCCGCAGCAGCCATCCGGAAGTCCGGGTAGAAAGCCGCCACGGTGTGGACTTCCCCGGGCAGGTACTTCAGCCGCACGGTGATGCCGACGACGATGCCCAGGGTTCCTTCGGACCCGACGAACAGGCTCGTGAGGTCATAGCCCGCCACGCCTTTGAAGGTTTGGTGGCCGGTATGGATGAGCGACCCGTCAGAAAGGACGACATCCAGCGCCAGGACGGAGTCCCTTGTGACGCCGTACTTGGCGCAACGCAGGCCACCTGCGTTGGTGGCCACATTGCCGCCGATGGTGGAGCTGCGGAAACTGGCCGGATCCGGAGCATACATGAGGCCGTGCCCTGCGGCTGCTTCGTTGAGGACGGCGTTGACTACGCCGGGCTCCACGACGGCTGTTTCGTCGTCGGGATTCAGCGCAAGGATCCGGTCCATCCGCTCCAGCGACAGGATGATGCAGTTATTCGTGGCGTGGGCGCCGCCGGACACCCCGGTACCGGCCCCGCGGGGCACGAGGGGTACCCCGCTGCCGGCGCACACCTTCACCGCAGCTTGGACATCGGCCACCGATTCCGGGAACACCACAGCCAGGGGAAGCTGGAAGTCAATGACCGGCGCCTGGTCGATCGCATACCGGCGGAGCGACACCTCGCTCACATCCAGCTGCCCCGGAGCCAGGACCGCTTCCAGTTCGTCAACGATGCTTCCCACACAGCCTCCATCCGTCGTCGGACATATCTTCCCAGTCTAGGACGCGCTTTTGGGTCGACTCCGAACTACCCTGAACCGCAACCGCTTCCAGTTCCTTTCCGTGGTTGGTGGAGAAGACGGTCACGCGTTGCGAGGAAACAAAGATGGAAGCGTTTTCATTAAATCACCGCACGTGGTTATGCTGACTTCCATGTCCGTCGAAACTGTGATCCACGACACTTCCACCTCCGCTGGCCCACTCACCCTCATCCACGCCGCCGATCCGGCTCCGGGCTGGTGGCGCTCCGCCGTGATCTACCAGGTCTACCCCCGGTCGTTTCGGGACCTGAACGGCGACGGCGTGGGCGACCTGGCCGGTATTACCGAGGAACTGCCGCATCTTGCGGACCTGGGCGTCGACGCCGTCTGGCTGTCCCCCTTCTTCCGTTCCCCACAGCGCGATGCCGGTTACGACGTCAGTGACTACTGCGACGTGGACCCCATCTTTGGCACGCTCGGCGATTTCGACGTCATGATGGCTGAATCGCACCGGCTGGGCCTGCGGGTGATCGTGGACCTGGTGCCAAACCACTGTTCGGACCAGCATCCTGCATTCCAAGCGGCCCTTGCAGCACCGGCCGAAAGCCCGGAGCGGGACATGTTCATCTTCCGGGACGGAACCGGGCCGGACGGACAGGAACCGCCGAATAACTGGCAGTCACACTTTGGCGGGCCCGCCTGGACGCGAGTGCTGGGGCCCGACGGCCAACCCGGTCAGTGGTACCTGCACCTCTTTGATTCCTCCCAGCCGGACTTCAACTGGGACAACCCCGCCGTCCACGCGGAGTTCGAGCGGGTGCTCCGCTTCTGGCTGGACCGCGGCGTCTCTGGTTTCCGGGTGGACGTGGCCCACGCCCTGGTCAAAGCGCCGGGCCTCCCGGAATGGGGCGGACGCGCTGACGGCGGCAGCAGCGATGGGTACCCCGGCCACGAGGCACCGATGTTCGGGCAGCCCGGCGTCCACGATATATACCGGAAGTGGCGGCTGGTCCTGGACGAATACGGACCAGACCGAATTCTCTGCGCCGAGGCAAGTGTTGACCTGCAGCGGCTGGCACACTGGGTTCGGCCCGACGAGATGCACCAGGCGTTCAACTTCCCTTATCTCCACGCGGGCCTGGACGTGTACCGGCTGCGTTCTGTCATCACCGACTCGCTGACGGTCCTGGACGGTGTTGGTGCCCCGAGCACTTGGGTGCTTTCCAACCACGATGTTGTCCGCCATGCCACGCGTTTCGGCTACAACGGCCAGGGTCCACGGGACGGGGACGGCATTGGTTCCGCAGACCCCCAGCCGGACGAAGCACTGGGCCGTCGCCGCGCTGCCGCCGCCTCACTGTTCATGCTTGGGCTGCCGGGTGCCGCATACCTGTACCAGGGGGAAGAGCTGGGCTTGCCGGACGGCATCGACATCCCGGGCCACCTCCGCCAGGATCCGACATTCGGCCGGACCGCCGGACAGCGGCTTGGGCGCGACGGCTGCCGGGTGCCCTTGCCATGGCGCGCTGGTGACCAGCACCTCGGCTTTGGTTCGGGTGAAGATCCGTGGCTGCCCATTCCAGCCTCCTTCGGGTCACTGGCGCGGGATCTGCAGGCAAAATCACCGTCGTCCCACCTCTCCCTGTACCGTGATGCCCTGGAGCATCGCCGGCAGCTGGACTTGGGCAGGGGCTCATTGTCCTGGGCAGAAGACTGGTGCACAGGGTCGTCCCTGGGCTACCTGAACGGCACTACGCTGGTCCTCATGAACCTGAACCATGAGCCGCTGCCGATGCCGGCGGGCCACGTGCTGATCCGCAGCCTCCCCACGGAGACCGCCCATGCCCTTGCCTCCGGCGAGACCGCATGGATACAGCTTGGACCGGACTTCACCATCGCAGATTGACCATGGCAGGTATCAAAGAGGTTGCCAGCCGGGCTGGCCTGTCAGTGGCAACAGTCTCGAGGGCACTGAGCGGCAAGACGAACGTCTCGGCGAGGAGCCGCCGGCTTGCACAGGAGGCGGCCCGGGAGCTCAGCTTCGTCCCTTCCTACCACGCGTCCAGCCTGGCGTCCGGGCGCAACCACAACATCGGGCTAGTGGTGCCCAACGTGCAGCGCTGGTACTTCTCCTCCGTGCTGGAAGGCGTTTCGGAGACCCTGCTGGACGCGGGCTACGACTTGACCCTGTACAACGTGGGCGAGCAGCCTGAGCGACGCAGCAGCATCCTGAATGACTTCCTGCTCAGAAAACGCCTGGACGCCGTCATTGCCGTGGCGCTGGTACTCAGCGAGGACGAGATCCAACAGCTGCTGGCAGTGCACCGCCCCATCGTGGGCATCGGCGGTGCGCTGCGGGGAGCGTCAACGATCAGGATCGACGACGAGGGGCTGGCTGCCCTCGCCACCCGCCATCTGATTGGGCTGGGCCACAGCAGGATCGCCCACATTACTGGATACGGGGAGTTGAACCGCGACTTCAAGCTCCCGCGGCTGCGCCAGAAGGGTTTCGCCTCCGCCATGGCTGCAGCCGGGCTGACGGTAAGGCCCGAGTGGAACGCGACCGCCGACTTCACCATCCAGGGCGCCTATGCGGCGGGCCGCCGGCTGCTGGGCACCAGCTCCGAACGCCCTACCGCAGTTTTCGCTGCCTCAGACGAGATGGCCGTGGGCATCATGCTTGCCGCCCGCGACTTTGGACTGCAGGTTCCGCAGGACCTCTCCGTCGTCGGGATCGACGGGCACGAGCTCGCCGAAACTTTTGGACTCACCACCGTCAACCAGGATCCGCGGGGGCAGGGCCGATTGGCGGCCGCGACTGCCTTGTCTTTGCTCGAAAAGCCGGGCGGGGATTCCGACGGCGGCACGGCAGCGGCCGCAGCACAGGACCAGGAGTTCCCCACGGAGTTCGTTATCCGGACCAGCACAGCTGTCCCGCCAGAGGCGGCCAGACAGCGCGCTTAGGCAGGAAGTTCAGGCTGCGCTGCCCATGAACCGGGCAAACCTCTCGAGGATGAGCGGCCAAGCTTCCTCATATTTCCGCCGCGCTGCTGCGGGGTCCTCAGCGCCCTCCCAGCCCTCGTGGAAGACGCGGACCTCCGTACCCGTTTCCACCGCGCGGAACACTACCAGGAGCTCGGTGGACCAAAGGGCTGTGGTGCCGGGGTGCCAGGTGGCATGGAAGGACAGGGGCGGCTGCCAGTCATCAAGGGTTCCCCAGATGGTGGTGCGGCCGTCGTCAGCTGTCTCGAGAATCAGGTTTTCTTCGAACTCCACGTAAGAAGCGGCGCCATACACCCCATGCTGTTCCAAGGGCCACCACAGGTGGGCGTGGTCGGTAAAGCCAGCGAACGCGCGGGCGACTGGCCCTGGAACAACCATTGTGTTCACCACAGGTTCCAGGGGGTCAGCTGCTGGCCGCCCGGCTTCTTCGAAAGGATCCTGGGCGTGGCTGAAGATGCTGCTCATGAGGGACCATCCTACCCGCGATGCCCCCATCAGCTCCTGCCGCTCCCCCGGCGCCGGCTCGCTTCTGGCGGGTTCTCCCCCGGCGCCCGCTCACGTCTGGCAGGTTTTCGCTGAACGCCCGCTCTCAAGGCATCGTTACCAGGTGAGCGGGGGTCGATGGTTTTCCCGCCAGAAGTGAGCGGGGGTTGATCGCTTACCCGCCAGAAGTGAGCGGGGGTTGATCGTTTACCGGTCAAAGGTGAGCGGGGGTTGATGTTTTACCCGCCGGAGGTGGGCTGGGGTTTCTGGGGGCCGTCCCCGGTACCCTTTTTGGTTGTTAAATGTGGGAGGCCCCAACCGTGTGGTTGGGGCCTCGACCAGTTAATGATGTTCCGGCGGTGACCTACTCTCCCACACCCTCCCGGGTGCAGTACCATCGGCGCTGTGGGTCTTAGCTTCCGGGTTCGGAATGGGACCGGGCGTTTCCCCCACGCTATGACCGCCGTAACCTTTTCACCCGAACCCCTTAGGTGTTGCCGGGGGTGGGAAGACTTTGTGGTTACAACATTGGTGGTGTTATTGTATTCAGTTGTTGGTTCCGTGCCATCGACCCGTGTTGGGGGTTGTTGGTTGGGAACCACATAGTGGACGCAAGCAGAGTTTTGTATGTTCTGTGTGGTGTAAGTTGTTGGCCTATTAGTACCGGTCAGCTTCACGAGTCGTTAGTCCTCGCTTCCACATCCGGCCTATCAACCCAGTGGTCTGGCTGGGGGCCTCTCACACCCGAGGGTGTATGGAAATCTCATCTTGAAGCGAGCTTCCCGCTTAGATGCTTTCAGCGGTTATCCCATCCGAACGTAGCTAATCAGCGGTGCACTTGGCAGTACAACTGACACACCAGAGGTTCGTCCGTCCCGGTCCTCTCGTACTAAGGACAGCCCTTCTCAAATTTCCTGCGCGCGCAGCGGATAGGGACCGAACTGTCTCACGACGTTCTAAACCCAGCTCGCGTACCGCTTTAATGGGCGAACAGCCCAACCCTTGGGACCTACTCCAGCCCCAGGATGCGACGAGCCGACATCGAGGTGCCAAACCATGCCGTCGATATGGACTCTTGGGCAAGATCAGCCTGTTATCCCCGAGGTACCTTTTATCCGTTGAGCGACGGCCATTCCACAATGTACCGCCGGATCACTAGTCCCGACTTTCGTCCCTGCTCGAGATGTCTCTCTCACAGTCAAGCTCCCTTGTGCACTTACACTCGACACCTGATTGCCAACCAGGCTGAGGGAACCTTTGGGCGCCTCCGTTACTTTTTAGGAGGCAACCGCCCCAGTTAAACTACCCATCAGGCACTGTCCCTGACCCGGATTACGGGCCGAAGTTAGATGTCCAAAGTGACCAGAGTGGTATTTCAACGATGACTCCACCCGAACTGGCGTCCGGGCTTCAACGTCTCCCACCTATCCTACACAAGCCACTCCGAACACCAATACCAAACTATAGTAAAGGTCTCGGGGTCTTTCCGTCCTGCTGCGCGTAACGAGCATCTTTACTCGTACTGCAATTTCGCCGAGTTTATGGTTGAGACAGCGGGGAAGTCGTTACTCCATTCGTGCAGGTCGGAACTTACCCGACAAGGAATTTCGCTACCTTAGGATGGTTATAGTTACCACCGCCGTTTACTGGGGCTTAAATTCTCAGCTTCGCCTTACGGCTAACCGGTCCTCTTAACCTTCCAGCACCGGGCAGGAGTCAGTCCGTATACATCGTCTTGCGACTTCGCACGGACCTGTGTTTTTAGTAAACAGTCGCTTCCCCCTGGTCTCTGCGGCCCCGATCCCCTCCCACCAGCGATGTGGTGTTCAAGGTTGGGGCCCCCCTTCTCCCGAAGTTACGGGGGCATTTTGCCGAGTTCCTTAACCATAATTCTCTCGATCGCCTTGGTATTCTCTACCTGATCACCTGTGTCGGTTTGGGGTACGGGCGGCTAAAACCTCGCGTCGATGCTTTTCTCGGCAGCATAGGATCACCAAATCCCCCCATACGGGGGTCCCATCAGATCTCAGGCCATATGAATGGCGGATTTGCCTACCATTCGCCCTACATCCTTAGACCGGGACAACCATCGCCCGGCTCGGCTACCTTCCTGCGTCACACCTGTTAATACGCTTGCCTCCCGGGATCAGGTCCTGCGCTCCACCAAAACCCTTCCGTCCAAAGGACGGTCGGGCAGGTTTCGGGCAGTTAGTATCCCCCGCTCAGCATGGGCGGTTTTTCGCCGGTACGGGAATATCAACCCGTTGTCCATCGACTACGCCTGTCGGCCTCGCCTTAGGTCCCGACTTACCCAGGGCAGATTAGCTTGACCCTGGAACCCTTGATCATTCGGCGGACGGGTTTCTCACCCGTCTTTCGCTACTCATGCCTGCATTCTCACTCGTGTAGGCTCCACCACTGGTTTACACCGCAGCTTCACCGCCCACACGACGCTCCCCTACCCATCCACACTCCTGAACCACGAAGGCTAGGACAATATGTGAATGCCACAACTTCGGCGGTGTACTTGAGCCCCGCTACATTGTCGGCGCGGAATCACTTGACCAGTGAGCTATTACGCACTCTTTTAAGGGTGGCTGCTTCTAAGCCAACCTCCTGGTTGTCTGGGCAACTCCACATCCTTTCCCACTTAGCACACGCTTAGGGGCCTTAGTTGGTGGTCTGGGCTGTTTCCCTCTCGACTATGAAGCTTATCCCCCACAGTCTCACTGCTGCGCTCTCACTTACCGGCATTCGGAGTTTGGCTGACGTCAGTAACCTTGTAGGGCCCATTAGCCATCCAGTAGCTCTACCTCCAGCAAGAAACACGCAACGCTGCACCTAAATGCATTTCGGGGAGAACCAGCTATCACGAAGTTTGATTGGCCTTTCACCCCTACCCACAGCTCATCCCCTCCATTTTCAACTGAAGTGGGTTCGGTCCTCCACGACGTCTTACCGTCGCTTCAACCTGGCCATGGGTAGATCACTTCGCTTCGGGTCTAGATCACGCCACTCACACGCCCTATTCAGACTCGCTTTCGCTACGGCTGCCCCACACGGGTTAACCTCGCGACGTAACACTAACTCGCAGGCTCATTCTTCAAAAGGCACGCCGTCACCAGAATCAGACTGGCTCCGACGGATTGTAAGCACACGGTTTCAGGTACTGTTTCACTCCCCTCCCGGGGTACTTTTCACCTTTCCCTCACGGTACTGGTCCGCTATCGGTCATTAGGGAGTATTTAGGCTTATCAGGTGGTCCTGACAGATTCGCACGGGATTTCTCGGGCCCCGTACTACTTGGGATACTCTCACAGGCGGTACAAACACATTACGGTTACGGGACTAACACCCTCTCTGGCCGGCCTTTCAAAACCGTTCACCTATGCGCGCACATCACACCCCACCAGCCCGGCAGAACTGGTATGGAAAGTCCCACAACCCCGACCATGCAACGCCCGCCGGCTATCACACATGGAACGGTTTAGCCTGATCCGCGTTCGCTCGCCACTACTAACGGAATCACTATTGTTTTCTCTTCCTGCGGGTACTGAGATGTTTCACTTCCCCGCGTTCCCCCCACGCACCCTATGTGTTCAGATGCGGGTCACCAGGCAACTCACGCCCCTGGCGGGGTTTCCCCATTCGGACACCCTGGGATCACAGTCCGGTTATCGACTCCCCCAGGCTTATCGCAGATTCCTACGTCCTTCTTCGGCTCCTAATGCCAAGGCATCCACCGTGTGCTCTTAAAAACTTGACCACAAAGATCAAAAACATTTTCGAGAGAACCACAGAAACTGTCCCGCGCACCCAAAGGCACACGAACCAGATCCAGGTTCATAATCTTGGAAATTGCTTCTTATACAAGATGCTCGCGTCCACTATGTAGTTCTCAAACAACAACCCCACACCACACACCCCACACACAACCCCCCAAAAAAGGAGTCAAACACGTGCAGAAACGTCATGGCAGGGAAACCAGAAACAAACAAACCCGGCAAGACCCGAAAGCCTCCCCGGTCCTGTTGTCTCAGGACCCAACAGTGTGCCAAACACTAAACCACCCGGAAAACCCCCGGCCCACCGTTCCAGAACCACCAGGGTTCGTACTAAAGAAGACCACAAGACCAGACAGCCGCTATTTGTTGATATTCCACCCTTGAGCACCCGCCACGGAACAGTCGTCCGTGCAACGGGCCTTTACTCCTGACAACACACCCACCACCAACATGCATTGGCGACGGATCATTGTAGGTGCTCCTTAGAAAGGAGGTGATCCAGCCGCACCTTCCGGTACGGCTACCTTGTTACGACTTAGTCCCAATCGCCAGTCCCACCTTCGACAGCTCCCTCCCACAAGGGGTTAGGCCACCGGCTTCGGGTGTTACCAACTTTCGTGACTTGACGGGCGGTGTGTACAAGGCCCGGGAACGTATTCACCGCAGCGTTGCTGATCTGCGATTACTAGCGACTCCGACTTCATGGGGTCGAGTTGCAGACCCCAATCCGAACTGAGACCGGCTTTTTGGGATTAGCTCCACCTCACAGTATCGCAACCCTTTGTACCGGCCATTGTAGCATGCGTGAAGCCCAAGACATAAGGGGCATGATGATTTGACGTCGTCCCCACCTTCCTCCGAGTTGACCCCGGCAGTCTCCCATGAGTCCCCGGCACTACCCGCTGGCAACATGGAACGAGGGTTGCGCTCGTTGCGGGACTTAACCCAACATCTCACGACACGAGCTGACGACAACCATGCACCACCTGTAAACCAACCCCAAAGGGGAAGGACTGTTTCCAGCCCGGTCTGGTTCATGTCAAGCCTTGGTAAGGTTCTTCGCGTTGCATCGAATTAATCCGCATGCTCCGCCGCTTGTGCGGGCCCCCGTCAATTCCTTTGAGTTTTAGCCTTGCGGCCGTACTCCCCAGGCGGGGCACTTAATGCGTTAGCTACGGCGCGGAAAACGTGGAATGTCCCCCACACCTAGTGCCCAACGTTTACGGCATGGACTACCAGGGTATCTAATCCTGTTCGCTCCCCATGCTTTCGCTCCTCAGCGTCAGTTAATGCCCAGAGACCTGCCTTCGCCATCGGTGTTCCTCCTGATATCTGCGCATTTCACCGCTACACCAGGAATTCCAGTCTCCCCTACATCACTCTAGTCTGCCCGTACCCACCGCAGATCCGGAGTTGAGCCCCGGACTTTCACGGCAGACGCGACAAACCGCCTACGAGCTCTTTACGCCCAATAATTCCGGATAACGCTTGCGCCCTACGTATTACCGCGGCTGCTGGCACGTAGTTAGCCGGCGCTTCTTCTGCAGGTACCGTCACTTACGCTTCTTCCCTACTGAAAGAGGTTTACAACCCGAAGGCCGTCATCCCTCACGCGGCGTCGCTGCATCAGGCTTTCGCCCATTGTGCAATATTCCCCACTGCTGCCTCCCGTAGGAGTCTGGGCCGTGTCTCAGTCCCAGTGTGGCCGGTCACCCTCTCAGGCCGGCTACCCGTCGTCGCCTTGGTAGGCCATTACCCCACCAACAAGCTGATAGGCCGCGAGTCCATCCAAAACCACAAAAGCTTTCCACCAACCACCATGCGATGATCAGTCATATCCGGTATTAGACCCAGTTTCCCAGGCTTATCCCAGAGTCAAGGGCAGGTTACTCACGTGTTACTCACCCGTTCGCCACTAATCCACCAGCAAGCTGGCATCATCGTTCGACTTGCATGTGTTAAGCACGCCGCCAGCGTTCATCCTGAGCCAGGATCAAACTCTCCGTTGAAAACAAACAGACACAACCACAACCACCGGAAATAACGGCGACCACGGCTGCACAAAATTTGAAACCAGCCAAAAACACCATGCACACCACGGCGTGGCGGCACAGCACAATCAACCAATCACATTACATAATCGGTATCAACAAACTTGGCACACTATTGAGTTCTCAAACAACAGACACACCCGGCACCACCCAAACCAACGTTCAGGATCGCTCCGGAGCAACTTTTCAAACTTACCCGCTGGCATCCTGCGTGTCAAACCGGCGTCCGCGACCATCCTCAGCATAAGCTTTAGGGGATCGTGTTTTCCGTCTGACTCCGTGGAGCAGCGCGGAAATAAACTGTACCACCACTCTTCCGGGATTGCCACTCCACCCTGGACGGACGTCCTCCAAGCAGCTGAAAGGCCCGGAATCACGCGGATTCCGGGCCTTTCGCTCACTCAGAACCGGCTTGTTCAACGCCGGGCGGGATCACTCAGCCGATGCTGCTCCCGGCTTGAAGTAGGACGCACCAAGCGGCGGCAGCGTAACGGTCAAGGTGGCCGGCTGGCCGTCCTGTCCATGGTCGGTTGCCTTCAGTTCGCCTTCGTTCAGGACGCCCGATCCGCCGTACGTGGTGTGGTCCGTGTTGAGGACCTCGGTCCAGGCGCCGGCCGACGGGACGCCGAGGGTGTAGCCAACATGTGGGGCGCCGGAGAAGTTGATAGCGCACACGACCGGGTTGCCGTCGGCATCCCACCGGATGAAGGACAGGACGTTCCGGTCTGCATCGCCGCCGTTGATCCACTGGAACCCGGCGGGAACGTTGTCCTGCGTGTAGAGGGCCGGAGTGGATGCGTACAACTCGTTCAGGTCCTTGGTCAGCAACTGCAGTCCCCTGTGTGCAGGAATGTCCGCGAGCCACCAGTCCAGGCCGTGCTGCTCAGACCATTCGGCCTCCTGGCCAAATTCGGTGCCCATGAAAATGAGCTGCTTGCCGGGGTGCGCCCACTGGTAGGCAAAGAAGGCGCGGAGGTTGGCCAACTGCTGCCAGCGGTCGCCGGGCATCTTGCGGAGCATGGAGCCCTTGCCGTGCACTACCTCGTCGTGGCTGATCGGCAGCAGGAAGTTCTCCGTGAAGGCATATACCAGGGAGAAGGTCACCGTGCCGTGGTGCCACCTGCGGTTGTAGGGGTCCTCGGAGATGTACTTGAGCGAATCGTGCATCCAGCCCATGTTCCACTTCAGGCCGAAGCCCAGGCCGCCGTGGCTGGTGGGCGCGGTAACGCCGGGGAACGCAGTGGATTCCTCCGCGATCATGACAGCGCCCGGGTGGGTCTTGTACACGGTGGCGTTGACTTCCTGCAGGAAGGAGATGGCTTCCAGGTTCTCCCTGCCGCCGAAGCGGTTGGGCCGCCACTGGCCTTCCTGCCGGGAGTAGTCCAGGTAGAGCATGGAGGCCACCGCGTCCACGCGCAGGCCGTCGATGTGGAACTCCTCCAGCCAGTAGAGGGCGTTCGCCACCAGGAAGTTCCGGACCTCGGAGCGGCCAAAATCGAAAATGAGGGTGCCCCAGTCGGGGTGTTCGCCCAAGGCGGGGTCGGAGTGCTCGTACAGCGGCTCCCCGTCGAACCGGGCCAGGGCCCAGGCATCCTTGGGGAAGTGCGCCGGCACCCAGTCCAGCAGCACGCCGATGCCGGCCTGGTGGAGGGCGTCCACCAGGTAGCGGAACTCATCCGGGTGGCCGAACCTGGACGTGGGGGCGTAGTAGGACGTGACCTGGTAACCCCAGGAACCGCCGAAGGGGTGCTCGGCGACGGGCATGAATTCGACGTGGGTGAACCCGAGCCACTTCACGTACTCCACCAGTTCCTTGGCGAGCTCCCGGTAGCCGAGGCCAAGGCGCCAGGATCCCAGGTGCACCTCGTAGACGCTCATGGCGGAGTTGTGGGGGTCGCGGTTGGCCCGCGCTTCCATCCATTCGTTGTCCTTGAAGGCGTACGACGGCTCCACCACCCGGGACGCGGTCAACGGAGGAACCTCGGTGCCGAACGCCAGGGGGTCGGCCTTTTCAACCCAGTAGCCGCCCCGTGTCAGGATCTCGAACTTGTAGCAAGCCCCTGCCGTAACGCCGGGAATGAAAACTTCCCAGACACCGGAGGAACCCAGCGAGCGCATGGAGTTCTCGCGGCCGTCCCACGCGTTGAAGTCGCCCTTGACGCGGACTGCCTGCGCATTGGGAGCCCACACGGCAAACGACACACCGTTGACGTCGCCCAGCGATGACTTGTAGTGCTGGACGTGGGCGCCGAGCACCTTCCACAGCTTCTCGTGCCGGCCTTCGCCGACGAGGTGCAGGTCCACTTCACCCACGGTTGGCAGGTAGCGGTAGGGCTCGTCAACCGTCACCGGTTCCTTGCCCGGGTAGGTCACCGAGAGCCGGTAATCCGGAACGTGTCCCTGCTCCACTGGTTCCAGGACCGCAACCCACACGCCGTGGGCCTCATGCTGCATGGGAACTTCACCGGCCTGGGTGACCACGGTGATTGCTTCGGCGAGGTGCTTCACGGTCCGGATGGTGACATGGCCGTGGTCGTCCAGGTGCGCGCCCAGGACGGAGTGGGGGGCGTGGTGTTCACCGTTCGCGATCCTGCCCAGAGTGCCTTCATCCACGTGCAGGGGCACCCCCGGGCGGTCAGTTCGTGCTGAGCCTGTCATTTTGTTACCTTCCGATGCTGCACCGGCGGAGCCGCCGGCACCATTACTGCCCAGGAGCCGCCTGGAGGCGTTTACAGGAATCGCCACCCAGTCGGGCCTGTTCCGCATTTCATAAACAACTTCGTACAGCGCCTTGTCCAGCCACAATGCCACAAACAGCGGTGAGGTCCGATCCACCGTGCCGGGAATGACCCCGGCATACCCTGCCAGGAAAGCATCGGCGCAGTCGTCCACCCATGTGTCCGGGACCTGCGCGCCGTCCTGTTCGCGCTGCGCTGCTCCGGCTGCGTAGTCGAAGGACCGGAGCATCCCCACGACGTCGCGCAGGGGGACGTCCGGGACGTTACGTTCGGCAATGGGCCGCAGCGGCTCACCCTCGAAGTCCAGGATGGCCCACCGCGACTCGTCGCCGGACTGGCCGGTCACCAGGAGGATCTGGCCCAGGTGCAGGTCGCCGTGGATGCGCTGCAGCGGCCCGGCCGGCGTTTTGTCCAAGTTGGCCAGCAGCGCGTTCAGGGCATCGTCGTAAGGCCCGACGGCGGCACGGGCTTCAGCCCAGGCGGTGCGGACACGCTGGGCAACGGCAGGTCCTGCCTCCTTGCCGGGTTCAGGCTGGGCTGATTGCCCCAAAGCCTCCGCCAGGCGCTTGTGCACTGTCGCCGTTGCCGCACCAAGGGCCCGGGCTTCTGCCGTAAAGTCCCTGCCCGAGCGCGCGGCGTCCACCGCCAAGCGCCAGGCGTCCCGGCCGCCGGCGAGGAACTCGTGGGCCACGGCAAGCTCACCCTGGACATACCTGGTACCGGAGCCGGCATTACCCTCGGCTCCTTGCCCCAGCCACTCCCCCCTGACCCAGCCAAGGGTGGCTGGGACCTCGGCGGTGCCGGCCTTCGTTAGGGCGGCACCCACTTCAATCTCAGGGTTGGTGCCGTCCGAAAGCACCCGGAAGAATTTCACCATGGCGGCCGATTCGCCGTCGTCCACCATGACGGAGCTGTTGGACTGCTCGCCGGAGAGCACCTTCACAACGCCCTTGGCGGTGGGCAGCCGGTAAGGACCGTCGACCCGGAACCCCCTGGCGGTGCCGCTGGCGGCTTTCTCCTCCTGCCGGATTAGTTCCAACCACGCGCCCACGAAGTCGGGGTCGTGCACTGCGTCGTAGACCCAGGGGCGGGTGGGATCCATTCCCGCCGCGTTGCCCACCAGGGCCCGCTCCATCCCGCCTGCCGGTGCCGGCCGGAAGCTCAAGGGAACCTGGACCACGGCCGTCCGTACGCCGCCGTCGGGCCCCTCCGTGGTGACATTGAGGAGGAACACGGCCAGTGCTGCGTGTCCGCTGGGGTCGGTCAGCCCCAGGCTGCCTGCCTGGGAGACATCGAAATCGGGGGTTTTGACGGGAAACCACCGCTGCTGCGGCAGCCATTCCTTGAGCAGCGCGGTGAGGGCGGGAGTGAGGATTGGCTGATTCATCTCAGTTCTCTATCGACAGGATGGGCATGGCCTGGGTGTAGGGCGACGACGGGTTGGAACCCGCCGAGCGCAACCGGAGCCAGAAGAAATCGTGGCTTCCGATGGTCAAGGTGAGGCTGCCGTCGTCGCCGATGCCAGGGAAGATCTGGCCGCCGAAGACGTCACGGAGCCCCCGCCCGGCATACTCGGGGATGCGCAGTGTGGCAGCCACCGGGTGCTGGGAAAGGTTGAAGGCACAAAGGATGGTCTCGGCGTCGGCACCGGCAGGATTGCCGGCTGGCAGCTCCCTCAGGTACGCCAGGACAGCGTCGTGGTCTGCTTCCACATGTTTGAATCCGCCCAGCCCAAAGGCGGGGTGGTTCTTGCGGACGCTGAGGATCTGCCTGGTCCAGCGCAGGAGGGACCCTGAATGTGCGGCCTCCGCTTCCACGTTGGCCATGCCGTAGTTGTACACCAGGGACTGGATGGGCGGCAGGTACAGCTTTCCGGGATCCGCGTGCGAGAAACCGGCGTTCCGGTCCGGGTTCCACTGCATGGGCGTGCGGACGGCGTCGCGGTCCTCGAGCCAGATATTGTCCCCCATGCCGATTTCATCCCCGTAGTACAGGAACGGGCTGCCGGGAAGCGAGAGCAGCAGTGCGTTGATCAGCTCGATCTCGGCCCGTGAGTTGTCCAGCAGCGGTGCCAGCCGCCGCCGGATGCCAATGTTGGCGCGCATGCGTGGGTCGGGCGCGTACCACCCCAGCATGGCCGCCCGCTCATCGGCGGTGACCATTTCCAGGGTCAATTCGTCGTGGTTGCGGAGGAACGTTCCCCATTGGGCGCCCTCAGGGATATCCGGGGTTTCGCGCATTGTTTGGATGATAGGTGCGGCCTTTTGGTCCCGCAGGGCGTAATACAGGCGGGGCATGATGGGGAAGTGGAAAGCCATGTGGCATTCGGGCTCCTCCGCGGTCCCGAAATACTCCACCACCTCGTTGGGCGGCTGGTTTGCTTCGGCGATGATCACCCGGCCCGGGTAGTTTTCATCCACCATGGCCCGCAGGTCCCGGAGGAACTCATGCGTTGCCGGCAGGTTCTCGCAGTTGGTGCCCTCCTCCTCGTAGAGGTAGGGGATGGCGTCTGCCCGGAAACCATCGATTCCCTGGTCCAGCCAGAACCGGACCACGTCGAAGACGGCGTCGATCACCGCCGGATTCTCGAAGTTCAGGTCCGGCTGGTGGCTGAAAAACCGGTGCCAGAAGAACTGCCGGCGGATGGGATCGAACGTCCAGTTCGATTCCTCCGTGTCCACGAAGATGATGCGGGCGTCCTGGTACTTCTCGTCGGTGTCGCTCCAGACGTAGAAGTCACCGAAGGGCCCGTCCGGGTCCTTGCGGGATTCCTGGAACCAGGGGTGCTGGTCCGAGGTGTGGTTCAGCGGAAGGTCGATGATCACCCGGACGCCGCGGGCGTGGGCCTCTGCCACCAGGCGCTTGAAGTCGCTGATGGTGCCGAACTCGTCCAGGACGGAGTTGTAGTCGGAAATGTCATAACCGCCGTCCCGCAGCGGCGACTGGAAGAACGGGGGCAGCCAAAGGCAGTCAACGCCCAGCCACTGCAGGTAGTCCAGCCGGTCGATGAGTCCGGAGAAGTCCCCGGACCCATCGCCGTTGGCATCCGCAAAGGCCCGCACAAGTACTTCGTAGAACACTGCCTTGCGGTACCACAACGGGTCATGCTGCAGGCCGGGCGCATTTAGCTCGAACGTGCTCTTTGGGGTGAAGTGGCCGGAACTTTGCGGATTGAAATTCACTGATGCATTCTCCTCACGCTGAGGATGTGGGCGGGCTCCACGTGCGGATCCAGGCGCACGTAGTTGTACTCGCCCCATTCCCAGCTTTGGCCGGAGATCAGGTCATCCACATAGAAGCCGCCGCCCGGTGTAAGGTCCTGCGGGTCCAGTTCCAGGGCTGCCAGGTCCAGCGCCACGCTGCATTCCTTGGTGACGTGCGGATCCACATTGACCACCACGATGATGGTGTCCTTGGAGCCATCGGGCAGCGTCTTGTGCTTGGAGAAGACCACAGTGGACTCATCCGTGCTCTGGTGGACCGTCAGGTTCTGCAGGTCCAGCAGCGCCGGGTGGTCCCGCCGGATGTGGTTCAGCCGCGTGATGTACGGGGCCAGCGAGCGCCCTGATTCCGCGGCCGCATCCCAGTCGCGGGCCTTGTATTCGAACTTCTCGTTGTCGATGTACTCCTCCGCCCCGGGCCGGGCCACGTGCTCGAACAGTTCGTAGCCCGCGTAGACACCCCAGAGTGGGCTGCCCGTGGAGGCAAGCACCGCCCGGATCCGGAACGCCGCCGGTCCCCCATATTGCAGGTATTCAGTGAGGATGTCGGGGGTGTTGACGAAGAAGTTGGGGCGGAAGAAGGCCGGGGACTCGTGGCTGACTTCGTCGAAGTACGACTCGATTTCCTTCTTGGTGTTCCGCCAGGTGAAGTAGGTGTACGACTGCTGGAAGCCTGCCCTGCCCAGTGCGTGCATCATGGCGGGTCGGGTGAAGGCCTCGGCGAGGAACACCACGCCGGGCTCCGTTTTATTCACTTCGGCAATAAGCCATTCCCAGAACCAGACGGGTTTGGTGTGCGGGTTATCCACGCGGAAGATCTTTACGCCATGGCTGACCCAGAGCAGCACAATCCGCAGAATTTCCTGCGAAAGGCCTTCCGGGTCATTATCGAAATTGAGCGGATATATGTCCTGGTACTTCTTTGGCGGGTTTTCCGCGTAGGCAATGCTGCCGTCCACGCGCGTGGTAAACCATTCCGGGTGGGACTGCACCCAGGGGTGGTCCGGGGCGGCCTGGAGCGCGAGGTCCAGGGCTACTTCCAGGCCCAGCTCGTTGGCACGGGCCACGAAGGCATCGAAGTCCTCAAAGGAACCGAGGTCGGGATGGATGGCGTCATGGCCGCCCTCCTTGGCTCCGATCGCCCAGGGCGAGCCGGGGTCGTTGGGGCCCGCCACGAGCGTGTTGTTGGGGCCCTTGCGGTGCTGCAGTCCGATGGGATGGATAGGCGGCATGTACAGGACGTCGAATCCCATGGCGGCCACGGCGTCGAGCCGTTTTGCCGCGGTCCGGAAGTTCCCTGAGGTCCAGGTGCCGGTGTTGTGGTCCTTGACGGCGCCTTCGGACCGGGGGAAGAACTCGTACCAGGCGCCACGGCCGGCACGGTCCCGCTCCACCAGCAGCGGGTATTTCCGCGACACGGTCACCAGTTCGCGGATGGGCTGACGGGCAACGATGTCCGCGATTTCCGCGCTGAACCCGGCCCCGAGGCGTTCCTCGGTGCCGCGGGACTGGTCCGCGAGGACGTCCGCGGCACGCTGCAGGGCTGCCCGGTCCACGTCGTCCCGAAAGTCCTCCGCGGCGGCTTCGCCAAGCAGCTTGGCACCCTCCGCAAGCATGAGTTCGACGTCGATGCCGGCGTCGATCTTCACTTCAGCGTTGTGGTGCCAGGTGCCGTAGCGGTCGTGCCAGGCTTCGATGACGAAGGACCAGTTTCCGGTTTCCGACGGCGTGAGGATGCCTTCCCAGCGGTCGGTCCCCATTCCGCGTTCCCCGCGGGGCGGCGCAAGCCGGACGCGCTGGCGCTCTGCACCGGACGGGTCCAGCAGCACTGCGCTGACGCCGAGCATGTCATGGCCTTCGCGGAAGGCGGTGGCGCCCACCACGATCCCCTCGCCGGGCAGGGCCTTGGCCGGGAACTTGCCGTCCTCAACGACAGGCTGCACGGCGGTGATGGGAAAACGTCCGAACCGCAGGCCCTCGGTGATTCGGCGCTGGGGCATTTTGGTGGATGCTGCACTGGTTCCTGAGTTAGTCGTCACAGGCTTGACGTTAGCGAGAAATGAGCAGGATTGCTAAGCCTGCTCACTAAATCCGCCGTGCCGCGGCCAATTTCTTCATGCCCCTGTCATTTACCCAAAAGAAACCGAAAGCTGGTTCCGGCCGCGCATGTTGTCGGTTAGTGTGACGCAGGTGAAGGCAATCCGCAGGTTTACGGTCCGTACAGTCCTCCCCGAGCCCATTCGGCCGCTGGCCAGGCTGGCCAGCAATTTGCGGTGGTCCTGGCACCGCCCTACCCGGGAACTTTTCGCCGGCTTGAACCCGCGCCTCTGGGAGGAAAGTGGGCAGGACCCCATCGGTTTCCTGGGGATGGTCAGTCGCGAGGAGTTCCAGCAGCTCGCTGCGGACCAGTCCGTGGTGGAGCGGGTGCGCGCCGCCGAAAAGGACCTCGACCGGTACCTTGAGGAGCCGCGCTGGTACCAGGGGCTGGGCGCGGATGCACCCGCCTCCATTGCCTACTTCTCCCCCGAGTTCGGCATCACCGAGGTGCTTCCCCAGTATTCGGGTGGCCTGGGCATCCTCGCCGGCGACCACCTCAAGGCAGCCTCGGACCTGGGCGTCCCCCTCATCGGGGTGGGCCTGCTCTACCAGGCCGGCTACTTCAAGCAGTCGCTCTCCCGCGATGCCTGGCAGCAGGAGACCTACCCCGTCCTGGACCCGGACGGCCTCCCCCTCACCCTGCTCCGGGAGCCCTCCCCGGACGGCAACGGCAAGGCCCTGCAGGTCTCCCTCCCCCTGCCCAACGGCCGGCGCCTGCTGGCACACATCTGGCGGGCCGACGTCGGACGCGTGCCCCTGCTCCTCCTGGACTCCAACGTTCCCGGCAACGACGACGCCGCCCGCAGCATCACCGACCGGTTGTACGGCGGCGGCGGCGACCACCGGCTGCAGCAGGAGCTCCTGCTGGGGATGGGCGGGGTCAAGGCCCTGCGCGCCTTCCAGAAGCTGACCGGCTGCCCCGCACCGGAGGTGTTCCACACCAACGAAGGGCACGCGGGCTTCCTGGGGATCGAACGCATCCAGGAACTGATGTCCGGCGAACAGGCACTGACCTTCGACGAAGCGCTGGCCGCCGGGCGCGCCTCAACGGTGTTCACCACCCACACGCCGGTCCCGGCCGGCATCGACCGGTTCGAAATCAACCAGATCAGCCACTTCTTCCAGGCCGGGCTGGCCCCCGCGGTGCCGGTGGACCGGATCCTGGAACTCGGCCGGGAAAACTACGCGGACGGAAACCCCTCCGTCTTCAACATGGCCGTCATGGGCCTGCGCCTGGCCCAGCGCGCCAACGGCGTCGCCAAGCTCCACGGCGAGGTGTCCCGCGGCATGTTCTCCGCGCTGTGGCCGGGCTTCGACCACTCGGAGGTGCCCATCACCTCGGTGACCAACGGCGTCCACGTGCCCACGTGGGTGGACAGCCGCATCTCCAAGCTGGCCCGCGACCAGTTCGGCAGCGAGGCTGAAGCGCTGGGCAAGTGGGACCTCGCCTACAACGTCAGCGACGCCGATGTCTGGGCCCTGCGCCGGGAGCTGCGGGCTGCCCTGGTGGAGGACGTCCGGCGCAGGCTGCGTGCCGCATGGAAGAAGCGCGGCGCCGCCGACGCCGAGCTGGGCTGGACAGACAACGTCCTTGACCCGGACGTGCTCACCATCGGGTTCGCCCGCCGTGTGCCCACGTACAAGCGGCTCACCCTGATGCTGCGCGAACCTGCCCGGCTGAAGGCACTGCTCCTGCACAAAGAACACCCCATCCAGCTGGTCATCGCCGGCAAGTCCCACCCCGCCGATGACGCCGGCAAGAAGATGATCCAGGACCTGGTGCGTTTCTCGGATGATCCGGAAATCAGGCACCGGATCGCATTCCTTCCCAACTACGACATCGCCATGGCCAGGACCCTGTTCCCCGGCTGCGACGTCTGGCTGAACAATCCGCTGCGGCCTTTGGAAGCCTGCGGCACGTCAGGCATGAAGGCGGCACTGAACGGGTCCCTGAACCTGTCCGTCCTGGATGGCTGGTGGGATGAGATGTACGACGGCGAGAACGGCTGGGCCATCCCCACCGCCAACAACGACGCCTCGCCGGAGGAACGCGACGACATCGAAGCTGCCGCGCTCTACGAGCTGCTGGAAACGCAGGTGGCTCCGCGCTTCTACGGGAGCACGGTCTCTGAGGGCGCCGGGGCTGCGGGGCCGTCGACCACCAGGAGCGAAACGGTGCCCACCCACTGGGTGTCCATGATCAAGCACACCCTGTCCCACCTGGGGCCGCAGGTCTCGGCCGAACGCATGCTCCGGGACTACGTGAACACCCTGTACCGCCCCGCCGCGGATGCAGGCCGCAGCGCCACCGCCAACTCCTACGCCCAGGCCCGGGCGCTGGCGTCCTGGTCGGCAAAGGTCCGCGGCGCGTGGCCGCAGGTGCATGTGGAGCATGTGGACTCCGTGGGCGTTTCCGAGGACCCGCAGATCGGCGACACCCTGCAGGTCAACGCCTACGTGGCCCTGAACGCGCTCACCCCCGACGATGTCTGCGTGGAGGTGGCCTACGGGCGGGCGGAAGAGAATGACACCCTGGCGGACATCACCATGATGGAGCTGCAGGTGAAGGAGGACCTGGGCAACGGCCGCCATCTGTTCAGCGGTTCCCTGGTGATTGACCGCTCGGGGCCGTTCGGCTACACCGTACGGGTCCTGCCGCGGCACGAAGCACTGGCCTCCAAGGCCGAGCTGGGACTGATCGTCAACGCTTAGCCCCCGGGTCTGATGGGTACGGTTCCTGGCAGGCAGGCCAGGAACCCGACCCAGGAGGACCAATGACCGAACGTACGGTGGCCGATGTAATTGTGGAGCGCCTCACCACGTGGGGTGTGGACCGGGTCTTCGGCTACAGCGGCGACGGCATCAACGGGTTCATGGGCGCCCTGCGCCGCACCGAGGGCCGTGTTGAGTTTGTCCAGGCGCGGCATGAGGAGTCCGCGGCGTTCATGGCCGTGGGCCATGCAAAATACACCGGCGGCGTAGGAGTGGTTACGTCCACCCAAGGCCCCGGCGCCGTCCACCTGCTCAACGGGCTGTACGACGCCAAGCTGGACGGCGTGCCGGTGGTGGCCGTCGTGGGGCAGCAAAGCCGCACCGTGCTGGGTTCTGCCTACATGCAGGAAATCGACCTCATGGCGCTGTTCAAGGACGTTGCTTCCCAGTTCGTGCAGCAGGTCAGCACGGCGGAGCAGGTGCCCATGGTGCTGGACCGGGCCTTCCGGACGGCGAAGGCTACCTCCTCCCCCTGCGTGGTGATCATCCCGCACGACGTGCAGTCCGCGCCGGCGCCGGAGCTTGAACAGCAGCACGGCATCGTGGTCACCGCCCCGTCCTGGAGCGCCGCAGCCAAGACGCCGCGCGAAGAGGACCTTGCAGCCGCGGCCGCCCTGCTCAACTCGGCGGAACGGGTGGCGCTCCTGGTGGGCCAGGGAGCAAGGCACGCGCGCGAGGAAGTAGTGGCGATTGCCGAGAAGCTTGGCGCTGGAATCGCCACCAGCCTGCTGGGCAAGCCCTACGTGGATGAGACCCTGCCCATCGCGGTGGGAACCATGGGACACCTCGGCACCACGGCCAGCGCGCACCTGCTGGGCACCTGCGACGCTCTCCTGATTGTGGGCTCCAACGATCCCTGGACCGAGTTCTATCCGCCGCCCGGTGCGGCCCGTACCGTCCAGATCGACATCGACGAAAAGAAGATCGGCAACCGCTACCCCGTGGAGGTGGGCCTGGCAGGCGACGCCGCTTCAGCCCTTGACGCCCTCAACCAACGGCTGGAACACCGTCCGCGGACCCCGTGGCGCTCCGAGGTGGAGGAAGAAGTCAGCCGTTGGCGCATCCTGGCTGCAGACCGCGCCGCTGTCCCCGCCAGCCCTGTCAACCCGGAACGTGTGGTGCGCGAGCTCAATGGCCGGCTTCCCGAAGACGCCCTGGTGAGTGTCGACGTCGGGAGCTGCGTGTACTGGTACGCCCGCCAACTGACGCTCCCCCAGGGTGTCCCTGCCCACCTCTCCGGGACCCTCGCCAGCATGGGCTGCTCCATCCCGTACGGCATCGCTGCCAAGCTGGCGCACCCTGACCGTCCGCTGCTGGCCCTGGCCGGCGATGGCGCGATGCAGATGCTGGGCGTGGCCGAGCTGGTCACGGTGGCGCACCGCTGGCGCCAGTGGCAGGACCCGCGGTTCGTGGTGTGCGTCTTCAACAACCGGGAGCTGACCGAGGTTACCTGGGAACAGCGCGAGTCGGAGGCGGAGCCGCGGTTTGCGGCGAGCCAGGAATTGCCCGATTTTCCCTTTGCCGGCTACGCCGACCTGCTGGGGCTCAAAGGCATCCGGGTCGAGGATCCGGAGCGTCTTGCAGACGCGTGGGACCAGGCCTTCGCCGCGGACTGCCCCGTGGTGATCGAGGTGCTGACCGACCCCGAAGTCCCGCTTCTCCCGCCCTTCCCGGCAGGGCGGGAAAAAGCGGAAAGCATGCGGAAGGGCTTGGCGGCGGAGGACGACGGCGGCAGGGCCTCGGCACTGCTGGACACCTATGTTTCGCACGAGGAGCGCCCGCAGGGCTAGCGCTGGCGGCGCGGGGTTAGGGCATCAAGGTCTGATTCAGAGCAGCACTGCCGTGACGGCAAGGTCCTTGCCCGCGTACCGTTCGGCATCCTGCAGGATTTCGCAGATGATGCCGAACGACCGGTCGCTGCGGAACGGGGCGGCCACCTGCCACAGCACCGTGACGGGCGGATTGCCGTTGTCGGTAATGCTGTCGGCGAAGTCGTGGAGCGAGTCGTTCAGGGCATCGAGGTTCACGCCATAGTGTTCGGGAAAGCCCAGGACCTCGCCGAAGGTTTCCAGGACCGCGCGCTTGCTGTCCGCCGGCGGGACCACCACGCTGCGGCGCCCGGCGTCGGCAACCTGTTCCTGCAGTTCTTCCAGGGTCCAGGTGTCGCCGGAGAAGATTTTCATGGTTGTGCTAACTGCCTTCCGCTATGTACTTGAACGTTGCGTAGTGGTCACCCGTGTAATACTTCTCGCCGCCGTTCCCTGCCACGATGCGCCGTGCGCCCCGGTCCCCTTCGCCGGGCGTGGGGACGGTGTATTCGCGGTAGTAGCCCCGGTCCCTGGCCGGCAGGACCCGCTCGAAGTTGCCGAAGACCTGGTCATCCTGGCTGTACGGGTACGGGCCGCCCGCGCGGATCAGCGCCAGCACCCTGCGGCCTTCGACCGGGAGCGAGGACTCCCTGATTTCGGGCAGGCTGGACGGGTTGGCAGCGCGGTGGGGCGCAGACTGCTTCGCCGCCCCGGACGCAGCCGCGCCGCCCGGAGGGGACGCCTGGCTGGAAGCCGTTCCCGGCGTCGTACTTTCCGTCTGCCCGCCCAGTAGCCCGGCCCCGCCGAACGCCACCATGGCCAGCACCACCAGGGTGGTGATGAGCAAGGGAACGATGGAGCGGTTGCGCATTCGGGGTACCTGCCGGCTGGTCCTGGTTGTTCTGGGGCTGGGTAGTTTCTGGCTACGTGCGGTAGATGTTGATGGAGTTGGCCTCCGCGAGGTCCGTTTCCCCCGACGGCACCTGTATGCCCTGCCGCTCCTTGTGGCGCGGTGAGGTAGTCAGCCGAAGCTCGAACAGGCTGGGGGCCGGCCTCCCTGTGTTCGGAAGGGTGACCTGCACGTCCGAGGCGCTGCCGTTGACCACCACAAGGCCAGCAAGGTCGCCGCCGTCATCGCCGAGCAGCAGCTGCATGACACGTTGCTGCGGATCATTCCAGCGTTCGGCGGACATGGGCTGCCCGTCCTGGTCGAACCAGTACAGATAGGACTGCTCGTCCCGGACCGGGAAGTCGTGGGGCTGGGCGGCCAGGAACTCTTTGCGCAACCGGATGTACCGCTTGGTGCTGCGCAGCATTTCGTGTGCCTCCGGCGAGAGCGTCCAGTCCAGCCAGGTGATGTGGTTGTCCTGGCAGTAGGCGTTGTTGTTGCCCTGCTGCGTCCTTGCCAGCTCGTCTCCGGCAGTGATCATGGGCACCCCCAGCGAGACCATCAGCGATGCCATCAGGTTGCGCCTGGACTGGGCCCGCTTGGCCAGGATCGCACCGTTCTCGGTAGGGCCCTCCACACCGTGGTTGTAGCTGCGGTTGTCCCCGTGCCCGTCCCTGTTCTCTTCGCCGTTGTCCTCGTTGTGCTTGCGGTCGTAGGACACCAGGTCGTTCATGGTGAAGCCGTCGTGGGCGGTAACAAAGTTGACCGAGGCCAGGCGCGAACGGCCGGAGGCCTGGAAGAGGCCTGCGGAACCGGACAGGGCGTCCGCCAGCTTGGCCATGGTCCCGCCGTGGCCGCCGGAATCGATCGCCGCCCTGTCTGCCAGCCAAAAGGTCCGCACTGCGTCCCGGAAGTGGTCGTTCCAGTCCACCCACCCGGGCGGGAACTGGCCGGTCTGCCAGCCGCCGTAGCCAATGTCCCAGGGTTCGGCGATCAGCTTGACCTCGGACAGGACGGGATCGGCGGCGACGCCGGTGAGGAAGGGGTGCTTGGGGTCGAATTCGTTCGCCGCATTGCGGCACAGCGTGACAGCCAGGTCGAAGCGGAAGCCGTCGATGTGGAACTCGTCCACCCAGTACCGCATCGAGTCAGTCACCAGCTGGACCACCCGTGGTTCAGCAAAGTTGAGCGAGTTGCCGCAGCCGGTGGTATCGACGAACTTGCCGTGGCCGTCCACCCGGTAGTACGTGTCCTCCCCCAAGCCCTTGAAGCTTAGGACCGGCCCGTCCTCTCCGCCTTCCGCGGTGTGGTTGTAGACGACGTCGAGGATGACCTCCAGCCCGGCGGCGTGCAGCGCCTTGACCATGGCCTTGAACTCGTCCTGGACAGCCTGGGCACCGGCTTCCTGTGCCGCCTGGGTGGCGTACCCCGGGTGGGGGGCAAAAAAGGCAGCGGTGTTGTAGCCCCAGTAGTTGCTGAGGCCCAGATCCTGCAGGTGCGGCTCATCGATGTGGAAGTGGACTGGCAGCAGCTGGACAGACGTGATGCCCAGGCTGGTGAGGTGCTCGACGACGGCAGGATGCGCCAGGCCGGCGTAGGTGCCCCTCAGTTTTTCCGGCACATCCGGGTGCAGCATGCTCTGGCCGCGCACATGGGCTTCATAGACGATGGTGTTGCGCCAGGGAAGACTAAGGCGTTCATCGGTTCCCCAGTCGAACTCGGTGGCGGTGCGGACACTGGTGAGGACGCCGCCGCGCTGGTCGATTCCCCTGCCGTACGGGTCCAGCAGGAGGGGCTGCCTGCCCGAACCGTTCCCGTTGCCCGGGATAAGGGCCGGCGGCAACGGCCGGGTGTCCGATGACGGACGGAAGCCGTAGCGCGAGCCGTAGGGCATGTCCTCAACGATGCCGTGGTGGACGCCTTTTGTGATGTTGGCCAGGGTCTGGATCCGCCACTGGCCGCCCGGAGGGCAGTAGACGATGTCCAGGCTGGAGACGGCCGGCGCGAAGCAGGCAACGTTGGCCCGTCCGCCCGTGTGGTGGCGGGTGCCGCCGGAATCCGCGCGCGGAACGCTCACCCCAAGCGGAACAGCCGTGGAGGCGTCCATGGCGGATGTTGTGTCGAAAAGCGGCATGACCATCACCTAAATAGTAGCGGTCAGCAGCACTTGACCAGCCCGGACACCCCTGCGGCGCCGGCAACCTGCCCGGGATCAAGTCCCGGAGAAACTATCCCGCCGAAACTATCCCGCGGCGCGCTGGCGTGAGACCTCGTACAGCGAGATGCCCACGGCCATCGAGGCGTTGAGCGACTCCATGGCGGAATCGATGGGGATGGAGACAATCTGGTCGCAGTTTTCCCGGACCAGGCGGCTCAGGCCCTTTCCTTCCGAGCCCACCACGATGCACACCGGTTCGGTGGCCAGGGTGAGGTCCGGCAGCGAAACGTCGCCGTCGCCGTCGAGCCCCAGCACGAAAATGCCCATGTTCTTGAACTGCTTCAGGGCGTTGTTCAGGTTGGAGGCGCGGGCCACCGGGACGCGGACTGCGGCGCCGGCGCTGGTCTTCCATGCGGCGGCGGTGACGCCCACGGAGCGGCGCTCGGGCACGATGACGCCGTGGCCGCTGAACGCGGAGACGGAGCGGATGATGGCGCCCAGGTTCCGGGGGTCAGTGATGCCGTCCAGGGCGACGAAGAGCGGGGCGTTGGCAACGTGCCCCTTCTTCCACTTCTCCACGGTTTCTTCGGCCAGTTCGTAAGCGTCCTGGTACTCGTAGGGCGGGATCTGCAGCACCAGGCCCTGGTGGACGGCGTCATCCGTCATCCGGTCCAGCTCGGGCTTGCCGGTCTCCATCAGCGGAATGCCGCGTTCGGCGGCAAGCTTCAGGGATTCCTTGACGCGGTCGTCCATCTCGATGCGGATGGCCACGTGCAGTGCCTTGGCGGGGATGCCGGCGCGGAGGGCTTCAACCACCGAGTTGCGTCCGGTGACCACTTCCTCGGTGGCGCGTCCCTTGGGGCCGGATTTGGCGGCGCCGGCGCTGCGGGCACCGGTACCGCGCTTCGCGGCGGACCGTTCGGCGAGCTGCCGTGCCTTGTGGGCCTTGTGGTAGACGCGGTCCTCGGCCTTGGGCGTGGGGCCCTTGCCTTCGAGGGCCTTGCGGCCGTGGCCCCCGGTTCCGACGGTTGGGCCCTTCTTCGCTTTCACCGATCGGCGACCATTGTTGGCCATGATGTTCCACCCTTGATTGTGCTGACTGAGTCTGCATACCAGTCTACTGACCCGAAAAAAATCGGGGCTGGCCGCCGGTGAGTGGGGTTCAACCGGGCTGGGCAGGGTTCAGTCGCGCTTGAGGCTCCAGGTGGCGCCATCCGGGCCGTCCTCCACCACCACGCCGGCCTGGTTCAGGGTGTCCCGGATGGCATCGGAAGCCGCCCAGTCCTTTTCGGCGCGGGCAGCTGCGCGCGCTGCCAGTTGGGCTTCCACGAGGACCTCCAGCGCCTCGGCCTCCCGCGTGTTCACGGCTGCGGACCCGGCGACGGCGTTGAGGCCCAGGACGTCCGTCATGAGGACCACTGCGTGCATCGCATCCCGTGCGGCGGCGTCGTCACCTTCCGCCAGGGCAGTGTTGCCGGCCCGGACCGTCTCGTGCAACGCCGCCAGGGCGCGGGGAACGTTGAGGTCGTCGTCCATGGCTTCGCAGAATGCGTCGATTCCGGAGGAGGGGCCGTGGTTGCCATCGGCGATCCCGGCGTCGCCGCCGAACCGTGCCGCGGCCTTGGCCAGGAACCCGTCTATGCGTTCGACGGCGGCCGCGGCCTCCTGCAGCGAGGTGGGCCGGTAATCCAGCACCGAGCGGTAATGCGCCTGGCCAAGGTAGTACCGCACCACGCGTGGCGGGGCCAGCTCCAGCATCTCGGCAGGGCTGATGGTGTTGCCGATGGACTTGGACATCTTCTCGCCCTGGTAGGTCACCATCCCGTTGTGCATCCAGAAGTTGGCGAACGAATGGCCGGCCGCCTGCGACTGCGCCATCTCGTTTTCGTGGTGCGGGAAGCGCAGGTCCAGGCCGCCGCCGTGGATATCGAAAGCAGTGCCGAGGTACTTGGTGACCATAGCGGAGCACTCAAGATGCCAGCCCGGCCGGCCCTTGCCCCAGGGCGAGGCCCAGCTGGCGGTGGCCGGCTCTCCTTCCTTGGAGCCCTTCCACAGCGCAAAGTCGCGGGGGTCCTTCTTGCCGCGGGGATCGGCGTCGGGCGCTGCCTGCATGTCGTCGATGTTCTGCCGGGTCAACGCACCATACCGGTCCCAGGAGCGGACGTCGAAGTAGACGTCCCCGGAATCGTCAAGGGCAGGGTAGGCGTGGCCGCGCTCAATCAGCTGCTGGATCAGGGCGTGCATCTCGGGGATATGCCCGGTGGCCCGAGGTTCGTAGGTAGGGCGGGAAACGCCGAGGGTGTCGTACGCCTTCAGGAATTCGCGCTCGTAGCGGTACGCCAGCGCCCACCACTCTTCGCGGGGCACCTCCCCCGCTTCCGGGCTGAAGTCCGGCGCGAAGGAAGCCTCAGACTTGGCCAGGATCTTGTCATCGATGTCCGTCACGTTGCGGACGACGGTGACCCGCAGGCCCCGGTACTGCAGCCAGCGCGTCAGCTGGTCGAAAGCGATGGCGGAACGGATGTGGCCCACGTGCGGCATGCCCTGGACGGTGGCCCCGCAGTAATAGAGGCTGGCCTTGCCCTCGATGAGGGGGACGAAGTTCCGGACTTCGGCGGAGGCAGTGTCATAGAAGCGCAGGGTCACCGCTCCAGACTAGCCGATGGCTTAGGACTGCTGCGGGTACACCAGGGCGGTGGCTACCGCGGAGATGCCCTCTCCACGTCCGGTGAAGCCCAAGCCGTCGCTGGTGGTTGCCGTGACCCCCACATGCGCGCCCGCCGCTTCGCTGAGGACTCTTTGGGATTCCTCCCGGCGGGGCCCGAACTTGGGCCGGTTAGCCACGAACTGCACCGCAACGTTGCCGATCTCGAAGCCGGCTGCCCGGACAATCCGGGCTGCCTCGGCCAGGAGGGTGGCACCGGAGGCGCCGGCAAACTCGGGCCGGTCCGTGCCGAAGTGCGTGCCAAGGTCCCCGATGCCGGCGGCGGAGAACAGCGCGTCCGCGGCAGCGTGCGCCACGGCATCGCCGTCAGAGTGCCCGGCGAGGCCGCGTTCTCCGGGCCAGAGCAGGCCACCCAGCCAGAGCGGGCGTGGGGCGTCGTGGGGGGCGTAGGCATGGACGTCGATTCCCACGCCGGTCCGCGGGAGGACCATGTCGTGGCTCATCCTTCCACCCACCGGGCTCCGAGCGGGCCTTCCAGGAGGCCTTCGGCGAAGATCAGGTCCAGCGGAGTGGTGATTTTGAGGGACTGCGTTGATCCGCGGACCACGTGGACGGAAGTGCCGAGCATTTCAACCAGCATGGCGTCATCGGTGACAGCCGCGGACTGTTCCTCGTCCAAGGACTGTGCCGCCTGGTGGCCCTGCAACAGGGTGTCGATCCTGAAACCCTGGGGCGTCTGGACCGCGCGCAGTTCCTCGCGGCGGGCAGTCCCGGTAACAACCTCGGGGGCGAAAGCCGCGCCCTCCCCCGCGGTGGCGGCTACGGTCTTGACCGTGTCCACGACCGGAAGCGCGGGAATGACGGCATCTGCACCGGCGGCCAGCGCGTCGGACACACGGTGGAAAACCGACTCAGGTGTCAGTGCGCGCGCGGCATCGTGCACCAGCACCGCCTCGATCCCCTCCATCAGGGCAGCGATGCCGGCCCGGACGGAGTCAGCCCTGGTGGACCCGCCTTCGACAAGGCTCAGGAGGGGACCGCCGTCGGCGAGTTCTCCGCGGAAGTCGTCGCACAGCTGGCGCAGGCCCTGGTCCCCCGCGGGCAAGGCGACGCACACCTGCGTGGCAACCCCGGACGCGACGATGCCGCGCAGGGAATGCATCAGGATCGGCTCGCCGCCAAGCGGCACGGCCGCCTTGGGCATGCCATAGCCGAGGCGTTGCCCGGAACCTGCGGCCACCAGGATGACGGCTGTGACCAGGCGCGGAGGTGATTCACTCATGCGGACTAGCCTACGACGCCGGCACTTCCGGCGGGTGCGCGGGCACCGCCGGTGCGCCCAAAAAAAGAAGCCCCGGCGGCACTTGCGTGCGCCGGGGCTAAATTCTTAGGAAGCCAGGACCTCGTCGAGAACGCTTGCAGCCTTCTCCTCGTCGGTCTTTTCAGCCAGCGCCAGTTCTGAAATCAGAATCTGGCGGGCCTTGGCCAGCATTCGCTTCTCGCCTGCGGAAAGGCCCCGGTCATGATCCCGGCGCCACAGGTCGCGAACAACCTCTGCCACCTTGATGACGTCACCGGAAGCAAGCTTCTCCAGGTTTGCCTTGTACCTGCGTGACCAGTTGGTGGGCTCCTCGGTGAACTCGGCGCGGAGCACATCGAACACGTGCTCCAGGCCTTCCTTGCCCACTACGTCCCGGACCCCAACAAGGTCAACGTTCTCTGCTGGAACTTCAATGGTCAGATCACCCTGGGCCACCTTGAGCTTGAGATACATCTTCTCTTCGCCCTTGATGGTGCGCATCTTGATTTCTTCAATCTTCGCAGCACCGTGGTGAGGGTAAACTACTGTCTCGCCGACCTCAAATACCATGTGGACATTTCCCCTTTCCCGCTGACCAGTTTATCACGATTCAGGCATATGACCGGCCGGGGAAAGTGCCTGCAACCGCGAAAATACGCGGGAAAACGGCCCAATCAACCTCGTCCACCCTCTTGACGAATGCGCAGATTAGTGCATCAAGTGAGCGTTCCCATAGGGGTTGTGACACGGCCGAATCCTCGTTTGACCCTCTTTGCGGATAGGCTATGGCTGAAAAAGACTTCAAATTTCTTGAGGAGTACGTGACGTGCGTTCCACTGCGATGAACCGGGCCCAGCGCGGCAAACTGGCACTGACGGCTGCTGCCCTTGGCGCCAGCCTGCTGACCGCGGGCTGCGGTTACATCACGCCCCAGCAGACCAGCCATCAGTACTCCGCCTCGGACGGCATCCGCGCAGACCTCGGTCCCCTGCAGCTGCGGAACATCCTCATCGTCTCCACGGGCGAAAACGAGCCCGGCCGCCTCATCGGCGCCGTCTACAACTCTTCCTCCAAGGACGTGAAGCTCACGGTCAACGGCGCCAAGGGGTCGCAGACAGAGGTTCCGGTAAAAGCCAACTCCTACACCCTGCTCAACGAGAAATCTGATCCCGCCATCCTGAGCACCACCGGCGGCAAGCCTGGCTCCCTGGTGGACGTCAAGATCAGCGAAAACGGCACCAACGTCAGCAACACGGTGAAGGTTCCGGTCCTGGACGCCACCCTCCAGGAGTACAAGAACTACGTCCCCACCCCGAGCTCCTCGGCGACGTCTTCCTCTTCAGCCAGCGCAAGCTCCTCCGCCAGCACCAGCTCCTCCGCCAGCACATCGGCAGGGGCAAGCTCGTCCGCCAGCGCCACTCCGAGCGCAACGGCAACCGCCACCAGCCGCTAAGCGGTCACCGGGCCCGGAGGCCAACAAACACAACAAAAGGGAGGAGCCCACTGGGCTCCTCCCTTTTGTTGTGCCGCTGTCCGTCCCGTTTAGGGTTCGAACTTATAACCGAGGCCGCGGACAGTCACCAGGTAGCGCGGGGCGGAGGGATCGGGCTCGATCTTGCCGCGGAGCCGCTTCACGTGGACATCCAGGGTCTTGGTGTCGCCCACATAGTCGGAGCCCCACACGCGGTCGATCAACTGGCCCCGGGTCAGCACCCTGCCCGAGTTGCGCAGGAGCATCTCCAGGAGTTCGAATTCCTTCAGCGGAAGCAGGACCTGCTCGCCCCCCACGCTCACCACATGCCGCTCGATATCCATGCGGACAGGTCCGGCCTGGACCGTGGACGAGATCAGCTCTTCCGGCTCACCCTGGCGCCGCAGCACGGCCCTGACCCGGGCCACCAGTTCGCGGGACGAGTACGGCTTGGTCACGTAGTCATCCGCGCCAAGCTCCAGGCCCACTACCTTGTCGATCTCGGAGTCCTTTGCGGTCAGCATAATCACGGGGACGCTGGAGCGCTGTCGCAGCTGGCGGCACACCTCGGTGCCGGAGAGGCCCGGAAGCTGCAGGTCGAGCAGCACCAGGTCTGCGCCGTTGCGGTCGAATTCGGTGATGGCGTCCAGTCCGTTGTCCACCACCTCCACCTCGAACCCTTCTTTACCCAGCAAATAGGACAAGGGATCGCTGAACGATTCCTCATCCTCCACAATCAAAATCCTGCTCAAGCGTTGGCTCCTTGTTCTGTAGCGCCCGGTTCTGGTGCGCCGGCGGCGCGGGGTACTTGGGTCAGAGTTGGTTGCCCGGGTGTCTCCCGCACCTGCGCCGGCAACACTGCCGGCGCTCCCGGAACTGAAGGACCGCCGTCGCCCTCCTGCCCTTCCATTTCGGGCAGCCGGAGGGTAAAGGTGGATCCCTGCCCGGGCTGGGACCACAGCGTCACTTCACCGCCGTGGTTGGAGGCCACGTGCTTGACGATGCTCAGGCCCAGGCCTGTGCCGCCGGTCTGGCGCGACCGTGCCGCGTCCACCCGGTAGAAGCGCTCGAAGACGCGCTCCTGCTCCTCGGGGCTGAGCCCCTCCCCCTGGTCGGTCACGGAAATCGAGACCAGGCCTTCCCTGGAACGCCCGCCGATGCCGACCCGCGTGTTGGGGGGTGAATAGCGGATGGCGTTGTCAATGAGGTTCCGCAGGGCCGTTACCAGGAGGTCCTGGTCGCCGAACACCTTACCGTTGGTTCGTCCTCCCACCACGATGCTGATGTTCTTGCTCTCCGCGGGAAGCTGTGACCGATCCACGGCCTCGGCAATAACCGAGTTAATGTCCACGGGTCCGCCCTGCTGGATCACGCTGGCGCCCTGCAGACGGGAAAGTTCGATGATGTCCTGGACCAGGGCGGCCAGCCTGGCCGATTCCTTGTGCATGCGCTTGGCGAAGCGCCGGACGGCTTCCTCGTCATCGGCGGAGGATTCGAGTGCCTCGGCCAGCAGCGAGATGGCGCCCACCGGGGTTTTCAGTTCGTGCGACACGTTGGCGACGAAGTCGTTGCGGATCTCTTCGGTCCGGGTGATCTCAGTGCGGTCATCAGCGAGGAGGAGGATGTATTCCTCACCCAGCATGGCTGCCCGGACCTGGACGATGATGGTCCCCTGCCCCAGCGGTCCCCGCGGAAGCTCCAGTTGCTTTTCCAGGATGACGCCGTCCCGCCGGACCCCTGCCGTCATGTCCAGGAGTTCCTTGTGGACCACAGTATGCCCTCGGACCAGGCCGTAGGCGTAGGCTGCAGGGCTGGCACGGACCACACCATCCACGTCGTCCAGCACCACAAAGGCACGTCCGACGACGGCAAGCACCTCCGCTGCACCGGCCGGCAGCGCAGGCTCCTCGGGTTCGACGTCCAGCAGCTCACGCTGCTTCTCGCTGACCCGGTAGGCAAGCACGCCGAACGTGCCAAGCGCCAGGCCGATAAGGCCGGCGACCAGACCAATGAGCATAGGATCCACAGCTCCACTTTATGCTCTTGCCTGGAGCCGTCCGCCGTCTTTGGAGCCATCCGGCAAACGGTTCAACTAACGTTCATCTGTGTGGGCATAATCGTTCACCGGACGATGCCAGAGTTGCTGGTTAGAGCGCCCAACGGCGACACGATTCCTGCTGCCCTGGAGCGGCCGGCGGGAGTTCCAAGGAAAGGACGCCTACGTGCGTAAGGTTTTTCAGGAAGAGCTCACCCAGGTCGGTGACCAGCTGGTGGAGATTTCCCGGCTGGTCAGCGAAGCGATGGCCAAGGCCACTACCTCCTTCCAGGTAGCGGACGTGGACCTCGCCCAGGACGTCATCGCAGCGGATGCGCGCATTGACTTCCTGCAGAACAGCCTGGATGAGCGGGCAATCGACATTCTGGCGCTGCAGGGTCCAGTCGCCAGCGACCTGCGCATGATCGTAGGTTCCCTCCGGATGAGCGCCTCCCTCGAGCGCATGGGCGACCTGGCCCGCCACATCGCCCAGCTGGCCCGCCTCCGGTACCCCTCCACGGTTATTCCGGAATCCATGACGGACACGTTCAACCGAATGGCCGAACTGGACCAGGAAATCGCTGACAAGCTGACCGTCCTCCTGGAGAGCCGTGACCTTGAGGTGGCCCGGGACATCCTCAAGGCCAACACCGCCATCAACGATTTGCACTTGAGCGTCTTCAAGGCCATCGCGGCACCCGATTGGTCAGGCTCCCCCGCCACCACCGTGGACGTGGCCCTGGCCAGCCGTTACTTTGAGCGGTTCGCTGACCACGGAGTTTCCGTTGCCCAGAAGGTGACCTACCTGGTCACGGGCGCCTGGCAGCCGAACGCCACCGAGCACAGCTAAGCCCAGTAGAACGACGACGGCGGCTGGTCACCTGAGGTGACCAGCCGCCGTCGTCGTTTCACCTTTGACGCAGCGCGTTCTTCGGCCGGAGTGCGCCTAAGGGAGGAACGACCGAGCACCCGGCGAAGAACCGCGAAGTCTTACTTTTTGCCCTGGTTGGCGACGGCCAGGATGGCCTGCTCGGCGGCCTCGGGATCGAGGTAGGTGCCGCCGGGCTTGATCGGCTGGAAGTTTTCGTCCAGTTCGTACACCAGCGGGATGCCCGTGGGGATGTTCAGCCCGGCGATGGCCTCATCGCTGATGCCGTCCAGGTGCTTGACCAGTGCGCGCAGCGAGTTGCCGTGCGCGGTGACCAGGACGGTCTTCCCGGCCTTGAGGTCTTCCTTGATGTCCGATTCCCAGTAGGGCAGGAGCCGCACCAGGACGTCTTTCAGGCACTCGGTGCGCGGGAGGGCGTCGCCCAGGTCCGCGTAGCGGGGATCGTGGGCCTGCGAGAACTCGGAGTCATCGGACAGGGGCGGCGGCGGGGTGTCGTAGGAGCGGCGCCATTCCATGAACTGATCTTCACCGAACTCGGCCAGGGTCTGGGCTTTGTCCTTGCCCTGCAGCGCGCCATAGTGGCGTTCGTTCAGGCGCCAGTCGCGCTTGACGGGGATCCAGCCGCGGTCGGCCTTGTCCAGTGCGATGTTGGCCGTGTTGATGGCCCGCTTCAGCAGGGAGGTGTAGAGGATGTCAGGGAGGATGTTGTTCTCCACCAGCAGCTCACCTCCGCGCGCTGCTTCCGCACGGCCCTGGTCGTTCAGGTCAACGTCCACCCAGCCGGTGAACAGGTTCTTGGCGTTCCATTCGCTGTGGCCGTGGCGCAGCAGAATCAGCTTGTAAGTCATGATTTTCATCCTAGCCGAGCAGTGTTGCCGCCCGCCCAGCGTTACAAGGCCGGCCCGCAACCGCGCTCACAAACCTCGGCCGGCGAAGATAGGGTTGTGCGGTGGTTCAAAAGGCTGAGCGGGTCAATGCCCCGCAACTTTCCGGCAGGTCCTCCGCCGCCAGGAAGGGGCGGCCGGTGGGCAACGTCACCCGCGGCACCACCAACCCCAACCGGATGCGCCGGCTGGACCGCTGGCTGGCAGGACCGCAGGCGTGGCGGCTGAGGAGGGCACCCGAGCCGCTCGTGGTGGACCTGGGCTATGGCGCAACGCCGGCCACCGCCGTCGAACTTCATGAAAGGCTCGCCGTGATCCGGCCCGACGTACGCGTCTGCGGGATCGAGATCGAGCCGGAGCGCGTCCGGGCGGCGCTTCCGCTGCAGCGTCCCGGACTGACGTTCCACGTCGGCGGCTTTGAGCTGCCTGTTTCCGGTCGCCCTGTCCTGGTCCGGGCCTTCAACGTCCTGCGGCAGTACGAGGAAGCTGACGTCCCGGGCATTTGGCGGCTGGTGCAGGAACGATTGGCTCCGGACGGCCTGTTCGTCGACGGCACGTGTGACGAGATTGGGCGGCGCGTGACGTGGGTGGCTCTGGACCGGGACCGGCCCCTGTCCCTCAGCATCTCGGTCCGCTTTGGGAGCTTCGACCTGCCATCCGACGTGGCCGAGCGGCTGCCCAAAGCCCTGATCCACCGCAACGTCCCCGGTGAACCGGTGCACGCTTTCATGCAGGCAATGGACCGGTCGTGGCTTGAGAGCGCGGCGCTGGCCTCATTTGGTAACCGGCAGCGCTGGGTAGGCATGTGCCGGAGCCTGCGCGCAGCGGGCTGGCCGGTCCAGGACGGGCCGGCCAGGTGGCGGCTGGGTGAGCTGACGGTGGATTGGGAGGCAGTGATGCCCTTACATCATGCGGTCAGCCGTTGAATGGGCCGGCGCCGGTGGGATCACCAGGGGCCGTAGGGGCCCATGTTGCGGCTGCCGCCCCGGCCGGCGTCTTTCACTGCAGGCCGGACGTCGGCCAGGTAGACGGAGGCTGCCACGACAGCGGCCAGCCCGAACAGGCCGAGGGTGCTGAAGATGCCTCCACCGGTGCCCAGCAGCGAGATCAGGCCCACGGCGGTGGCACCGCCGGTGAGGGCAAGCCAGAAGGTTTTGGTCCGCTTTCCGGTAGCTTCGAAGGCGTTGGGCCGGTGGCGGAGGCAGTCCACAAACGCCCACAGCTCAAGCCCCAAGGCCACCAGGCCAAGGATGAAGAACACTGCCTGCTCTACGAGCGCGATGATTATTCGACCGTCCACAAACCCAGCCTAGCCGCCCAGCGTGTCCAGCGCCTGCTTAAGGTCAGCCCAGAGGTCCTCAACGTTTTCCACCCCTACGCTAAGGCGCACCAGGTTCTCAGGCACGCTGGTGGGTTCGGCCGAGTGCCGGCGCCGGCGCTCGATGAGGGATTCCACCCCGCCCAGGGACGTGGCAGGCAGCCAGAGTTCCAGTGCCTGCACGAGTTTGTCAGCGGCGTCGGCGCCGCTGAGTCCTGCGGATGGCGCCACCTGGATACAGATGATGGAGCCGAACCCCTTCATCTGCTCCTTGGCGCGGACGTGCCCGGGGTCGGTGCTGAGGCCGGGGAAGCGGATCGATTCGATGGCGGGGTGCGCCGCAAGGCGTTCCGCCAGGACCATGGATGACTCCTGGGACCGCTCGACGCGCAACGCAAGGGTCCGAAGGCCGCGCAGGGCCAGCCATGCTTCAAAGGGTCCGGCAATAGCACCGTGGATGATCCGGTGGTGGAGGAGCGCGGCGCGGATGTCCGGGTTGGAGGTGACGAGCGCGCCGAGGACAACGTCGGAATGCCCGGCCAGGTACTTGGTCACCGAGTGGAGGACGACGTCGGATCCCAGCGACAGGGGCTGCTGCACCAAGGGGGTGGAGAAAGTGTTGTCCGTAACGACGATTGCGCCGGCGGCATGGGCGGCCTCTGCAACGGCGGACATGTCGGCAATTCCGAGCATGGGGTTGGTGGGGCTTTCGAGCCACAGCATGGCCGCGGCCTTCGCGGACGGTCCCTTAGGGGCCAGGGCTGCTTGAACGGCATCCGTATCGGCAATATCCACGGTCCGGAGCTCGATGAAGCCCTTTTGGGCGAGTTCGGAGGCCATCACCAGCGAGCCGGAGTAGCTGTGGTTGGGCATAACCAGGACTCCCCCTGCGGGGATCAGCGACAACGCAGAACTGACCGCGGCGAGGCCCGATGCGTACAGCAGGCCGGGCAACTCGGATCCTTCCAGCTGGCCCAAGGCCTCCTCGAAGGGGTCCCAGGTGGGGTTGGAATAGCGGCCGTATCCCCGGTCGCCATCACCAAGGGGGCCCGTGCCGAAATAGGTGGAGGAAAGGGTGATGGGAGGGTTGACCGGCTGGTCCCTTTCCCGCGGCGGCCGCCCGGCCGCCACCACCACGGTCTCGGGTGACAGGGACGCGGCTTGGTGCTCGGAAAGACTCATGGTGAAAAGCGTACTGTTCCTGTTTGATCCAACGTCAAAGCAGTGACGTTTTGTGGGCGGCGCCCCCTCCACCTGTCCTGCACAGGCACTGGGTGGAAGCCGGAAATGTCCGCCTGCCTCGGTAGGCTTAAGAAGTGAACAAACAGAAGGCCGGATTATTCATCGCGTTCGAAGGTGGCGATGGCGCCGGCAAGTCCACCCAGGCGGCCCGCCTTGCCGCCGCGCTGGAGTCCCGGGGCCACACGGTGCTGCGCACCCGTGAACCCGGCGGCACGCCCATTGGGGAAAAGCTGCGCTCGCTGGTACTGGATCACGGCAACGGCGAGATTGACGCCCATACGGAAGCCCTCATTTTCGCGGCTTCCCGCGCCGCCCACGCCGCCCAGGTTATCCGCCCGGCACTTGGCCGTGGCGAGATTGTGCTGACCGACCGCTACATCGACTCTTCGGTGGCATACCAGGGGGCCGGCCGCAAACTCGGCCAGGACGCCGTCCAGTCCCTCAACGAGTGGGCCACGTCCGGTCTGCAGCCGCACCTTACGGTCCTCCTGGATGTTGACCCCAAGCTTGGCCGGCGGCGCCGCACTGCAGGCCAGGCAGCCGAAGACCGACTTGAATCCGAAGCTGACGAGTTCCACACGCGGATCCGGGGCGCCTTCCTGGACCTCGCGGCGGCCCGCCCCGCGTCGTACCTGGTCCTCCCTGCCCACCTCCCGGTTGACGACCTGGCTGCGCAGATCCTGGCCCGCGTGGAAACCTTGCTTGATGCGCCGCCCCTCGCAGCGCATGCCCACGCACCGCAAGGGGCGGTACCTGCAGCGGGCGACGGCGGTGGCGCGTGACCGTCTGGGATGACCTCCAGGGCCAGCCCGCCGTCGTCGAACAACTGCGCCAGGCCGCAAGCGGCGAAAGCCTGACGCACGCTTGGCTGTTCACGGGGCCGCCGGGTTCCGGCCGCTCGAACGCCGCCAAGGCCTTCGCCGCCGCACTGAACTGCGACCAGGAGGACGTCGGCCTCCGTGGCTGCGGGCAGTGCCAGGCGTGCCACACGATCCTGGGTGAAACCCATTCGGATGTGACGTTCGTGCGCACCGAAAAGGTCACCATCACCATCGATGAGGCCCGGGAACTGGTGGCGGCGGCAGGTAACCGGCCATCGTCAGGGCGCTGGCGGATCATCGTCGTGGAGGACGCCGACCGCATGGCCGAGCGGACCACCAACGTACTGCTCAAAGCCATCGAGGAACCCACGCCGCGGACTGTCTGGATGCTTTGCGCGCCGTCCCCCGCCGACGTCCTGGTCACCATCCGCTCCCGCTGCCGTAGCGTCGCTTTACGGCTGCCGCCGGCCTCGGACGTTGCAGCCCTGCTGGTGCGGCGTGACGGTGTGGACCCTGCCCTTGCGGAGCAGGCAGCCCGGGTAGCGCAGAGCCATGTAGGCATTGCCCGCCGGCTGGCCAGGGATCCAGCGGCAAGGGAACGCCGGCTGGAAACGGTCCGTTTTCCGCTCGGCCTCCGCGGCGTCACAGCCGCGGTCATGATGGCGGACAAGCTGGTGAAGATCGCCACCGCCGAGGCCAACAGCTCCAACGAGGAGCGGGACGCAGCGGAGAAGGCCTCCCTCCTTGCAACGTTGGGAGCGCCCGAATCGGGAGCCCTGCCCCCGGCCATGCGCAGCCAGCTGAAACAGCTCGAAGACGACCAGAAACGGCGGGCCAAGAGATCCATCACGGACTCCCTGGACCGTACGCTCACCGATTTACTTTCCTTCTACCGCGATGTGCTGATCATCCAACTCGGGAACGCCGTGGAACTGGTCAACGTTGAGCTGAGGAGGGAGCTGGAAGAGTTCGCCGCCCGCAGCACTCCTGAGATCACCCTGGCCCGCATGGACGCCATTAACAAAGCCCGCGAACGCATCACCACAACCAACGTTGCCCCGCTTCTGACCATCGAGTCCATGGCGGCCAGCCTGATCCAGCCCTCCAAGGAGACCCGATGACTGCCCGCCCCCTGTCCGCACCCCACAGGTCCCTGGCGGTTGCAGTCCGAGCCGCGGGAGCAATGGCCCTGGCCGTGGTCCTGGCCTCGTGCAGTCTCCTCAACAGCGGCGACAAGAACCCCCCGGAGGCGGCCACTGCCAAGGCCGACCCCTCGATCGTGGCGTCCGCCCCCGCGGGCCTGGAAAAGTTCTACTCGCAGGAAGTCGTATGGCAGCCCTGCGAAGGGGAATTTCAATGTGCCAAGGTGACCGTCCCCCTGGACTATGCCAATCCTGGCGGCGACACCATCCAGCTTGCCGCTTTGCGGGCGTCCAGCACCGGAAAGAAAACCGGCAGCCTCCTGGTCAACCCCGGCGGCCCGGGCGCTTCCGGCTACGACTTCATCAAGGACGCAGCCGCAACCCACTTTTCAGCCGGCGTACGCAACGCCTACGACCTCGTCGGCTTTGATCCGCGCGGCGTCAAGCGCTCCGCTCCCGTAACCTGCATGACCGACGCAGAACGTGACGCGGCCCGTGCCAAGGTCTATGCCCTCGAAACCGACGCCGGACTGGCCGCGGCGCTGGCCGACAACAAGGCGATCGCTGACCAGTGCGCGGCGCAAACCGGCCCGGTCCTTGGCCACATCGACACCGTCAGCGCCGCCAAGGACCTGGACGTACTCCGGGCCGTGGTGAACGACACCAAGCTGAACTACCTTGGCTACTCCTACGGCACGTTCCTGGGCTCCACCTACGCCTCACTCTTCCCGGACAACGTGGGTCGCATGGTCCTCGACGGGGCTTTGGACCCGTCCATCAGCAATGAGGACCTGACCAGCGGCCAGGCCCGGGCCTTCGAAAAAGCGCTCCACAGCTACGTTGCCAGTTGCCAGAAGCAGGGCAAGTGCCCCCTGAGCGGTGATGTCGATTCCGGAGTGCAGCAGATCCGGGACCTGATCAACGCTGTGCAGCAGACTCCCCGCACGGCCAAGGACGGCCGCCTGGTCAATGCCACCATGTTCGTCAGCGGCCTCATCACCCCGCTCTACAACGACCAAAGCTGGCCGGCCCTCACGCAGGCGCTGGAGGCGGCGTTGTCCGGAGACGTGAGCCTCATGCTCCGGCTGGCCGACCTGGGCGCGGACCGCGGCTCCGACGGAAAGTACACCTCCAATTCAACGTTCGCCTTCAACGCGATCAACTGCCTGGACTACCCCATGGTGTCGGATGCCGCAGGCATGCGCGCCGAAGAGAAGCGGTTGGAGCAGGACTCCCCCACCCTCGGCTACTTCTTTGCCTACGGCGGGACCACCTGTGCGGATTGGCCCTACGAGAACCTCCGCACCCCGGCACCTGTGGAATACAGCGGTGGCTCCCCCATCGTGGTCATCGGGACCACAGGCGACCCCGCAACCCCCGTTGACTGGGCAGCCTCACTGCGCAAGCAGCTGGGCAACGCCTCCCTGCTGACGTGGAGGGGTGAAGGACACACCGCCTACGGCCGTGCCAACAGCTGCTTGGAGGATTCGGTGGACAACTACCTGGTGGGCGGCAAGGTGCCGGCCGACAATACGGTCTGTTGACCGCCCCGGCAGCCGCCGCGCGCCCCATTTTGACCGGGGCGAGGAGACTCTATTACAGTTGACTCTTGCATGAGGCGCCCGGTTCTGCCGGGGATTTTGTGCGGTGCTTCCTTAGCTCAGTCGGTAGAGCGTTTCACTCGTAATGAAAAGGTCATCAGTTCGATTCTGATAGGAAGCTCGGGATAAACCCCGGACAGCCCCTGGTTCCAGGGGTTTCCGGGGTTTTTCGCTGGTTAATGGTCTGCCTGGGCTCCTGGTACACCGTCCGCTTTGGACCGGATAAACGCCTGGTCCTCGCGGGATATGGCTGCTTCACCGTGCTGCCCCGTTGCTAAGTTCTCCCCGGTTTCCTTGGAAATTACCGCGACAATCGTCCTCGGCAGGATCTGGCATCCCGGGTTGTCGGTCAACCACTTCCTGGTGGCCGGGTCGAGGCGGCTCCAACGGTCTTTGAGATTCATAGCCGGCTGCTGTCTCCCTGATCTAACGAGCAGAGCCCCAGGCTCTGCGGCGGGCACTCCGCCCGCCCCAACCCACTAGTAAACGCCGGACCTGCTGGAGGGCACAGGGCCTTAAGTCTCAATCTCCGGCCGGACCTCCGCGGACAACCGGCTGCAGGGTGGCCATGCAAAGGCCCGGCGTTAAGAAAGCGTCAAGATTATCCCGCTCCTTCCCGCCCCGTCCCATGCCGGTGCTAATCTCGCCGGTTACGGGCAGGGGCCACCCCATGAAGGCTGCCGCTTATGCCGGGACCAGCAGAGGGGAGATGTTCCATGACTGCATCTATCCAGCACTCCGTACCCGAAAGCGTTCCCCGCCCCTCGCACGATGCCACGCCCCACGGGCCCCTCGTCCGTTGGCTGCTTGAAAACCGCGTCCACCAACCTGAAGGCCTCGAAGCCCCTGAGCGGGAAGAGGGACAGCAAAGCTGGTGGAAGGTTATGTGCCTGACCGGCGTTGACTACTTCTCTACATTGTCCTACCTGCCCGGAATCGCCGCTCTTGCTGCGGGTGCGCTGTCTCCGCTGGCGACACTGCTGATTGTCGCGCTGACTCTTTTGGGCATGCTGCCCATGTATCGCAGGGTGGCCGCTGAAAGCCCCCATGGGCAGGGCTCAGTGGCCATGCTTGAAAAGCTGCTGCCCTTCTGGCGGGGCAAGATCTTTGTCCTGGTGCTGCTCGGGTTCGTAGCCACATCCTGGATCATCACCATCACGCTTTCCGCAGCCGATGCCACCGTCCACCTGCTCGAAAATCCCTTCCTTCCGCCCGCCCTCAAGGGCCAGGCCGTACCCATAACCGTGCTGCTGCTGGTGATCCTTGGCGGAGTGTTCCTGCTGGGCTTCTCCGAGGCTGTCGCCGTCGCTATACCGCTTGTCGGGGTCTTCCTGCTGCTGAACGGCGTCGTTATCGGTTCAGGCATCGCTGACATCGTCGCCGATCCCGCGCTGCTGAATTCATGGAGCGGGGCGTTGACCGCCCAGGGAACCGGTTCGGGCGGCATTGCAGGACCTGCGCTGCTGGCCTTTCCCCTGCTGGTCCTGGGGCTGTCGGGTTTCGAAACAGGGGTCAGCATGATGCCCTTGATCGCCTCCACAGGCGCCACGAGTGAAGAGAAGCTGCGGGGGCGGATCCGAAACACCCGCAAGCTGCTGACCACTGCGGCACTGATCATGAGCGTCTACCTGATCGGCAGCAGTTTCGTGACCACCGTCCTAATTCCCAGCGAAGCATTCCAGCCGGGCGGGCCGGCCAATGGCCGTGCCCTCGCATATCTGGCCCACGAACGCCTGGGCAGCGGTTTCGGGTCCGTGTATGACATCAGCAGCATCCTTATCCTCTGGTTCGCGGGGGCGTCGGCGATGGCTGGGCTGATCAACATCGTCCCGCGCTATCTTCCGTCCTATGGCATGGCACCCGAATGGTCGCGCGCAGTCCGGCCTGTTGTGCTCGTCTACACCACGGTCAGCATCCTGATCACCGTGGGGTTCAAGGCGGACGTCAACGCCCAGGCCGGCGCCTACGCAACAGGAATCCTTGTGATGATGGTTTCCGGAGCCATAGCGGTGACGATCTCGGCGATCCAAAGGAAACACCGCGGAGCCGCAACCGGCTTCAGCGTGCTGACACTGGTGATGCTCTATGCACTGGCGGCCAATGTGCTCGAAAAGCCGGACGGCATCACCATTTCCGGCTTCTTTATCCTCGGCATTATCACCGTGTCACTCGTATCAAGGGTCAGCAGGACCACCGAACTCCGCGTCGACAGGATCGAATTCGATGCGGCTGCGCGCCGGTTCATCAAGGAGTCCCTGGACTACGACGGGCGGCTGACCCTGATAGCGAACAAACCGCAGGCGCGCGACGTCGCCGAATATGACCAGAAGACGGCAGACCAGGACGACAGCAACCCAACCCCTTGGACTGCCGACGTCATCTTCCTTGAGATTGACGTCACCGACCCCTCGGGATTCAGCAAGGTGCTGGCTGTCAGGGGCGTCGAGGTAGGGCACCACAGGGTGCTCCGCGTGCAGAGTCCCGCCGCACCCAATGCCATCGCAGCCATCCTGCTGGCACTGCGCGATGCCACGGGTGTGATTCCGCATGCCTACTTCGAGTGGTCTGAAGGCAACCCGCTGGCACACCTGATGCGCTACTTGCTCCTGGGTCAGGGCGATACTCCCCCAGTGGTCCGCGAAATCCTCCGGCGGAACGAACCCGATCCCCGTCGGCGTCCCGGGATCCACGTGGGATAGACGGTGTCTTTTTGCCCGCGACGACTGATTATTACGCCCGCCGCTCCGGCTATCCATCGAGGTTCAGGAAACGGCAAGGCAGCCAAGGTATCCTCCCGGAGTGACTCCCCGCTTTCAGGCCGCCGTTCCGGGCGCCACGGCCTGCACCACTGCCTGTCCGACGGGCAGCCGCCGTACGGCATGTGCCACCTCCGGTTGCTGCACGGAAGCTGACCGGACCCCTGCCGCAGCCAAGCCCCGGCGGGGGGCTTGACCGTGGAACCGAACGCGCCCCGGCACCTGGGCCAGGACGGCAAGGGCCCCGGCCGCAGGACGGTCCTGCTGGCAGCAGTGCTCACATTGTCGGCCGCCGTTCCCGACCTGCAGTCCCGTTCGAAGCCCTCGGAAACGCAAGGCAGCGCCCGGGACAGCGGTGGGGCAGACCCGGTCGCCTCCCCGGTGATGGATACAGGCCCCGACGGTGACGAGCCTGCACCCGCGCCTGCCACGCCACCGCCACCGCCCGTACCTTCACGCGCGCAGATCGTCGACACCTACGGGAAGCACCAGCCCCACTACTGGGGCCTGGAGGCTCCCGGCGTCCTGACGCGGCTGCCGTCCGGCCCCCAGGGCATCGCCCTCACCTTCGACTTTTGCGGCGGTTCCGGCGGCAGCGGCTATGACCAGGCGCTCGTCGATGCCCTGCGCCAGCGTCACGTTCCGGCCACGCTCTTCCTGAACTCGCGGTGGGTCACGGCCAACCCCGCCACGGCCCGGCAGTTGGCAGCAGATCCACTTTTCGAAGTTGCCAACCACGGGACCTCGCATAAGCCGTTGTCCACGACCGGCAACACCGCCTATGGAATCCCAGGCACAAAGAACGCCGGCGAGGTCTACGACGAGATCATGCCGAATGACGGCGTCCTGGCCGGCATCACGGGCAAGCGCCCCAGATACTTCCGCCCGGGCACCGCCTACATGGACGACGTCGCTGTGGACATCCTCGGCGCGCTGGGAGTGAAAGCGGCAGGCTTCAGCATCAATGGCGACGGCGGCGCAACGTTTCCAGCCGCCGTCGTCGCCAAAGAGGTGGGAAAGGCCCGGCCAGGCGACGTGGTCATCTGCCACGGCAACCATCCCAACAGTGGAACGGCGGAAGGCGTAAAGCAGGCGGTGGACAAGCTGCTGGCAGCCGGAATGTCCTTCACCCACCTGCCCTGACGGCACCCCCCGTGCTGGTGGCGGGCTGCGTGCTGATCCGATACGTTGACAGGAAAGCCCTGTCCAGCAACGGGCGGCTGGACCGCGGTCCGACCGCAGCCAAACGTTAGGAATTGCTCATGCCGGAACAGCACAACACTCCTGCCATCGGATGGCTCCCTGCTTGGGCAGACCTTCACGGACGCTCCGCAGAAGCTGTGAACGCCGGGTTCGTCGTCGGGGGAGGCACAGGAGATGAGCCCCAAGGACAGGAGTATGTGGCGGGCTGGGCAGGTGGTGATGCGGAGGAGCTTGCCGCCAAGGCAGCAGGTGAGGGCGCGAGCCTGACCCTGCTTTGCGCTGACGCTGGAAATGCTGGTGACCTGGCCCCCGGTGGTCTCGCCCGGGTGTCAGAGAGGATTCTGCTTATGGCCCCCACGGCGGAGTTGAATACGGGAGTGCAACTGCCGGAAAACTCCCAGGTGGCCCTGGCACCCATGGAAACCTACGACGCCGTCGAAATCACCGTCTTTGACAGCCCGGTGGCCCGGGGCCGTGTCCAGGTGCGGGACGACTTCGCCGCGGTGGCCATCACGGAAGTCCCGGAAGGGCCGGAAAAGGAGACGTTTGAGCGCGGGCTCTTCGCCGCCATGGCAGAGGAGGCTTTTCTCCACGGCGCCGAGTACCTGCACATGGTGGTTGAGGCGGACGCTGCCGGCCCCTATGAGGCATCCGGGTGGACTGTGGCGGGCCGGCTGGTTGGTTTCGGGAAGAGCTAACGACGGCGGTTCGCCCGGGCGGCGCGAAAACAGGCCCGAGCAGGCAGGAGGGGGCGGGCAGGTAGCTAGTCCGGCCTGCCCACCACCACTTGGGCAGGGCTGTGGGTTACGTAGCCATTGGCCCAGGAGAACAGCGCCCGGACTTTCTGCTGGAAGCCAGGCAACAGGGCAAGATGCACTGCCAGCCACGAAACGAACGCCAGCGGGCCCTGCAGTTGCAGGCGCCGGCGGCCGAGTTCCGCCACGGCTGCGCCGCGTCCCACCATCGCCATGTAGCCCTTGTCCCAGTAGCGGAAAGGCTCCCGCACGCCGCCGGTAAGGTCCGCATAGATGTTGCGTGCCGCCCACTTGCCCGACTGCTGTGCCACGGACCCAAGCTGCGGCAGCTTGTTCCCATCAGCGTCGGTGATGTTCGCCGAGTCGCCCAGAACATAGACACCCTCGAGGTCAGGGGCTGTCAGGTCTGGTTGCACGTCCACCCTGCCACCCCTGCCCTGCTTCAACCCGGACTCGGTGATGATCCGCCCCGCCTGCAGGCCGCCGGCCCACACGACGATCCGTCCAGGGATGACAGTCCCGTCCTTGAGCGTCACCCCGTCAGGCCGGACGTCCCCCACCGCGGTGCCCATATGTAGCTGGACACCCAGTTTTGTCAGCCGGTCCCGCGCGTACGCCTGCGACTTTTCCGAGAAAGCAGCCAGCACGTTGGGAACCATGTCCACCAGGTGAACGTGGCACCGGGCGGCCAGCCCGGGCGAGAAGTACTTCGGCACAAGGTACTTAACGTTCTCTGCCAGTGCGCCGGCGGTCTCCACCCCGGTTGGGCCACCGCCCACCACAATCACGTCGGCGTTTACCGAGGGTTCCCGGTCTGCCTCGTCCATGACGGCAGTGATGGCGGCGCTGAGCCGCGTTGCGTCCGCCACCGAGTACAGGGGGTAGGCATGCTCATCGGCGCCGGGGGTGTTGAAGAAGTTTGGCACCGCCCCCGTGGCGATGACCAGGACCCGGGACCGGTAACTTGAGCCGTCGGCGGTGGTGACCGTGCGGTTGGCCGCATCGATGGCGGTGACCTCCGCCGTCAGGACGCGGACGTTGTTGATCTTGCGGAACTCGGACCGGAGCGGCCGGGTGACCGCCGAAACCCCGATCTGGGATGCGGCCACTTGGTAGAGGAGCGGCTGGAACTGCTGGTAATTGTTGGCATCGAGCAGCAACACCCGGACGCCCTTGCGGCCCAACTCCTCAGCCGCCGTCTTTCCGGCAAAACCGCCGCCAACCACGATGACCTGATATGAATCGTCCATTCGTGCAACATACCCCTCCCGGCGGTCGAGTAACAGGGTGGTGTGCCGGGACGTTGTGGCGTGCGTCTTGTCCCGGTCCGGGCGGGGGAACGTTAAGAAGCCCGCCCCTCCCGGCACCTAAGATGGCGGCATGGATGACGCAGCCCTGGCGGACATTGCGGACCGGCTCTACGCCGGGCCGCTGGACGACTTCGTCGCGGCCCGAACGACCGCCGCCAAGGAGGTTGCGCGCCAGGACAAGGGCCTGGCTGCAACAGTCCGCGGCCTGCCCAAGCCGTCCGTAGCCGCATGGGCCCTGAACATGCTTGCCCGGAACCGGCCGGACGTACTGGACGGGCTCAGCGACCTCGGGGCCCGCATGCGGGCCGCGCAGGTGTCACTCGACGCTCCCTACCTGCGCGAACTGGGCCGGGAGCGCCGCACCATGCTGGCTGACGCCGTCGACATCGCCCGGTCTGTTGCCCGGGAGCAGGGCCGTTCCATCAGTGACGCAATGGCCTCCGAAGTCGAGGAGACCCTCCGGGCCCTGACAGCGGACGAGGGCGCAGCCAATGCAGTGGGCAGCGGGCGGCTGCTGAAGGTCCTGTCCGCGGACGGCGTCAACGACGTCGACCTGGAGGGGGCGGTGGCCCTCCCCGGGCTGCTTCCTCCGGCAACGTCTGCCCGCCCGGCGAATGCTCCCCTTTCCGCGCCGAAGGCAAAGGCAGCGGCGAGGACACGGACGACGGCGGAACGCACCTCTCAGCCAAAGCCCACCAGGCCGCGGCTTGAGGCAGTGCGGCAGACACCCCGGCCAGCCTCGCCGCCGGCGCTGGAAAAGGCAAAGGCGGCCCTTGCCGAAGCCCGGGCTGCCGAAGAGGAGGCGACACGCCTGGCCGGTGAACTGCAGGACCAGGAGGAGCAGGCAAGGGCGGACATTGCGCAGCTGCAGCAGGAAACGGTTGAGCTTCGGAGCCGGCTTAAGGCCGCCGAAGAAAGCCTGGAGCGATCGCGCAAGCGGCTTGTGGCGACCTCTGCCGAAGCGAAGCAGGCGGCGCGGGCGGCAGACAAAGCCAACCGCACCGCGGTGCTGGCGCAGGAACGCGTGCTCCGCCTAAGCAGCAACTAAGGGGCGCACGAGGTAGCCAAGCGCCTCCTCTCCCGCAGGACGTTCACGGGACCTACTCTGGAGCTATGGACGCCGCAGCAGCCCAGGCCTTTGCGATTCCGCCGGCAGCAGTTCGCCGCCCCACCACAGCCCTCGAGGACGCCATCACACTGGCCGCCGGCGTCTGGCTCCTCATTGGAACCTATGTCGACGGCTGGGCCCATAACAACCTCCGCAACCTCGAGACGTTCTTCACCCCGTGGCACGCAATCCTGTATTCAGGCTTCGCGGCCTGCGCCGTCTGGATCGCGTCCCTGACGTGGCGCCGGCACGCACCCGGCACGCGGTGGCCTGAAGCGGTCCCCGCCGGTTACGGCTCTGCTGCGGCCGGGGTGGCCCTTTTCCTGGCCTCGGGGGTGGGGGACTTTGCCTGGCACTCCCTGCTTGGCATCGAACAGAACATCAGCGCACTGTTCAGCCCCTCCCATCTGGGGCTTGCCACCGGCGGGTTCCTTATCCTGTCCGCACCGTTCTCGGCCGCGTGGCAGTCACCCGGGAGGACGTGGCCCCGACTGGTGCCGGCATTCGTCAGCGCCATGCTCGCCGGAATGGTTGCGGCCTTCATCCTCCAGGAGTTCGCGGTCTTCGCCCGCCACGGGCTCATTCAGACATACACCAGCGCTGCCGGGACGCCGACGGCCGTGACGGGGCCGACGTCGGCGGGCATCATGATCTCGCTGGCGACCTTCCTGGTCTCCACGGTGGTGCTCTTTGTTCCCGTCCTGCTGTTGTCGCTGCGGTGGAGCCTGCATCCGGTGATCCCTGCTGCCATGACGGTGGTCCCCTCTGTAGCCCTGCAGGTCATGGTGGCACTGCGGGACGCCTGGCTGCTACCGGTGGCCCTCACCGGCTCCGTCCTGGTGGGAGTGGTGTGGGCGGTGGTGCGACCGGCACCGGACCGTCCCGGCAGGTTGATGACTGGGGCAGGCCTCTCCCCAGTCGTTTTTTGGGCACCCTATTTCGCCGGTGCGGCGCTCCGGGACGGTGCGCTCAGCTTCTCCCCCGAGATCTGGAGCGGAACGCTCGTCTGGGCAGGCCTGGCAATGCTGTCACTGGCCGCGCTGGCCCTGAAGGCCAGGGAAACTGCCATGGGGAACGGTCCAGCCCGGTGAATCCTCCCCCCACAGCCGACAGCTTGGAGTATTTACGTCCGAAAGATGCAGTTCACCAGCCCGCCACGACAGGTTAGTTACCGACTAGTAACTTGAGAGCTCCTGTTGAGCCCAAACCTGAAGAGGCCCCACAATGAGCTCCGAAACTACCGGACGCGTACTCACGAGGTACGCGTCCCGGCACAGCCGTACGGCCATCACCGCGCTGGCTGTGTCCCTCCCCTTTGTCTTCCTTGCCCCGGCCGGCGCCTCCACCTCGGCGGCGCCCGCCACTCCGGCTCCGGCTCCGCAGACCGTCGCCACGTCGCCGCCCAACCACTTGGACCTCGGTGCGCAGGACCTGCCCGAAACCCGCACCGTGACCGACCTCGCCCCCGGGCTGACCAAGACCTCCATCAGCCGCGGCGCCCCCAACCAGGACTTCTTCTGGACCGCTGAAGTGGCTGTCCCGTCCGTTTCCCCGGACCCGGACGCCCCGGCCTCGGCACTGTCCTCCCAGGCGCAAGCCCAGATAGTTGCCGACAAGCTTAACGCGGTCGGCGTCACTGCGCGGGTGGAGCACGTCCAGTCACCGCAACTGGCCGACGCCGGCGGCGACCTTGGCTACCGGGTCCGGGCCGGACAGTTCCCGGTGAAGGCCGACGGATCCCCCACCGTCGACCGGATCAAGGCAGCCGGGTACAAATCCTCCGTCATCTACACCGGCTGGGACGGTGATGCCGGCTCGAGCGAGGATGACCGGGGCCCTTGGAACCTGCAGGTACTGACCATCGACCCGAAGGAATTCCGCGGCGACCTCACCTCGACGTTCGGCCCTAACCTCGAAGAGCGTGAAACCACCAGCTCACTCGCCGCCGCTGCGGGGGCCCTGGCGGCAACGAACGGCGGCTATTTCGTCATGGATCCCCAGGCAGGAGCCCCGGGCGATCCCGCAGGCGCGGCAGTCCACGACGGAAAGATCCTCAGCGAACCCGTCGCCGACCGGCCCTCGTTAGTCATAGACAAGAACAGCACCTCCATCCAACGCCTCCACTGGCACGGCTCCGTCACCGTACCTGGCCAGGCCGGAGAACTTCCCCTGGACGGAATCAACCGGGTCCCAGGGCTTATCCGCAACTGCGGGGGCACCGACGACACCCCACCAACCTGCCGCTGCATGACTTCACCTGCACGGACGCGGACGAAATCGTCTCCTTCACCCCCGAGTTCGGTCCCGCGACGCCATCCGGGCCCGGACTCGAAGTCCTCCTTGACGCCCATGGCACCGTTACCTCCGTAAACCACATCCGCGGCACTGCCGTCCCCTCCGGCGGACAAACCCTGCAGGCCATCGGAGCGGACGCGGATAAACTCGCTGCCCTGGCTGTCCCTGGTTCAAAGCTGAAAGTCGGCACCGACCTGCTCGACGAGGGTGGCAAGGCCTTGAAGACCGGTTCCACGACGGACGTCGTCAACGGTGGCCCAACCCTGGTTCAAAACGGCCGGCTCAACGTCACCGCCCGCCGCGACGGCATGGTCCGCACCAATGACAGCAACAGCTTCTTTTACGGCTGGGTCCACAAGCGCAACCCCCGCACCTTCGCCGGCACGGACGCCCATGGCCGCACCCTGATCGTAACCGCCGACGGCCGCCAAACCACCAGTCTTGGGTTGAGCATCAAAGAATCAGCCGACGTCGCCCGTTCCCTCGGAATGGTCAACGCCATGAACCTCGACGGCGGCGGATCCACCACCATGGTCCAGGACGGCCGCGTCGTGAGCTCGCCCTCCGACGCCACTGGCGAACGCCCCGTGGGCGACGCTCTCGTCATACTGCCCGGCCGCAAGCCGTAACCTTCGCCGGCCCCACATATACACATCACAAACTTTGGAGAACCATGAAGTACACCAAGCTGCTGACCGCGGCAGCCATCACCGCGGGCCTCGCCCTGGGAACAGCCCTCCCGGCGCAAGCTGCCGATACCAACCCCAACGGCACTGAAAACCATTTTGATCTCCAGGCGCACCGTGGCGGCATCGGCTTGACCGTCGAATCCACGCTGGCTTCCTTCGCCAAGGGCATCGAGAGCGGCGTGAGCACCTTGGAACTGGATCTGCAGATCACCAAGGACGGCCGGGAAGTCATTACCCACGACCGGAAGATCAACGGCCAGAAGTGCCGGGACACCGCCCCGGTCACCCCCGGTGACCCGTCGTACCCTTACGTCGGCAAGTACATCAAGGACCTCACCTTCGATCAGGTGCGCAGCATGGACTGCGGCTCCTTGACGCTGCCCCAGTTCCCCGGCCAGCAGGCGTCCCCCGGCGCAAAGATGCCGACCCTGGCCGAGGTGTTCGACCTCGCCAACCGTTACCGTGCCAGCCAGGTCAAGTTCAACATCGAAACCAAGGTTGAAGCCGGGGCACCAGAGCAAACCGCTCCGCGCGAACAGTTCGTGAACGTCGCCCTGCGCGAAATCAAGGCCGCCCACATGGAGGAGCGCGTCTCCATCGAGAGCTTCGATTGGGGCTCGCTGCGCCTGGTGAAGGAACGCGAACCCGGCATGCGGACCGTGGCGCTGACCAACAAGGACTTCCTGCAGGCCGGACAGCCGGGCAAGTCACCCTGGCTCGGCGGCATCGACGCGGACGACTTCGCCGGGGACCTGGTGGACGCTGCTGCCTCCCTGGGTTTCGACGCCATCTCCCCCGTCCACGGCACTCCCCAGAACGGAACCGTCACCGACCCCGGCTACGTGCCCTACGTGACAGCCGATATGGTGAACCGCGCCCACGCCAAGGGCATGCAGGTCATTCCGTGGACCGTCGATGATAAACCCACCATGCGCAAGCTCATGGACGACGGTGTTGACGGCCTGATCACCGACTACCCGAACCGGCTGCGCGAAGTGCTGGCAGAACGATCCCTGAAGCTGCCCAAGCAGTACACGCTGGAACCCGGTGCGTCCGCAGGGAACTGACCACCCGGACAGTCCTTGGATCTGAGCGTTCAGATCTGCGACTGCGCAGTCTGGACCGGGCGTGATGTGAAGCCGGCCGACAGGGTTGCGGAACCCTTCAAGCAATTAGAGGCATGGGGAGTGTTGTTCTTGACCTTTGGGTCCGTATCCCAACACGCGGAGGCTGGTTCCTAAGAATGTCAGACCCCGGTTGCACACTGGATTCATGGAAAACCAAGCTGTGCAGGAATTTCACGTAACGTACTTCGACGCCGACTGTGGCCGGGCCCGGTCCGAGGTCTTCGAGACGCTCGAAGAGGCCGAGCGCTTCGCCTGCCGGCACTGCCACGGCGAAGACAACTGGGCCGTGGTGGACGCCATCACTGTGGAGCACATCCAGGCCGCTGCCTAAACCAGGTCGTGCACCACCGGCGCCCGGCATCCGCGGCGCCCACCGGGGACCCGTCGACCACAAAAGACCATCAGGCTGCGCGGCCACAAACCCAAGCACCGGCGGTCTTAAAAGCACCAGCCCGTGCTGCCTGGCGATGGCCGGCAGCACGGGCTGGTGCTTTTACTCTGGCTGGATTCCGCGCTCCGCCTTGGTCGGGTGCCCATCGCGCGGCGCGCGGCGCGCCGTCGCGGGTTACGCGAAGTCGGAAACCGCGGGATCGGCACCGATGCGGCCTTCGCCGCTGGCGGTGCGGTCAAGGTTGTTGATCGCTTCAACATCCTCTGCGTCCAGGGACACCTCAAGGGCTGCGAAGTTCTCCTTGATGCGCGACTCGGTCACGGACTTGGGGATCACCACGTTGCCGATCGCCAGGTGCCAGGCGATGACTACCTGGGCGGGTGTGGCCTGGTGTTTGGCGGCGATGGACGCGATGGTGGGATCATTCAGCAGCTCGCCACCCTGGCCCAGCGGAGACCACGCCTGGGTCAGGATGCCCTTGGAGGCTCCGAACTCGCGCAGTTCACCCTGGTTGAAGTAGGGGTGCAGTTCGATCTGGTGGATGGCGGGAACCACGCCGGTTTCGTCGATGATGCGCTGCAGGCCCTCGACAGTGAAGTTGGAGACGCCGATGGACTTGACCCGGCCGCGCTTCTGAAGCTCGATCAGCGCCTTCCAGGTGTCAACGTACTTGTCCTGCTTGGGCTGCATCCAGTGGATCAGGTAGAGGTCCAGCGTCTCCAGGCCAAGCCGGTCCATGGATTCCTCGAAGGCGGCGAGGGTTGACTCGTACCCCTGGTCCGCGTTCCACAGCTTGGTGGTGATGAAGATCTGCTCCGGAGAGAGGCCGGAGCTGGCGATGGCGCGGCCCACGCCGGCCTCGTTGCCGTAGATCTTGGCCGTATCGATGTGCCGGAAGCCGGCTTCGAATGCCTGGCGGACAACCTTTTCAGCCACGTCGTCCTCAACCTGCCACACACCGTAGCCGAGCTGGGGAATCGTGTTTCCGTCGTTGAAAGTCAAAGTTGGTGAAAGAGTCATGGTTTCATCCTGCCAAAACAGCGCCACGAAACGCGCTGGATCCGCGGCTTGTCAGCCAGCCGCGTAACCCCAAAATTCCCAACCAAATCGGGAATATTTTCACGCCGCTGCCAACGGCGGCTGCCGGCTATTCCCCGCGAAGCTGCCTCTCGGCGTCATCAACCTGCTGGAAGACGGCCTCGGCACGGCGGCGTACGGACGCCGCTCCCACGGGCACGGGACCGACGGCGAGCCGAAGCATCGCTGCGGCTTCGGCCGTGGTGGCCAGCGAGTTTCCGGCCTTGGACAACGACCGGTGCACGTTGGCCAGGGCAGCAGGTATGTCCAGGCCTTCGCTGGGCGAACGGCGCTGCGCCTCCACGCACACCGCACGCACCCGGTGCAGGAGGGCGGCAAGTTCGTTCGCAATCTCCACCAGTTCGGCGTACAGCTGGTCATCCTCCACACCCTCGAGCACCTGGTGGAAGCGGTCCAGTCCCCTGTGGAAGCGGTCGTGGGCGCGGCGCCACAACCCCTTGCCCAGTTCCGCATCATCCTTGCGCCCCTGCCGGGCGGCGCTGAAAAAGCCCAAGCGGAACCTTAGAGGTACTGCCCCGGACCGTGGTCCGGTTCATCACTGGGGCTGGGCCGCGAGGCACTGCCGGGGCGGGCGCCCGCCGGTGCCCGCTGCGGCTCACCGTTCTCACCAATCACGACGCCGGGCGCAATCATGGTGCCTGGCGGCAGCTGGCGCATCTGCATCTGCGCGGCGGCCTGCTGCTGGGCGGCGTGCTGGGCCGCAATGGCGGTCTGGATACCGTGGAAGAGGCCCTCGAGCCAGCCCACCAGCTGGGCCTGGGCGATCCGGAGCTCGGCGTCCGAGGGCGTGGCTTCGTCGGAGAAGGGCAGGCTGATCCTGTCCAGTTCCGCCACGAGCTCCGGTGCCAGCCCGTCCTCAAGCTCTTTGATCGAGCGCTCATGGATGGCAGCAAGCCGGCCACGCGCGGCGTCGTCCAGCGGCGCCGACTTCACCTCCTCAAGGAGCTGGCGGATCATGGTGCCGATCCGCATGACCTTGGCGGGCTCGTCCACCAGGTCCTGCAGGTTGCTGCCCCGGGGCTTGCCGTCCCCGGATGGATCCTGCACCGAGTCCTGCGCGTCGTCAACGGGAGTGCCTTCCACCGGGAGGTCCTCAGCTGCCTGAGTGTCTTTGGGATCGCTCATGCGTTCATACTCTCACGGCCTATCCGCCCGGGGCCCGCCAGGAAGCTTCCTGGCGGGCTTGTCCGCTGCGGGCACAATCAGCAGCACCGGCCCTGCGGGTTGCTGTCCTGGCGGTCGGTCCGGTCCCGCCAGAACTCCCGCTCACTCAGGGGTGCCTCATGGTGCCCGGCCGCCCTGTGGTGTTCCAGGTACTTGGCGTAGGCGTCGGCGCCCATGACGCCGCCCAGGTAGCGGGCGAAGCCGCGGAATCCGCTGGCCACCAGGGCGATGCCGCTGCTCATCAGTGCCCGGCCCGTTCCAGGCGGGCGTCGGCGGGTACTTTCTCCCACTCGGCGGCCAGCTCACGTTCGGCGGTCGTCGGCAGCAGCCCCGCGGGGGCGAAGACGCGCGACGGAACGAACGGGTCCTCGTTGTCCTTGGTGGCTGTCCCGGCCGCCCTGTCACGGAACGCCTTGACCGTGGCCAGTACCGCCGTCGCAATCACGATGATGCTGAGCACCACGAAGATCACGGACAGCCAGCCCTGGATGGCGGTGTTGCGGACGACGGCCTCCATGGCGGCCACGGACTTGGCGGTGCCGAACTCGGTCTTGCCGTCTGCCAGCGCCTTGCTGAAGGCTGCGTTGTTGGCGAAGTACCCCACGGCCGGGACGGGCGAGAAGATCTTCTGGTAGCTGGCCGTGATGGTCACCACCGCGGCGAAGGCCAGCGGCAGGGCCACGATCCACAGGTACTTGAAGGTACCGCGCTTGGCGACGATGGCCAGGCACACGGCCAGGGCAATGGCGGCCAGCAGCTGGTTGGCGATGCCGAACAGCGGGAACAGGGTGTTGATGCCGCCCAGCGGATCGGTGACCCCCATCAGCAGCACGGCACCCCAGGCAGCGACCATGATGGCGGTGCAGAGCCAGGCGCCCGGCCGCCAGGAGGCTTCCTTGAACTTCGGGACGAAGTTGCCGATCGAGTCCTGCAGCATGAACCGGGCAACGCGGGTGCCGGCGTCCACAGCGGTGAGGATGAAGAGCGCCTCGAACATGATGGCGAAGTGGTACCAGAAGCCCATCAGGGCCGTGCCGCCGACGAACTGGTGCATGATGTGCGCCAGGCCCACGGCCAGGGTGGGGGCGCCGCCGGTCCGGGACACGATGCTCTGCTCGCCCACGTTCCTGGCCGTCTCAGACAACAGGTCCGGGCTGATGTTCACCCCGGCCAGGCCCAGGCTGTTGACCCAGGTGGCTGCAGTTTCAACGGTTCCGCCGGTCAGGGCAGCGGGAGCGTTCATGGCGAAGTACAGGCCGCGGTCGATCGAGATGGCGGCCACCAGGGCCATGATGGCCACGAAGGATTCCATGAGCATGCCGCCGTAGCCGATGTACCGGGTCTGCCGTTCCTTTTCCACCAGTTTGGGGGTGGTGCCGGAGGAGATCAGGGCGTGGAACCCTGACAGCGCGCCGCACGCAATGGTGACGAACAGGAAGGGGAACAGGGCGCCGGAGAACACCGGGCCGTTCTCCCGGCCGGCGAACTCGCTGAAGGCCGGAACGGTGACCTCGGGCCGGACCACGATGATGGCCAGCGCCAGCATGACGATCACGCCGATCTTCATGAAGGTGGAAAGGTAGTCGCGCGGTGCCAGCAGCAGCCACACCGGCAGGATGGCGGCGATGAAACCGTAGATGATCAGGCCCCACGCGATGGTCACCTTGTCCAGGTGGAACACGGCGGCGCCCCACTCGGTCTGGGCCACCAGGCCGCCGCCGATGATGGCGGCCATGAGCAGGACGAAGCCGATGATCGAGACTTCCATGACCTTGCCGGGGCGCAGGTACCGCAGGTAGACGCCCATGAAGAGGGCGATGGGGATGGTCATGCCCACGGAGAACACACCCCACGGGCTCTCACCCAGGGCATTGACGACGACGAGCGCCAGGATGGCCACGATGATCACCATGATGAGCAAGGTGGCGATCAGGGCTGCCGTGCCACCGATGACCCCGAGTTCCTCGCGGGCCATCTGGCCCAGGGACCGGCCGCCGCGGCGCATGGAGAAGAACATGACCAGGTAGTCCTGGACCGCGCCGGCAAAGACCACGCCGACGATGATCCAGATCGTGCCGGGAAGATAACCCATCTGGGCCGCGATGACCGGGCCCACCAGCGGGCCGGCACCGGCGATGGCGGCGAAGTGGTGGCCGAACAGCACGTTGCGGTCCGTGCGGACGTAGTCCTTGCCGTCGGCCTTGTACTCGGCCGGGGTGGCGCGGCGGTCGTCCGGCTTGGTGATGTACCGCTCGATCACCTTGGAGTAGAAGCGGTAGCCGATCAGGTAGGTGCACACGGAGGCGAAGACGAACCAGATGGCGTTGACGGTTTCACCACGGACGATCGCCAGCATGAACCAGGCGACGCCGCCCAGCAGGGCAATGGCGGCCCAGAGTGCGATCTTGGCCGGGGTCCATTTCCGGTCCTCGGCCTCGAGCCGGGCCTCGTCCACGGCGGGCGGAGGAAGATCCGGGTCTGTGGCCAGTCCGCCCTCCGCCCGGGATCCGTTTTTCCGTTGGTCAGGCACTCCGGCCATGTCTCCTCCTTGAGAGTTTTCACACTTCTGCCACGGGCACCCTACCAATGCGGGCCAGTCATAAAGCGGCCGACGGCGGCGCGGCGCCCGGCCATGCGGTGAACGGCACTGACCCGGCGACGAACGAGGGGGTCTTCCTGCTAGGCCAGGCCGCGCCGGGACAGCGGCAGGCCGGAGCGCGTGCAGGCCCATGCGAGCGATGCACCCGCCAACGGAACGGCAACCACGAGGGCGAGCAGGTGCAGCCAGGGGACCTCCACTGCGGTCCGCATGTCCGTGGCCAGGACCAGCAGGAGAGCCGGCACTGCCCCGGCCAGCGCCCCCAGCAGGGCGCCGACGCCACTGGTGAACAGGGCCTGGGAACCCGCCAAGGCCCTGCGCAGCCGGGGTGACGCGCCGACCCCGGCAAGGGTGGCATGGTCCGTGCGGGCGTCGGCCAGGGACAGGCCACTGGTAATGCCCGCTGCGCTGAACGTGATGAGCGCCGCGGCGGCCACGATGGACCAGGTCATCCACTGACTGCCCTTCGTGATGCCCGGTTCCGCCTGGAAGGGCATGCCGGGCTGACCATAGACGGCAGCGGCTGCAGCGGAGGCTGCATCCGCCTCAGCCTCCGACGGATACTTGGCCAGCTGCACCAGCAGTCCGGTTGGTGCAGGGCGCAGGTCAAGGCGCGCGGCCGTTTCGGGCGAGACAGCGCCGTAGTAAGGGACCGCGACGCGCGGTTCGAGCACCACCGCGTCCAGGGCGCTGCTCCTGACCACCGAAGGGACAGTGCCTGGCCCTGAGGGTGCGGGCTGGTGGGTCCGCACATCCCGCGCTTGGAGCACCGCCTTTCCGTCAGTGACGAAAACGGGGTTGGTCACCACCATCCCCCCGGCCCTCAGCACCGCGATCGCCTCCGGGGATGCGTCCCGGCCCAGCGCCGCGCGGATGTCCTCTGCGCCGCCCACCAGGATGGCCCGGTCGGACGGCTGTTCATTGACCATGGACCCGCGGCACCGCCAGTCCCCCGGGTCTACGAGCCTTCCCTGCGGTGTCTTGGGGCACTCGTTGGCCTGCGGTCTGGCCAGTGAGAAGACCAGGCAATTTGAGGTATCCGTGCGTGCCGGGAGCGCTGGGTCGGCGGGACCTTCCGGACAGCTGCGCAGGCCTTCAGGAGCCGTGACGAGCCGGGTCGATTCGACAGTGCCCAGGGCCTCCGCCAGCGCGGAGGAGAGTGCGGATGCATCCACCTGCCGGGGTGGCTGCCTGCTGCCGTCGGCCGCCGGCGGCGGGTCCACTGCCAGGGGCACATACGCCTGGTTTTCCAGCCCGCTCCAATAATGCCCTGCCCGCAGTCCCGCCTGCTGGCTGGCTGAAAGCACCAGGGCGGCGCTTGCGAGGGTGGCGGCTGCCAGCACCGCGGCGACGGCGGGCACGCTCCGGCCGCGGTTCCTCGCCGAGTCCCGCGCGGCCATCCGGAGGGAGAGGGACAGCCATTGGGTCCGGGACGTCAGGCGCAGGATCAGCCAGCCTGTCACCAGCACCAGGCCGGTAACCGCGAAAACCGCACCCGCAATCAGCATCGTGACCACCAACGGCAATTGCTCCGCCTGCCGGTCCGGGTCCCCTGTGGAACTACCCAGAAGCCAGCCGGCTGCCAGCAGGCCCGCGGCAAGTGCCAGTGCCACGCCGCCGGCCACGGTGGTGCGCGTACTTTTTGGTGCCGGCGTCCGCCCGGATTTCAACGCGCCCAATACCGCCTGCCGGGACACCTGGCGGGCGGGGACCAGCGCAGCCAGGACGCAGGCCGCCAGGCCCATGGCCATGGCGACGGCGGTCAGCAGGAAGTCCGGGTGCAGGCCGGCGAGCCGGACAGAACCGGTGGAGCGAACCACCTGGACGACGGCTGCAGCGGCTCCCAGCCCCAGCGCGGCGCCAACCGCAACGGCAAGGCTGCCAAGCCACAGTCCGCCCGCCGTGACCACAGTCCCGATGGTGGCACTTTCCGCCCCGGCAGACGCCAGCAGCGCCAGCTCGCGCACCTGGCCTTTGGCTCCGACAGCGAAGGCGGCACCGGCCAGCAGACCCACCTCCAGGAGCGCGAGCGCCCCGACAAGGCCGAACGTGGCGTAGACGGCAACCGCGGCCGATGAGTCATCCCGCGGCGGTGAACCGGGCACCCTGCGCTGCTCAAGGGGCGGCGGATTCAGCACCACGCTCCGGGAAAGCACGCCCACCCCTTTGCTGTTCGCTTCCCTGACCTGCTGCCACCTCACCGGCTCCGGTCCCACCACGTAGTAGGACACGGACTGGCGGTTCAACGGCCCTTGCTGGACACCGGGAGGCACCTGGCTGGACTGCAGGTACAGGAAGCTGTTGCTGTCCGCTGCCCCCGCGTCCCGAATGGTTCCTACGGGAACAAAGGTTCCTGCCGACGTCGTAAATTCCATGCCCAGGCTGAGGTGGAAGCGCGCCAGCAGCCCGGGCGAGGCCAGGACCTCCGTGGCGGTCTGGGGCGCCCGCCCATCCAGGAGCGTGAACTTGCCGGCGAATGCCGGGTTGAGCGGGTCCACTTCCCTGCCCTGCAGAGAAACCAGCGCGTCGCCCACAGCGGTGGTGAGCGGCAGCATCCGTTGCCGCAGGACCTCATAGCCGGCCGGGATAACGTCGAGGGGGTCCGTCCGCTGGAAGTCCGGGTCGAACCGGCCCGTGCTGGAGGCGACCACGGCGTCATTGGACGGGTCCTGCAGGGAGTCCCCGCTGGGAACCGGCAACACACTGAACCGCGCCTGGGTGTTGCCCAGCTCGTACCGGACGGTCTCCCCGGGTGTGCGCTGGGAACTCTGGTAGAGCGTGGCGGCGCCGGTCAGCCCTGCCACGGGCAGCATGATCAGCAGGATGATGAGGAGGGACCGCCCCTTGTGGCGTGCGATGTCGCGGCGGGCCAGCCTGAGGGCAAGCCGGTGGCTGCTCCGGCGCCAGCGCGGCACCGGAGCCAGGTCCATCGGCATCAGAGTCCGGCCTGCGTCAGCAGCATCGTGGGATCATGCATGGCGGCCGCCTGGTCAATGATGCGCCCGTCCCTAAGGAAGACCACCCGGTCCGCCCAGGCAGCGTGCCTGGGCTCATGGGTGACGAGCATGACGGCGGCACCGGCGTCGGTGCGGGACCGCAGCACCTCCATGACCCCCTGGCCCGTCGTGGAGTCGAGCGCGCCGGTGGGTTCATCGGCCAGGATCAGCCGTCGCTTGCCCACGATGGCGCGGGCGATGGCCACGCGCTGCTGCTGGCCTCCGGACATCTGGTCCATGAAGCGGTCGGCGAGTTCCGGGATTCCCACCTGCCGGAGCGCATCCGCGGCCTGCCGGTGCGCCTTCCTGGCGGAAGTTCCATCCAGCTCCAGCGGCAGCGCCACGTTTTCCGCGGCGGTAAGCGTAGGGACCAGGTTGAAGTCCTGGAAAACGTAGCCAACGGCCCGGCGGCGCAGGCGGGCGAGGTCATTCAGGCCCAGCCCGGCCAAGGGCGTGGACTCGACGTAGACAGCGCCCGACGTCGGCCGGTCCAGTCCGCCGGCAAGGGCCAGCAGGGAGGACTTGCCGGAGCCAGACGGGCCCATGACCGCGACGAACTCCCCCGCGCAGATGGTGAGGTCAACGTCGCGGAGTGCGGCGACCGCCGTCGCGCCTTCCCCAAAGGTCCTGCCGACCTTGGCGAGTTCAAGGACCTGCTGCGGCCCGCGGACGCTCACCGGCGGCTGTCCGCGTTGAGCGGGGCGTCTTCCGTGGCCCCGTTGGGCGTCTTCCGCGGGGCACCCGTGGCGGCGGCCTGGGCCTGCTGGACCATCCTGGCCTCGCAGAGGTCCAGCCAGCGGACCTCCGCCTCGGTCTGGAAGATCAGCGAATCCAGGACCAGCAGCCAGGCGGTGTCGGCAGCCCGCTGGTTGGCCGCCGTGTCACGGCGCGCCTTGGTGTAGTCCTGCAGGGCACGGATGGAGGCCACCCGCTGGGCCTGGATGATGGCCTGCACATCCACACCGGGCAGGGTGACGGCGAGCGCGAGCTTGATGGCCAGCTCATTGCGCGGCGGGTTGTTCCGCTCCACCGGGGCCGCGAACCAGTTGCGTACCTCTGCTTTTCCGGCGGGGGTGATGTTGTACACCACGTGCCCTTCGCCGTCGTCGCCTTCCTTGGCCACCAGGGCGTCGCGTTCCAGCCGGTCCAGGGTGGTGTACACCTGCCCGATGTTCAGGGGCCACGTGGCTCCGGTGCGGTTCTCGAACTCGACCCGCAACTGGTAGCCGTAACGCGGCTGGTCCTGCAGCAGGGCGAGGAGGCTGTGGCGAATGGACATTTTGCTCCCCCGGGCTAGTCACTGTCGGTATGCACAGGCCCCCAAGACCCGTGCATACCGCGTATGGTCAGCCTAACGCGCGCATACCCTTTGCGCAATACCGGGTATGCATCCGAGGGTTGTTACATAACCAGCAGGACCTTGCCCACATGGTCGCCGCTGTCGAAGTAGCGGTGGGCCGCCGCAACCTGGTCCATCGGGAAGGTCTTGGCTACCAGCGGGCGGATCCTGCCGTCGGCCACCAGCGGCCACACGGCATCGCGGACAGCGGTCATGATGGCGCCCTTTTCCGCCACCGGCCTGGGCCGCAGTGCGGTAGCCACCACGGCAGCCCGCTTCTTCAGCAGCAGCCCCAGGTCCAGCTCGCCCTTGGCCCCGCCCTGCAGCCCGATCACCACCAGGCGGCCGTAGTCAGCCAGGGCCTCCACATTCTGCTGGAGGTATTTGGCCCCCACCACATCCAGGATGACGTCCGCGCCCTTGCCGTCGTTTTGGCGTCGGAGGCTCTCCGGGAAATCTTCCTCTTTGTAATTGATGGCAATGTCCGCGCCGAGGAATGCCTTGGCAGTGCTGACCTTTTCCTCGGTGCCCGCCGTCGTGGCCACCTTGGCACCGAACGCCTTGGCCAGCTGGATGGCCATGGTGCCGATCCCACCGGTGGCGCCGTGGATGAGGACCGTTTCGCCCGGCTGCAGCTGCGCCGTCATGATCAGGTTGGAGTAGACCGTGGCAGCCACTTCAGGAAGGGCTGCCGCGGTGACCAGGTCCACCCCCTCAGGCACGCGCAACACCTGCTCTGCAGGGACTGCCACCTGCTGGGCGTAGCCACCGCCGGCCAACAGGGCCACCACCTTGTCCCCCAGTGAGAAAGGCTTGCTGACGCCGGGGCCGAAACCGGCAATCCTGCCGGAAACCTCCAGCCCGGGGACCTCGGAGGCGCCGGGCGGCGGCGGGTAGAACCCCCGGCGCTGCTGCACATCGGCCCGGTTGAGGCCGGCAGCCACCACATCAATCAGCACCTCACCCTGGCCGGGCACCGGGGCATCCACGTCCCGGACTTCCAGCACCTCCGGGCCGCCCGGCTCCGAAATGTAGATGGCTTTCATGGACCTCTCCCGTTCCTGACTCAAAATCCTGGCTGCAACCAGTGTGCACCGGACACCTTCCCCGGCCTGTTTTGTTGCAGGCAAGTGCCTATGAAACACTACTAGCTGAGGAAGGTTGTCCGAGCGGCCGAAGGAGCTGGTCTTGAAAACCAGTGTGCGGTAACCCCGTACCAAGAGTTCGAATCTCTTACCTTCCGCAAGGGAACCCCTGGCAGCCGGTGACGGCGGCCAGGGGTTTTTTGCTTTAACGCCATTCCCCCGCCGCCACGGACCCCGCCTGCCGACCATGCCGTGTTGCCGGCACGTAAATTCTTTGGACTAACCCCCTGCCAAAGCCCGGCCGGAAAGCTACCCGCGGGTATCGTTTGTGATTAGCGGCACACCCGCGGGTGCCCGCATCATCACTCCCGCAACAGCACCTTCGGTACGGGTTGGGGAAGCCCGTCCCGGAGGCGGGGCGTTCCGCTGGGGAACGTCCCGCCGAATGCACGCTCCAGCCACCTTGCGTTCATTCAGTGCTGTTGTCCTGAGCCGGACACCCACTTGACCAGGAGCAGGATCCGGGCGCCACGCCCGGGTACAACCTGGACGCACCCCGCCGGGCCACCCACCCGGGACACCTCAATGAAAGTAAGAGCGGATGCATCAAAAAACATGGAAGTTGACGCTGGGCACAGCGTTGTCGGCGGGGCTTATTGCAGCCCCACTGGCAACCGTCCCGGCAGCCGCGGAGGTCTCAACCGCGGCCGGCACCTCCCCCGTTGTGATCAACGAGGCCTACCTGAGCGGCGGCAGCATCGGCGCCGCCTACAAGAACAAATTCGTGGAGCTTTACAACACCTCCGACGCTCCCGTTTCGCTTGACGGCTGGTCGGTCCAGTACCGCTCCGGTGGCGGCACCGCGGCACCAAGTGGAGTGGCCGCGCTATCAGGATCCATCCCGGCCGGGGGCCACTACCTGGTGCAGGGCGGCAGCAACGGTACCAACGGCGCCGACCTGCCCAAGCCCGACCTCGTGGCAGGCGCCCTTAACTTTTCCGGCGCCTCGGGCACCATCGTGCTCGCCAAGCAGCCCACCGCCGTCGGACTTCCCACCGGTTCCGTGGTGGAGACCGCAGGCGTAGCCGATCTCCTGGGCTACGGAACCTCGAACACCTTTGAGACCCAGGCAGCCGCGGCGCCCACCTCAAACACCGATGTGAGGAGCCTCAACAGGACCGCCGGCGCGGACAGCAACAGCAACGCCGCGGACTTCACCCTCAGCGCCACCATCACGCCGACGTCCTCCGGCGGCGCAGCTCCCGCTCCGGATCCGACGCCGGCCCCAGACCCGGTTGCCAGGACCATCGCCGAAATCCAGGGCACTGGTACAGAAAGCCCCCTGACCGGCGCCACCATCACCACCAAGGGCAAGGTCACGGCGGCCTTCCCCACCGGCGGGCTCAACGGTTACTACATCCAGACCCCAGGCACCGGCGGCGACCTCACGGCCACCAACCATGCCGCGTCCGACGGCATCTTTGTCTACTCCCCCGCCACCGTGGGTTCGGTACGGGCAGGCGACTACGTCCAGGTGACCGGCACCGTGGCCGAGTACTTCGGAATGACCCAGCTCAACGTCACGGCGGCCGCTGGCCTGACGAAGCTCACCGACGCCGCACCCGAGGTCAAGGCCACCGCCTTCACCCTCCCCGCCACGGAAACCTTCCGCGAATCGCTGGAAGGCATGCTGCTGGCGCCCCAGGGCCCCATGACAGTGAGCGACAACTACAGCCTGAACCAGTACGGCGAGATCGGCCTGGCAGGCGGGACCACCCCGCTCGAGCAGCCCACAGCCGTGGCGCCCTATGGCTCGGCCGAGTACACCGCCCTCGTCGCGGAGAACGCAGCACGCGGCATCAAGCTCGACGACGGCGCCAGCACCAACTTCCTCAAGGACGCCACCACCAAGGCCGAGATCCTGCCGTACCTGGCCACCACGGACCCCGTGCGGGTGGGCTCGCCTGCCGCCTTCACCACCAACGTGGTGCTCGGCTACGCCAACAACTCCTGGAAGCTGCAGCCACTCACCCACCTCACCGAGGCCAACAAGGACACGGTCCAGCCGGCCCGCTTCGGCGCCACCCGCACCGCGGCTCCCGCAGCGGTGGGCGGCAACCTGAAGCTCGCCTCCTTCAACGTGCTGAACTACTTCCCCACCACGGGCGACACCCTGACCGGGTGCACGTTCTACGAGGACCGGGCCGGCAACCCAATCACCGTCCGCGGCGGCTGTGACGCCCGCGGCGCCGCCAACGCCGAGAACTTCAAGCGCCAGCAGGACAAGATTGTTGCCGCCATCAGCAAGTCCGGCGCCGACGTGGTCACCCTCATGGAGGTGGAGAACTCCGCGCAGTTCGGCAAGGACCGGGACGACGCCCTGGCCAAGCTCGTGGAGGCGCTCAACATCCCAACCCCCGGGATCTGGGACTACGTCCGCTCGCCCGCGAACGCACCCCCGCTGGCGGACGAGGACATGATCCGCACCGCATTCATCTACAAAAAGGCCGCGGCGGAGCCTGTCGGCGAATCGATCATCCACAACGACACCGTTGCCTTCGCCAACGCCCGCAAACCACTGGCGCAGGTATTCAAGCCCATCGGCGGCGGCGCCGGCAGCGAGTTCATCGCCATCGCCAACCACTTCAAGTCCAAGGGCTCGGCAGCAACGCCGGACGACACGGACAAGGGCCAGGGCGCCTCCAACCTCGCCCGCACGGCCCAGGCCAAGTCCCTGCTGGACTTCGCCAACTCCCTGCAGGCAGCCAAGGGCACGGACAAGGTCTTCCTGATCGGTGACTTCAACTCGTACGGCAAGGAAGACCCCATCAACGTCCTGACGGGGGCCGGATACGCCAACCAGGATGACAAGGCACGCAACGCCGACGGCTCGGCCAAGCACTCCTACCTGTTCGGCGGCCTGGTGGGTTCGCTGGACCACATCCTGGCTTCCCCCGCCGCCAATTCGGTGGTGTCCGGCGCGGACATCTGGAACATCAACTCCGTTGAATCCGTGGCCCTGGAATACAGCCGCTACAACAACAACGTCACCAACTACTACGCCCCGGACCAGTTCCGCGCCAGCGACCACGACCCCGTGCTGGTGGGCCTGAACCTTCCGTCCACACCTGCCAGCGTTGACCTGAACTTCCTGAACATCAACGATTTCCATGGCCGGATCGACACCAACACCGTCCAGGTGGCCGGCACCATCGAGAAGCTCCGTGCCGCGGCCGCCCCCGGTGCCACGGCATTCCTGTCGGCAGGTGACAACATCGGCGCCTCCCTGTTCGCCTCGGCGGTTGCCAAGGACCAGCCCACCATCGACGTGCTGAACGCCCTGGAGCTGAAGGCTTCGGCCGTGGGCAACCACGAGTTCGACGGCGGGTGGGCGGACCTGCGCGACCGCGTCATTGCGGGCGGCACCAACGCCAAGTTCCCCTACCTGGGCGCCAACGTCTACCGCAAGGGCACCACCGAACCGGTCCTGCCCGAGTACACCGTGCTGGACATGAACGGGATCAAGGTGGCCGTGATCGGCACCGTCACCCAGGAAGTTCCGTCCCTGGTGACGCCGGCCGGGATCGCGGACCTCGACTTCGGCGACCCCGTCGAGGCCATCAACCGGGCAGCCGCGAAGATCACGGCTGACAAGCTTGCCGACGTGATCATCGTTGAGGATCACGACGGCGCCGGCTCCGGTGTGGTGGAAGGCGCCACTCTGGAGCAGGAAGTGGCAGCCGGTGGGCCTTTTGCCAAGCTGGTCACCGAAACATCCCCTGAGGTTGACGCGATCTTCACCGGCCACACCCACAAGGAATATGCCTGGGACGCACCTGTCCCCGGCAGGGCGGGCGAGACCCGGCCCATTGTGCAGACCGGCAACTACGGCGAGAACGTAGGCCAGATCCAGCTGACCGTGGACACCGCCACCAGGCAGGTGACCAGTTACAAGGCCGGGAACGTCAAGCGCAGCACCGATCCGGCTGCCGATCTGGTCGCCACCTACCCACGGGCGGCCGCCGTCGACGCGATCGTCAAGAAGGCTTTGGCGGACGCCGCCGTGGTGGGCAACCAGCCCATCGGCTCGGTCACCAAGGACATCACCACCGCCTTCACCACCGATGCCACCGGCACCGCCAAACGTGATGACCGGGGCAGCGAGTCCACCCTGGGCAACCTGGTGGCCGACTCCCTGCTTGATTCGCTGAAGTCTTCCGACCTCGGCGGTGCGGAAATCGGCGTCGTCAATCCCGGCGGGCTGCGCAACGAGCTGTACTACGCGCCCGACGGCACCATCACCTACGCCGAGGCCAACGCAGTGCTCCCGTTCGTGAACAACCTGTGGACCACGTCCCTGACCGGCGCGCAGTTCAAGACGCTCCTGGAGCAGCAGTGGCAAACCAATGCTGACGGCACGGTCCCCAGCCGCGCCTACCTGCAGCTGGGCCTTTCAAACAACGTGAACTACACCTACGACGCCGCCCGTGCAGCAGGCGACCGGATCACCGCGGTGCGGGTGAACGGCGAACTGCTGGACCCGGCGAAGTCCTACCGGGTAGGCACGTTCAGCTTCCTGGCGGCCGGCGGGGACAACTTCCGGGTCTTCACCGAAGGCGCCAATACCCGGGATTCGGGACTGGTGGACCGGGACGCGTGGATCGGGTACCTGCAGAAGAGCAGCCCCGTGTCCCCCGACTTCGCCCGCCGCTCCGTGGCAGTCACCAACACTACGGCTGCCGAGGTCAAGCCCGGCGAACCCATCACCCTGGCGGTGTCCAAGCTGGACCTGACCTCCCTGGGCAGCCCGGTCAACACTGCCCTGCAGGCGTCCTTCACGGACGCCGCCGGCACGGTGACGCAGCTGGGGACTGTTCCGGTGGCCTCCGGCGCGGCATCGGTGAACCTGGCGGTCCCGGCCGGCGCAGCGGAAGGCGCGGCAACCTTGGTGCTCACCGCCGTCGAATCCGGCACCGAGGTTAAGGTCGCAGTCCTGGTGGGCGCGGACACCCCGGCACAGCCGGTCTGCGTCCCGCCGGTCAAGCCCACCCGTCCGGCTGATGTCAGGGGCCAGGCCAACTACGGACAGGCCATGGCCGCGTACAGGGCCTGCCTGCGCGGCTAAGACCGCAGATGCGCCATCACTTTGGTCCCTATTCCGCCCGTTTAGCGGCCAAAAGTGCTGGCGCATCGCCGTTTAAGCCCTGTTGAGGATGGCGTTCGCGATCTCGTCCGCGTCGCGGAGGGTGCGCTGGCCGCTGCGGTACGCCGGGCCGCCCGCCTGGAGGGCCTCGGCGGCGATGGCTGTGCCCCACTGGGCGGAGGACAACTGCAGTCCCAGCACATACAGGTTCTCCGTCACGGATCCATTGGCGGCCACGGGTCGGTACGGGTGGGGCTCCACGTCCAGCCCGGTGGACTCGATGGGGGCGCCCTCCGGGGTCATCATGAGCTTGGGGCGCACCAGCCCATCCGACAGCAGCTGTTCCAGTACCGGGGAGTCGTTGGCCGAGACCCGGTTGCCGGGGGCCAGTGCTTCCACCATGGTCCGCGCGGCGGCGGGTGGACCGGCAACCCACGGCGAAGCCGCGGTGAACATCGCCGCTTTCCGGTCGATGCCAAACTTCGGGTCGGGGCCAACAAAGCTGACCACCCCGGCCCGTGCCAGTGCGGCGAGCTGTTCGGCCCGCAGCGCCGGCGGGCCGCTGGCCAAGCCCTCCACAAAGGACTCGAACCAGCCACGCAGCCCGGCGACCCAGGACTCATCGGTGATGCCGCCGTCGGCCACTGCTGTCTTGAGGACCGCCCGCCCGTGGTGCAGCGCCGCGATGGCCATTTTGACGGGGTCGTCCTCACCCAGCGCCGAGCGGCGCGCATCGTCGAGCAGGAACTCCACCACTGCCCCGTCGTGCTCCCCGCGGGATGCGAACGAGCGGCCCGACAGCGGAGCCGCAAGCCCGGGCAGGTCCAGCCGGTGCCGTGGGCCAACGTGGATGGCCAGGACGCTCTCCACGCCGTCTTCCCAGTTGGCGGCACTGTGCGCGTGCGGCTGCAGGGCCTCCTTTAGAGCGGCCAGGAATGCCGGCGCATCGGGCACCGCCCCGGGCTGCGAGCGCACCAGCGTTGAGTAGTAGGCCCACAGGGCGTCACGGTGCAGCAGCGGCCACAGGTCGTGGTCAAAGGACGGTCGGATTCCGGCCTTCGCCAACCGCTCGATGGCAGCCTCGGTGAGGTAGCGCAGGGTGATGGACGGGGCGTAATAGCCGGGCAGGGCCGCCTTTGCCCGGTACGGCGTGCCCCGCCGGGACGCAGCGATGATCAGCGGTTCCTGGCCGGACGGTTCGTACTCCAGGCCGCTGCCGGTGGGAACGAACTTCCCGCCGCGGCCTTCGGTGAGCTGGCCCATGGTGTCGAAGAAATTCAGCCCCATGCCACGGACCAGGACGGGCTCGCCGGCGGGGATCAGGTCCCAGTCCACATCCGCGGGCGCGGCCGGCGGGAAGTACTGCAACCCCAGCTGCACGGCTGATGCCTGCAGTTCGCGTTGTTCCGGGTTCAGGCGGGACGGAATGTGCCCCAGCGCCAGCACCACGGCGTTGGCGCGGATGATCGCTCCGGTGGCCAGGCCGACGTCGTACCTTCCGTCCCCGACGGGACGCACCGACTGTGCGGACGTTTCGTGGAATTCGACCGTGACGCCGTCGGGCGCCTTGTCCAGCAATTCCGCCAGGGTGCTGCGGAGGTACCGTCCGTAGAGGGCACGGCTGGGAAAGTCGGTGGACTCCAGCACCGCCAGTTCCGCAAGTTCGTCGGCCGTAAGGTCCGGCAGCGGGTCGCGCTGCTGCTGGGCCCGCCACTGGTCGAAGGTGGTTCCGGCAACCGGCGCCGGCAGCGACGCATCCTGGGGAATCAGGGTGGGATAGAAAGACTGGGTGTTCATGAGGAACAGCCGGGACTGGCCCGGCTGCCAGACATGCCCGGGACCTGCCGGATAGGGGTCCACCACGTCGACGTGCAGCCGGACCGGCCCGCCGGCCGCCGCCGCGTGGGCGAGCAGCCGCTCCAGCACGCTGGTGCCACGGGGGCCGCCGCCGATGATGACGGCCCGGTTGCTCTGCGAGAATTCCACGGATCCAGCGTACGGGCTGAAGACGGGGCCGGCGCCCACCGTGTGACTTGCCAGCCATGGGTGATGTTGTTTGGATGGGGCGCATGACCACCACAGCAGCTGATCAAGCGTCCGTTCCCGGTCCCGGCCGGGACACTTCCGGCACCGCAGCCCGGGAAACCGCACCCGAACCCGTCGACGAAAACGTATGGCTGGAGGATATCTACGGCGAGGAGCAGCTGGCCTGGGTCAAGGAACAGAACTCCCGTACCGAGGACCTGCTGGAGGACGGCGGCTACGCCGAACTGGAAGCCGGCATCCTGGAAGTCCTGGACTCAACGGACCGGATCGCCATGGTGGGCAAGCGCGGCGACTGGTACTACAACTTCTGGAAGGACAACCGGAATCCCAAGGGCCTCTGGCGGCGCACCACCTGGGACAGCTACTGCACCGGTTCGCCGGAATGGGACGTCCTGCTGGATGTGGACGAACTGTCCCGCACAGAGGGCGTGGAGTGGGTGTTCCACGGCGCCACCTTCCTGCGCCCCGCGGCCGGCGAGCCCTACCGGCTGGCGCTGCTGGCCCTCTCCCCCGACGGCGGCGACGCCAACCGCTACCGCGAGTTCGACGTCGAAGCACGCGGCTTTGTGGATCCCGCCCAGGGCGGGTTCGACCTCCCCACAGCCAAGGGCAACGTTTCGTGGCTGGATAACGACATGCTGCTGGTGGCCTCTACCGCAGATGGCCTGCCCAAGACCGCCTCCTCCTACGCCCGGACGGCGGTGTCCCTCAAACGGGGCGAATCCCTGGCCACGGCACCGCGCATTTTCGAGGTGCCGGAAGACCACATGATGGCCGTGGCTGCGCACGATTCCACGCCCGGCTTTGAGCGGACCTTCGCCGTGGACTACATCGACTTCTTCAACCGCACCAACTTTGTGCTGCGCGACGAATCCTGGACGCCGATTGACGTCCCCACCGACGTCAACGTGAGCGCGCACCGGGAATGGCTGCTTTTCCGCCCGCAGCAGGACTGGGTGCTGGACGGCACCACCTATCCGTCCGGATCCCTGCTGGCCGCCAATTTCGAGGACTACCTCGGCGGCATTCGGCAGCTCACCGTCCTCTTCACCCCGGACGCCCACACCTCGCTGCAGTCCTGGAGCTGGACCCGGAACTTCCTGCTGCTCAACCTGCTCAAGGACGTCTCCTCCGAGATCCGGGTGCTGGACCCGTCACGGCCCGCCGGCTCAGCGGACGGCGGCTGGGCTGCCACTCCCCTGGATGCCTGCCCGCCGCTGCACGACGTCAACGCCTACGCCGTGGACGACGAGGACGAGGCACCGGCCGAGGGTGGGGCCGGTGACGACTTTTGGCTCATCGCCACCGGCTTCACCACCCCCACGACGCTGATGCGCGGCACGCTGGAAAAGGAACACGACGGGACGTCCGGCGTGGTGAGCCGGCACGCGACAGTCAAGACCTCGCCGTCGTTCTTTGCTGACGGTGACTACGAGGTGGAGCAGCACTTTGCAGTGTCCGACGACGGCACCCGGGTCCCGTATTTCCAGGTGGCTCCGCGGGGGCTGGCTTTGGACGGGCAAAACCCCACACAGCTGTCCGGCTATGGCGGGTTTGAGGTTTCACGGACACCTGCTTACAGCGGCACCGTGGGCCGGGCCTGGCTGGAGCGGCGGACCGCGCTTTCGGACGAAAGCGGCGGGAAGGCTCCGCACTCGCGCGGCGGCGTCTACGTGGTGGCGAACATCCGCGGGGGCGGCGAGTACGGGCCGGCATGGCACCGGGCCGCCCTGAAGGAGAACCGGCACCGGGCATATGAGGATTTCGCGGCCGTGGCACGCGACCTTATCTCGCGCGGCGTCACCTCGCCCCGGCGGCTGGGCTGCGTGGGCGGCTCCAACGGCGGCCTCCTGGTGGGGAACATGCTCACCCGCTACCCGGAACTGTTCAGAGCCGTCTCCTGCGGAGTGCCCCTGCTGGACATGCGGCGCTACACCAGGCTCTCCGCCGGGCATTCGTGGATTGCCGAGTATGGGGATCCGGACGTTCCCGAACAGTGGGAGTACATCAGGACGTTCTCGCCCTACCACCTGCTCAGGGACGCCGTGGAATATCCGGAAACCTTCATCTGGACGGCGACCTCCGACGACCGGGTGGGCCCTGTGCAGGCACGCAAGATGGCGGCCCGGATGTTGGCCATGGGCATCCCCAATGTCTGGTTCCACGAGGCTTTGGAAGGTGGCCACGCGGGCGCATCGGACAACCGGCAGGCCGCTGCGCTGCAGGCCCGCAGCCAGCATTTCCTGTGGAAGGCGCTGGCAGGCTGAACGCTTTAAATCCTGCCCTGACGGTCCGCCGGGCCGGCCCCGGCGACGTTGAGCGGCTTGCCCAGGTGCACGTCCGCTGCTGGCAGGAGACCTACCGGGGAATGCTGTCCGATGCCTTCCTTGCCTCAGTGGATCCGGCGGGGCGACTGCGGCTGTGGCGACACTTGCTGGACCGCCCGGAGCCTGCCGAGGCATGGGTGGCGTGCGACGGCGGGACAGTGGTTGGGTTCTCCGGCGCCCGCCGGCTGCCAGCGCCCGGTTCGCCCGAAGGGCACCCGCCGCCGTCGTCCGGGGACCTGGAACTGTGGGGCCTCTACCTGCTGGCCTCGCACCAGGGCCTTGGGCTGGGCGGCCGTTTGCTGGAGGCTGCCATCGGCACCAGCGCGGCGAGCTTGTGGGTGGCCGCCGGCAACAAGCGGGCCATCGGCTTCTACCGGCGTTTCGGCTTTGAACCCGACGGCGCCGAGGACGTCCTGGCTGACTGGGAGAACCTGCCCGAGATCCGCATGGTCCGCCCGGCACAGCGTTTCCTGTAGGGGGCGGCGGGACTTCAGCGATTGGTTTGGGTGGGGAAGGAAACCGTTTTGCGCTGCATGGCCGGATCTGCGTATCCTTGGTGGGCTAGCAATAGCGATTGGAGACGTGCCAGAGCGGCCGAATGGACTTCACTGCTAATGAAGGGTCGGGGTTAAACTCGACCGGGGGTTCAAATCCCCCCGTCTCCGCGTTTGGCCCCGGTCCCCGGACCGGGGCCTTTTGCGTTGCCTGCGCTGTCGGAATGCGCTGTCCACCACACGGACGTGCAGGGCGCAAGGTGTTGCCGCAGTGGCAGGATTAGCCCATGGCGGCACCCAGCAAACCACACCAGCCGGACGGCACCAGTTCAGGATGGAACCCTCGCCTGGCACTCCTGGTGGCAGCGACCTTCTTCATGGAATTCCTGGACGGCACGGTCCTCACTACCGCTATTCCCAGCATCGCGGCTGACTTCGCCATTCCCGCTGCCGACGTCAACATCACCATGACGGCCTACCTCCTGACGGTGGCCGTTGGAATTCCCATCAGCGGCTGGCTGGCTGAAAGGTTCGGTGCCAGGCGGATCTTCTGTGCTGCCATCGCCGTGTTCACCCTCGCTTCGCTGGCCTGCGCCCTCAGCCAGGACCTGGCCACGCTGACCCTGAGCCGCATCGCCCAGGGGGCCGGCGGGGCCATGATGGTCCCGGTGGGAACCCTGGTGGTCCTGCGCGGCACACCGAAGTCCGAGCTGCTGCGGGCCACCGCATTCCTGGTGTGGCCCGGGCTCCTCGCACCGGTCCTCGCACCGCTCGTGGGCGGCGCGCTCACCACCTACCTGTCGTGGCACTGGATCTTCCTGGTGAACATCCCCCTCGGCGCAGCAGCGTTTGCCGCGGCCCTGCGCCTGGTTCCGGTGACACCGGGAGACCCCGGCCGACGGCTGGACTGGACCGGCATGGCGTTGACCACCGTTGGGGTGGGCGCACTGGTGGCCGGGCTGGAGCTGGCCAGCAGCCATCCGGAGCTGCCCTGGGCCGGGATCAGCGCGCTGGCTGGAGCCGTGGCACTCACCGCCGCCGTGCTCTGGATGCGCCGGGCTCCCCACCCCCTGTTCAATCTCCAGGTCTTCCATGCCCGGACGTTCCGGGCCATGGCCACCGGCGGGTTCGTATACCGGGTCACCATCAGTTCGGTTCCGTTCCTGCTGCCGCTCATGTTCCAGACGGGCTTCGGCTGGTCACCGCTGCAGGCCGGTGCCATGGTGGCGGCAGTATTTGTGGGCAACATCGGGATCAAACCGGCCACCACCCCCCTGATCCGGAAGTTCGGGTTCAAGGCAATGCTGGTGTTCGCTTCCGTGGCATCAGCCATCACCTTCGCCGCCTGTGCCTTCCTGACGCCGGAGACCCCGGAAGCGTTGATGTTCGTGCTGCTGGTGTGCAGCGGCGCCTTCCGTTCCATCGGCTTTTCCGCATATGCGTCGGTGCAGTACGCGGACATTCCGCCGGCGCAACTCACGTCCGCCAATACGGTTTCGGCCACAATCGTGCAATTGGGCACGGGTTCAGGCATCGCCCTGGCAGCCCTGCTCATCCGGACCTTCAACGGCCCGGTGCTGGTACCGCAGGATCCGGCCAGGCCCTTCCGCGGTGCGTTCCTGGCGATGGCGGTCCTGATGCTCGCCAGCACTGCGGACAGCCTGCTGCTCCCGCGTCATGCGGGGGCGGCAGTGAGCCAGCGCGGTCACGGGCAGGACCAGTCCACCAAGCCGGGTACCACCGCGGACGGGGACACGCAGCCTGGCACCTCATGCACAACCACCATGTCCACGCCTGCCCAAGCTGGCACCACCCAGCCTGCGGTCAGCCCGCCTGCGCCAGAACCAGGGGAAGTACCGCTCCCGCCCCGGCCTGCCGAAGGGCGCGCCCCGCGACGGTAAGGGTCCAGCGGCTGTCGGCGAGGTCATCGATCAGCATCACGCTCTGCCCCTGCACCGACTGCAGGGCAGCCTCAAGGTCCGGGCCCACCACCAGCCGGTCCCAAACCCCTGCCAACCGGTAGGCGCTGTTGCCGCCTCGGCCGCCGGTGGGGCCACCGTGCGCCAGCTGCAGCTCGCCAAGGTAGGGAATGCGTCCAATGTCGGAAATTCCGCGGGCCAGTGAGCCCACCAGCTGCCGCTTGCTCCGGGACGGCATACCAACAATGGCGGCAGGCCGGCCCGCCCCACTCCAGCCCGGGTTCCGGCTGTCGCCGGTTCCCCATTCGCGCAGGACCTGCACACATGCCTGGAGCATCGCGGGGTCCACCGGCCGGTCCTCCGCACCGGCGGCGAACAGCTCCCGCAGGGCACCGCCCCACCCCAGGTCGGTCAGCCGGGCCAGGACGCGCCCCTCCGACAAGCCTTCGCCCGGTTTGAGTTTGCCTTTCACCGGCACCCCCAAACGGTCCATGCCGCTGGGCCACTGAAGCCGCGGCTCCAGGACGCTTCCTGCCCTGCTCAGCGTCTGCCCGGCAGCCGCGGTGGCGTCCGCGGCAACGTCTGCCGGGAACCAGCGGCCCGCACAGTTGTCGCAGCGGCCGCAGGGACGGGCTGTTTCGTCGTCGAGGACCGAAGTGATGTATTCCATCCGGCAGCCTGCGGTGTCCTGGTAGATCACCATGGAGTCCTGCTCGTCCACGCGGGCCTCGGCAATGCGGCTGTACCGCTCCGCGTCGTAAACCCACGGTTGGCCGGTAGACCGCCAGCCTCCACCGACCCGTTCCACCGCGCCGTCCACCGACAGCACTTTCAGGAGCAGCTCCAGCGGCGTGCGGCGCAGGTCGACGCGGGCTTCCAGGGCCACCGTTGACAGGGCTGCACCGGCCTCGGCCAGTGCCGTCAGCACGGCCGCAGCCTTTTCCTCGGAGGGCATGGAGGCGGTGGCGAAGTATTGCCAGATCTCACGGTCCTCGGAGCCCGGCAGCAGCAGGACATCGGCGTTGGCAGCGCCACGGCCGGCGCGGCCCACCTGCTGGTAATAGGCGACCGGTGACGACGGCGCTCCGAGGTGGACGACGAAGCCAAGATCGGGCTTGTCGAAGCCCATGCCAAGCGCGGACGTGGCCACCAGCGCCTTGACCTCGTTGTCCTTCAGCAGCTGCTCTGCCCGCTCCCGGTCTGCCGGATCGGTCCGCCCGGTATAGGCGAGCACATTGTGTCCGGCTTCGGACAGCAGCCGGGCGGTGTCCTCCGCCGCGGAAACGGTCAGCGTGTAAATGATGCCGCTGCCGGGGAGATCGGCCAGGTGGGTCAGCAGCCAGCCCAGTCGAGCTTTGGAATCGGGAAGCGACAGGACTCCCAGCCGCAGGGAGTCACGGCCCAGGGAGCCGCGGATGGTCAGGACCCCCGCGCCGAGCTGTTCTTCAATATCGTGCACCACCCGGGAGTTGGCCGTGGCTGTGGTGGCCAGGACGGGCACCGAATCCGGCAGCCGGGTGATGAGGTCCGCGATGCGGCGGTAATCGGGGCGGAAGTCGTGGCCCCAGTCGGAAATGCAGTGGGCTTCGTCGATGACCAGCAGCCCGGTGCGTCGGAGGAGTTCGGGCAGTTGGGTCTCCCGGAATGCGGGGTTTGTGAGCCGTTCCGGGGAGACCAGGAGGACATCAACCTCATCGGCGGCCAGTTGCCCGCGGACGGCGTCCCACTCCAACTGGTTGGCGGAGTTGATGGCGACGGCGCGAACCCCGGCGCGGGCGGCGGCCGCCACCTGGTCCCGCATCAGGGCAAGGAGGGGCGAAACGATCAGGGTGGGCCCGGCTCCCCGGCGCCGCAGCAGGAGGGATGCCACGAAGTACACGGCCGACTTGCCCCAGCCGGTGCGCTGGACAACCAAAGCCCGCCGCCCGCCGTCGACCAATGCCTCAATGGCTTCAAACTGGCCGTCGTGGAAGACAGCGCCCGGGTTGCCTACCAGCCCGCGAAGCACCTCAAGCGCCTCGGCATGTGTGGCGGTCCCCGGCGCGTCCGGACCTGCCGTATCTGCAACTGCGTCAGCGGAAACTGGGGAAGCGTACTGGTTATTGGCCATTGATTCAGTATCCCAGCACCCTCCGACAGCTGCGCATGCCTGCGCTCTTATGTGGAAACCGCTACAAGTGCGACGGAAAGCCGCGCCCGTTACGGGAAGCCCCTTGGCGGGGTGCGCCGCCCACGTAAGATAAAGCCCGTGACTAGCGAACAGACAACGACATTTGATCTCTCGGCCTCCTTCAAGGCCTACGACGTCCGCGGGATCGTAGGCGAGTCGATCACCGCCGAAATCGTCGAAGCCGTGGGGGCCGCGTTCGTGGATGTCCTGCAGCTTGAGGGCCAGACCATCGTGGTGGGCGGCGACATGCGCCCCTCATCCCCCGAGTTCACCAAGGCCTTCGCAAACGGAGCGGCAACGCGGGGTGCCAACGTGGAATTGCTGGACCTGATCTCCACCGATGAGCTGTACTTCGCCTGCGGTTTCCTCAACCGCGCCGGCGCAACCTTCACCGCCAGTCACAACCCTGCCGAGTACAACGGCATCAAGATGGCCAAGGCAGGCGCCGTGCCCATCTCCTCCGAAACGGGCCTCAAGGACATCCAGGCCCTCGCGGAGCAGTACCTGAACTCCGGCTCCATTCCCCGCGCCGGCACCAAGGGCCTCATCAGCGTCCGCGACGTGCTCAAGGACTACTCCGAGTACCTCCGCAAGCTCGTTGACCTCTCCGCATCCCGCCCCCTGAAGGTGGTGGTGGACGCCGGCAACGGCATGGCCGGGTTGACCACGCCTGCCGTCCTGGGGGATGCGCTGCTGCCCAAGCTGCCGTTCGACGTCGTCCCGCTCTACTTCGAACTGGACGGTTCCTTCCCCAACCACCCGGCCAACCCGCTGGAGCCGGAAAACCTCCGGGACCTGCAGGCCGCCGTCATTGAACACGGCGCGGACATCGGCCTGGCGTTCGACGGCGACGCCGACCGCTGCTTCGTCATCGATGAAAAGGGCGAGCCCGTGTCGCCGTCGGCCATTACCGGCATGGTGGCCCGCCGCGAAATCGCCCGGGCAAAGGCCCAAGGCGAGGAAAACCCCACCATCATCCACAACCTGCTCACCTCGCGCGCCGTGGCGGAGCTGGTGGAGCACGACGGCGGACGCGCGGTCCGCACACGCGTGGGCCACTCCTTCATCAAGGCGGTCATGGCCAAGGAAGGCGCGGTGTTCGGCGGCGAGCACTCGGCGCACTTCTACTTCCGCGACTTCTGGAACGCGGACACCGGCATGCTGGCCGCCATGCACGTCCTGGCTGCCCTTGGCGAGCAGGACGGCCCGCTGTCCGAGCTGGCACGGGAATACGAGCCCTACGTCAGCTCCGGCGAGATCAACTCCGAGGTGGAGGACAAGCCGGCAGCGGTGGAGCGGGTACGCCAGGCCTTCGCCGACCAGGACCTGACCATCGACAACCTGGACGGCAGCACGTTCACCGCCAACGACGGCAGCTACTGGTTCAACCTGCGCCCGTCCAACACCGAGCCGTTCCTGCGGCTCAACGCCGAGGCCACGGACCGGGCCACCATGGAACGCATCCGCGACCGCGTCCTGTCCCTGGTACGGGCCTAGTACCGGATGACCGACTACACGGGGCAGGCAGCGGACGGCAACGGCGGGCAGGACAGCTGGCGCGATTCCGTCTCCGAAGCCACGGCAACTGACTTGGAGAATCTCCTGGGCACGGGCGTCAGCGCGGCCCAGGAGCAGCTTCAGCGCAATGGCGGCTTCCTGCCCTTCGCACTGACAGTCCAGAACGACGGCGAGGTGCGGCTGGTTGCCGTCTCCCCGGCAGATGCCGCGGAAGGCATGGACGGGGACTTCGACGCCGACGCCATGATCAACGACCTGCAGGCACTCCTGCGCCAGAACAGGGACGACTTCCGGGCCGCGGCCGTGGTCTGCGACATCCTCCTGGTGGAGGAGGATTCGGACGCCATCCACGTGGCGGCTGAGCACCGGGACGGTTCCCTCTTCGCAGCCGTCCTGCCGTACTCGGCCAACGCGACCACCCAGACCTGGGAATTTGGTGAGTTGGGCGCGGACGCCAGCGAGCCCACTATCTGGGTGGACTAGACCGGAACTCCAGCAATGAAGATCAACGCCTTCGCCGACGTCAGCCTGCGCGCGCTCATGGTGCTCGCAGCCGTGCCGGACGGAACGCTGCTCACCACCCAGAGCATCGCGGACTCCGTGGGGACGCCCTACAACCACGTGAGCAAGGCCATGGCCAAGCTGCGGAGCATGGGGCTGATCGAGGTGGTCCGCGGCCGGTCCGGCGGCTCGCGGCTCAGCCATGCCGGGCGGGTGGCCACGGTGGGCCAGATCCTGCGGCAGCTGGACACCCGTACGGATCCCGCCGACTGCGTGGCGCCGGGCGGCAATTGCCCCCTGATCAACGAGTGCAAACTCAGGAGTGCGCTGGCCCGCGCCCGTGAGGCCTTCTACGCCGAGCTCGACTCCGTAGTGATCGCCGACCTTCCGCAGGCCCGGCAGATGGCGCCGGTTTTCCAAATGATCGGCCTCCGGCCCGGGCTATAGCTTCCCCATAACCGGGCGCTTGCTATCGGTTTGGATCAAACTTCTACAAGGTGTAGAACTGAGTCAGAAATACTTGTATTTGAAATATGAGTTTTCCTCCGGCCGGACGAAGGCCCCGGCCATAACCTCAGGAGTACAGATGCTCTCGGACAAGTCCCGCCCCGTCATCGAGGCCACCCTGCCGCTGGTCGGCTCCCGGATCGGATCCATCACCCCCAACTTCTACGCCCGCCTTTTCGCGGCGCACCCAGAACTGATGGATGGCTTGTTCAGCCGCTCCAACCAGCGCTCCGGCAACCAGCAGCAGGCGCTCGCCGGGAGCATCGCCGCCTTCGCCACCCACCTGGTCAACAACCCGGGCACCCTGCCGGAAACCGTCCTTTCGCGCATCGCCCACCGGCACGCTTCCCTGGGCATCACCGAACCGCAGTACCAGGTGGTCTACGAGCACCTGTTCGCGGCCATCGCCGAAGACCTGGCCGAGGTCATCACGCCGGAGATCGCCGAAGCCTGGACCGAGGTGTACTGGCTGATGGCAGATGCTTTGATCAAGCTCGAGAAGGGCCTCTACGCCGCCCAGGCCAATGACAGGATGTGGACCCCCTGGCGTGTGGCCGCGAAGACTCCCGCGGGAACCGGGTCCATGACCTTCACCCTGGAACCAGCGGATGACACCCCCGTCACCCCCGCCCTGCCCGGCCAGTACATCAGCGTCAAGGTGGCGGTTGCGGACGGCCTGCGCCAGGTCCGGCAGTACTCCCTCTCCGGTGACGCCGGCACCAGCCGCACCTTCACCACGAAACTGGACGACGGCGGCGAGGTCTCCCCCGTCCTGCACAACACCGTCCAGGTGGGTGACGTCGTCGAAATTTCCAACGCCTACGGTGAGATCACGTTGAAGGAGGGCGACGGCCCGGTGGTCCTCGCGTCGGCGGGCATCGGCTGCACCCCCACCGCCTCCATCCTCCGCTCCCTTGCCGAGTCCGGCTCCGACCGGCAGGTCCTGGTGCTGCACGCAGAAAGCACCCTGGACAGCTGGGCCCTGCGCAGCCAGATGACGGACGACGTGGAACGCCTCGACGGTGCCGAACTGCAGCTTTGGCTTGAAAAGCCGGTGGACGGCGCCAAGGAAGGCTTCATGTCCCTGCGCGAAGTGGACCTTCCCGCGAACGCCTCGCTATACCTCTGCGGCCCGCTTCCATTCATGAAGAACATCCGCAATGAGGCCATCAACGCCGGCATCCCCGCCACGCGCATCCACTACGAGGTCTTCGGCCCGGACATCTGGCTCGCCAGCTGAATCCACTGCTCCGCACTTGTCGTTTTGCCGGTTGAAAACGACAAGTGCGGAGCAATCGAGGGAGTGGGCCCAGAGCTCTTCGGGAACGACGACGGCCCCGCACCTTTCACAAAAGGTGCGGGGCCGTCGTCGTACTTATTGCGGTGAAGCCTGATCAGCCGAGGCGGGCCTTGAGGCCGGCCAGCTCGGACTGCAGTGCCTGCGGCAGGGACTCGCCGAAGTTGCCGAACCATTCCTCGATCGAGGCAAGCTCGGTGGCCCATTCAGCGGGGTCGACCTTGACGGCTTCCTCCACCTGCGCGGGGGTCATGTCCAGGCCGTCCAGGTCAATGGCGTCGCCGGTGGGCACGAACCCGATGGGGGTTTCAACGGCGTCCGCCTTGCCCTCGAGGCGCTCGATGGCCCACTTGAGGACGCGCGCGTTGTCGCCGAATCCGGGCCAGGCGAAACCGCCCTCGGAGTTCCGGCGGAACCAGTTGACCAGGAAGATCCTGGGCAGCCGCTCCGGGTTGGCCTTGGCGGACAGGTTGACCCAGTGGTTGAGGTAGTCGCCTGCGTCGTAGCCGATGAAGGGCAGCATGGCCATGGGGTCGCGCCGGACCACACCGACGGCGCCGGCAGCAGCAGCCGTTGTCTCGGAGGACAGGGTGGAGCCCATGAAGATGCCGTTGGACCAGCTGCGGGCCTCGGTGACCAGCGGGATAGTGGTCTTGCGGCGGCCGCCGAACAAGATGGCTGAGAGCTCCACGCCGTCGGGGTTGTGGTACTCCTCGGCCACCATGTCGATCTGGTCGATCGGGGTGCAGAAGCGGGAGTTGGGGTGCGCTGCCGGCTTGTCGGAGTCCGGGGTCCAGGAGTTGCCCTGCCAGTCGGTCAGGTGCGAAGGGACCTCGTCCGTCATGCCCTCCCACCAGACACCGCCGTCGTCGGTCAGTGCCACGTTGGTGAAGATGCTGTTGCCCTTGGCGATGGCGCGCATGGCATTGGGGTTGGTGCCCCAGCCGGTGCCCGGCGCAACACCGAAGAGGCCGGCCTCGGGGTTGACGGCACGCAGCTCGCCTTCCTTGCCGAACCGCATCCAGGTGATGTCGTCACCCAGGGTCTCCACCTTCCAGCCCTTGATGGTGGGGTCCAGCAGTGCGAGGTTGGTCTTCCCGCAGGCGGAGGGGAAGGCCGCCGCGACGTAGTAGGTCTTCTGCTCCGGGGAAGTCAGCTTAAGGATGAGCATGTGCTCTGCCAGCCAGCCTTCGTCGCGTGCCATGACGGAGGCGATGCGCAGGGCGTAGCACTTCTTGCCCAGCAGGGCGTTGCCGCCGTAGCCGGAGCCGAAGGACCAGATGGAGCGCTCCTCCGGGAAGTGGACAATCCACTTGTCCGGGTTGCACGGCCACGGCACGTCGTCTTGGCCCGGTTCCAGCGGAGCGCCCACGGAGTGCAGTGCCGGAACGAAGAAGGCGTTGGCTTCCGTAATGCGGTTCAGGACATCGGTGCCGATGCGGGCCATGATGCGCATGGAGGCCACAACGTAGGCGCTGTCGGTGATCTCCACCCCGAACTTTGGGTCCTCGGCGTCGAGGTGGCCCATGACGAAGGGGATGACGTACATGGTGCGGCCGCGCATGGACCCGGCGAACAGCCCGCGCAGCTTGTCCTTCATCTCGCGGGGTTCCATCCAGTTATTGGTGAAGCCGGCGTCGCGCTTGTTTTCGGAGCAGATGAAGGTCTGTTCCTCGACGCGGGCAACGTCAGCGGGATCTGAGAACGCGGCGAAGGAGTTGGGGAACAGGTCCTGGTTGAGCCGGGTCAGGGTTCCAGCAGCAACAAGTTCGTCGGTGAGACGGGTGTTTTCCTCTTCGGACCCGTCAACCCAGTAGATGCGGTCCGGCTGCGTAAGCTCAGCAACCTCTTCGACCCATGCCAGCAGACCGGCATGTGTGGTGGGTGCTTTCTCAAGCAGCGGCTTCTGCGCCAGATCGCCCATTGCAGTTCCCTTCCTCGGGTTCATCGGTGTGAGCTAAATGCTATGGTCCGGACCAGTGGGGTTTTTGGGGATTTTGACTGACATCTCAGGTCACCGAAAGTGAATTCCGCGGAAAATCAAGGAATTATCGCCACAAATCCGCGGATTAAGTGACGAAGGTCACCTATACCGGTCTAGTTGCGGAGATTACAGGTGCTCCGATTTGGCATCAGGCCGCTGCTCGCGTAAAGTAATTCGAGGTTCGGGGAGAGCGGTTCTTCTCCCGGGACACGAAATGCGCCCATAGCTCAGCTGGATAGAGCGTCTGTCTACGGAACAGAAGGTCAGGGGTTCGAATCCCTTTGGGCGCACCAACAAGGTCCGCACCGGTTCGCCGGTGCGGACCTTTTTTGTACAGGCGGGCCAGCCATCACGGTTAGGCTTTGCACATGATGCCCGAGGCCGCTGAGCGCGAATTTGATGTTGTTGTTATCGGCGCAGGCGCCGTAGGGGAAAACGCGGCCGGCCGCGTCGTCGAGGGCGGGCTCACGGCCGTGCTCGTGGAAGCGGAACTGGTGGGCGGTGAATGCTCCTACTGGGCGTGCATGCCGTCAAAGGCCCTGCTTCGTCCCGGCACCGCCTTGCATGGAGCGCAGACCACCCCCGGCGCCAAGGAGGCGGTGACCCGGACCCTGGATGCGGCCGCCGTCCTGGAACGCAGGAACTATTTCACCTCCAACTGGCAGGATGACAGCCAGGCTTCCTGGGTGGAGGACACGGGCATCGAACTGGTGCGCGGCCATGGCTGGTTGACCGGCCCCAAAGCAGTGGAGGTGGCGGGCCTGGACGGGACCCAACACCGGCTGCGCGCGCGGCACGCCGTGGTCCTGGCTACCGGCTCCGCCCCGAACACTCCCCCTATCGAAGGCCTGCAGGACGTGCAGGTATGGGGAACACGGGAAGCGACGTCGGCGAGTGAGGTGCCGAATCGGCTGTTAGTACTGGGCGGCGGGGTGGCCGGAGTTGAACTCGCCCAGGCCTTCGCGCGGCTGGGCTCGAGTGTCACCCTGGTGGCCCGCAGCGGCTTGCTGGGCAACTTTCCAAAGGAGGCCGCTGAACTCGTTGCGGCGGGGCTGCGGGCGGACGGCGTCGAGCTCCGCCTGAATACTGCCACAGAGCGGATCAGCGGGAACGACAACGGCACTATCACCCTCACCCTGGGCGACGGATCCACGATCACCTCGGAGAAGGTGCTGGTTTCCACAGGAAGGCACCCGGCATTGGAGGGCCTCGGCCTGGAAAACATTGGCTTTGAGCCCGACGAATCCGGGCACCTGACCCTGACGGCGGACAGCTCCGGCCTGGTCCAGGGAACGCCGGGCGACGAACCCTGGCTCTACGCCGTGGGAGACGCGGCGGGCAAGAACCTCTTCACCCACCAAGGCAAGTACGAGGCACGGGCAACCGGCGCCGCCATCGCGGCCCGCGCCAAAGGCGAACTCAACGGCACCCCGGGCGAATGGACCCGGTACGCCCAGACCGCCAACCAGCACGCCGTGCCCGGCGTGGTCTTCACGGACCCCGAACTCGCCAGCGTCGGGCGCACCCTGCAGGCCGCCCACAAGGACGGCTACAACGCCTCCTCGGTAGAACTGCCCATCCAGGTGGCTGGGTCCTCGCTCCACTCCGAGAACTACGAAGGGTGGGCGCAGCTGGTGGTTGATGAAGACCGCAAGGTCCTGCTGGGCGCCACCTTCGCCGGCCCGGACGTTGCCGAACTGCTGCATGCGGCCACCATCGCCGTGGTGGGCGAGGTGCCGCTGGACCGCCTCTGGCATGCCGTGCCTTCTTACCCCACCATCAGCGAGGTGTGGCTGCGGCTCCTGGAGAAGTACGGGCTCTGAGTTCTATTTGAACTGACCAGTCAGTTCAGTTAGCCTTGATGCAGACTTCTTCTGCGAAAGGCAACGCCTTGCTCTCAGCACGCCAGCTCCATGCCAAAGGACGCCGGGACCCGCTGCTTCCGTCCACCTCCCTGAGCCTCCGCCGGGGCGAACTGCTGCTCGTCACCGGCGAGCGCCAGGACCAGCGGACCGCCCTGGCCCTCCTGCTCAGCGGCCGGATGAAGGCCACAAGCGGAGACGTCAGCTGGGACGGCAGCCCGCGGACCAAGCAGCTGCGGGTGGCTTCGGCCCTGGTGGACTCCCCCGGGGTGAACGAACCCGAGGAACACCTCAGCGTCCGCGACCTGGTGACCGAGGACCTGGCCCTCATACCCCGGCGATACCGTGGGGCACTGCTCAGCGGACCATGGCTGAAGGTCAACCGGTTCGAGGACATCGCGGACCTCTGGACGGAGCAGCTGGAACCACGGCGGCGGCTTGAGCTGCTGACGGCTCTCGCCCTGGCCAACCCGCGCACCGACCTGCTGGTGGTCGACTCGCCGGACCGCCACAGTGCAGAGGGTCTCACGTGGCTGCCGCGCCTCCAGGAATTGGCGTACGACGCCGGGCGGCCGCTCGCCGTCGTAGCGGCAGTCAGTGCCGTACCCGGCTGGTGGGACGGCCCGGTTGCCGCGATCGGCAATGACGCGCCCGAGCCTGCCCCTGCCGGTTCCGCCGACAGTTCCGACCCGCGCGATGACATCCAGGCGAATGACGCCACGGCCCCCGCCGGCAAGCACGCCGCCGAAGCCGGGCAGGACCCGGAACCTACCAAAACCACACTCGAAACCGAGGTTGCCAAGTGACTGTCCTGCGGCTGGCCCGCTCCGAACTCAAGCGCATGACCGGCGGGCTGCTGCCCAAGCTGACCATCCTGGCGCTGACCATGGTCCCGCTGCTTTACGGTGCGGTCTACCTCTACGCGAACTGGGATCCCTACGGGCACCTCAACAACCTGGACGCTGCCCTGGTGGTGGAGGATTCCGGCGCCACCGCTGCAGACGGCACCCGGCTGGAGGCCGGCACCAAGGTGGCGGACAGCCTGATGGAAGGCAACGTGTTCCACTGGATTCCAGTGGACAGCTCCGCAGAGGCCGATGCGGGCGTCAGGAGCGGGCAGTACGCCTTTGCACTCCGGATTCCCAAGGACTTCTCGGCCAACCTGGTCTCCCCCGGCAGCTTCGACTCCGCCAGCCAGGCGATGCTGAACGTCACTACCAACGATGCGAACAACTACCTCCTGAGCACCATCGTGGACAAGCTGACCACGGCCGTGCACGCAACGGTGGCCAAAGAGGTGGGTGAGGAGACCGCCAACCAGCTGCTGACAGGTTTCGGCACTATCCACTCCAAGATGGTCCAGGCCGCGGACGGCGCTTCGCAGCTGGCCGACGGCGTGGCCACCCTGAGGGACGGAACCGTCACCCTCCACGAAGGGACCTCGGCCCTGAGCAGCGGCGCGGACCAGTTGTACGCCGGCCAGCTGAAACTGCGCGACGGCGCCAACCAGCTGACCGACGGCGCGGGGCAGCTCAGCAGCGGCCTGGCAGTCCTCAAGGACAAGACAGCCAGCCTGCCAGCGGACACGCAACGGCTCGCCTCCGGTGCAGCCCAGGTCGCGGCCGGAAACGCACAGCTCAACGCCAAGGTCCAGGATGTGGCAGCCCAGTTGGACGCCGCGGACCAGGGCCTCCGCTCACGCGTGGTGGAGTCCAACAGCAGGCTGGTGGCCTCCGGCATCCTGACCCAGGACCAGGCAAACAAAGTCCTGGCCGACTTCGACGCCGCAGCGGCTTCCAGCCCCGTGGCAACGGCCAGGAGCAAAATCCAGACCGACGCGGCCCAGGTCCAGCAACTCGCCGACGGTTCCCAGGCAGTCAGCGCGGGCGCAGCCCAGCTGGCGGCCGGAATGCCGGCCCTCAAGGATGCCATCGGACAGGCCTCGGCAGGGGCTGACCAGCTGCACGCCGGCGCCGCAGCGTTGGCAGCCGGCGAGCAGTCCGCCGTCGACGGCGCCGCAGGCCTTGCCGACGGAGCAAAGAAGGTGGACGCCGGCGCCGCCCAGGTTTCCGATGGTGCGGCCCAGGCAGCCACCGGCTCACGGACGCTGGCAGACGAGATCGGGAAGGGCGCCGGGCAGGTCCCCAACCCCGACGATGCCCAGAAGAACAACCTGTCCCGGGTGATGGCCGATCCCGTGGCGGTCAGCAACGTCTCGCAGGCGAAGGCAGGGTCCTACGGCGCCGGGCTGGCACCGTTCTTCCTTACGCTGGCCATGTGGATCGGAATCTTCATGCTGGTCCAGGCCATGCGGCCCATCACGCAGCGGGCGCTGGCCTCCAACGCGCCGAGCTGGAAGATCGCTTTGGGCGGCTGGCTGCCTTTCCTGCTGGTCTCGGTGGTGCAGGCCTCCCTCCTGACCCTGGTGGTGGATGTCGCACTGGGGCTGGACCCCGCCCACCCGGTGCTGATGTGGATGTTCATGCTGGCCGCCGCAATGGCATTCAGCGCGCTCATCCAAGGCGTGGTGGCCCTGCTCGGTTCACCTGGCAAACTGGTGGTGCTGATCCTGCTGGTGCTGCAGCTGGTGTCATCCGGCGGCACGTTCCCGTGGCAGACCACTCCGCAGCCGCTGCACGTTGTGCACCAGATTCTGCCCATGGGGTACGTGGTGACCGGCATGCGGCACCTGATCTACGGCGGCGACCTGTCCATGATCCTCCCCACCCTGGCAGGACTGGTGGGTTACACGCTGCTGGGCGCGGCCCTGTCCACGCTCGCGGTACGCAAGAACAAGTACTGGACGCTCAAGACGCTGAAACCGGAGATCGCAGTATGACCACGGAACCCACGGCCACTGAACCCACGGCCGCTGCCAAAAGCCTCCGCCCGGCCAGGACCAACGCCACCCGCCAAAAGCTCTTCGATGCCTCCATGGAACTGATCGGCGAGCGCGGGGCGGCCAGCGTCACGGTCGATGAGATCGCGGCAGCCGCGGGAGTTTCCAAGGGCACCGTGTACTACAACTTCGGCAGCAAGTCCGAGCTGATCGCGCAGCTCCTGCGGCACGGCGTGGACATTCTCAAGGCGAGGCTGCTCGAGGCCGCCGACGCCGAAGGGACGGGCAGTGACCCGCTGCTGGCCATGGAGGCGATGATCGGGCAGGCCATGGATTTCATGGCGGAGTACCCTTCCTTCGCCCGCCTTTGGGTCAGCGAGAACTGGCGGATCCCCAGCGAGTGGCAGGGTACCTTCTCGGTGCTGCGCGCCGAGCTCCTGGAGGTCATCGGCCAGGCCGTGGAGAAGGTGGCCAAGGCCTACCCGGTGGATGATTCGGTATCCCGGGGCAGCCTGGAGACCGCCATTTTCGGGGCCTGCTTCGTGGTGGGCCTGGACCGGCAGACGTACAACCCTGAGCGCACCCGTGACCAAAGTGTTGCAGCAATCATGGCCATCATGCGCGGCTACGTCCTGAAGGGGCTTGCTCCTCGGGGATGATGGAGCACATGCGCCATACGGGAAAGAGCGGAAAGTTTGCGGTGATCTGCGGCGTCGTCGCTGCGGGGCTGCTGGTGCTTACCGCGATGACCCTCGCCGAGCCGGTGTTCCTCGCCTTCCTGGGCGTCCTGGCGCTGGCCTACCTTGCCGCGCTGGCCGAAATCCTGGTCCGGCGGCGGCGCTTTGCCCTGCTGGCCGCCGGTGCGGGAACCGCCCTAGCCCTAGGCTTTTCCCTGGCGTTCCTCAGCACCTGGGAGTTGGCATTCGACGGCCAGTCGTCCTTCCTGGGCACCCCGCTGCCCACCCAGGACCCCGATAACTACTTCATCGGCGCTGCCGGCGCCCTTGTGGCCACCTTCGGAATCCTCTTCATGGGTGCGCTGTGGCCGGGCAAACGGCGTACGGCGGCGCGCCGGCCTTCGCCCGCAGGACGCCAGACTTCCCCTGCAGCCCGTTCCGCCGCCAGGGGAACCGCGCAGGGCCAAGGCAGGTCAGCGGCGCAGCGTCCGCGTCCGCAGGCCGTCCCGCGAGACGCTGCTCCGCGGGCCGGCGCCCAGGCATCCCCGCCTCAGCGGCCCTCCGCTTCCCGGCCCCCGGCCGGAGGTCCGGCGGCAGCCAAGCGCCCGCCGTCGTCGGCATCTCCTGCGGCAAGGCCGGCACCCCGGTCCGGCAGCGGCTCCGCCTCACGCCGCTGACGCCGGCGCCCTCCACTGGTCAGTACCGCCGTCGCCACGCCACCCAACAGGAGCAGACCGCCCGCCAGTTCCGTTGGCGATGGCACCTCCGCGAGGACCAGCCAGGCAGCGCTCATTCCCACCACCGGGACCAGCAGGGTGAAGGGGACAACGGCCGACGACGGGTGGCTGGCAAGGAGCCGGTTCCAGATCCCGTAGCCCACCAGCGAGGCAAAAACCGCGGTATAGAGCGCGCTGAGGATGGTCGGTGCCTGGAGGGTGGCCAGTGACCGCCAGACGGCGTCCGGGCCGTCCAGCAGTACGGACAGCGCGCCGAGTGGGAGCGGAACCACGGCGCCGGACCAGACCACCAGCCCCAGGCCGGAGGCTGCCTTCGCCCTGCGGGCGATGACATTTCCGGCTGCCCATGACAAGGCCGCAGCCAGGACGATGACCAGCGGCAGCAGCGGGGCCACGGCGCTGCGCCCCACCGCCACGAGCCCCAGCCCGGCGACGCCGAGCACCACTCCGGCCAATTGCCGCCGGCTGGGACGTTCGCCCAGGAAGGCGGCAGCGAGGAGGACGGTCAGCAGCACCTGTGCCTGCAGGACCAGGGACGCAAGCCCTGCGGGCATCCCCAGCGCCATGGCCAGGTAGAGAAGGCCAAACTGGCCGGCGCTCATGAAGAGTCCGACGCCGATGATGGCCTTCCAGCTGACATCCGGCTTCCTGACGAAAAGGATCCACGGGAAGACCACCAGGACGAAGCGCATGGCCACGAACAGCAGGGGCGGGAACTCCTGTCCGCCCGCATGCAGCCCGACGTCGATAGCAACGAAATTAAGGCCCCACAGCAGGGCCACAAGGACGGCAAGGAGGGAGTCGCGCAGGTTCACGCTTCCACTGTCGCAGAGCAGCAGATGAAGCACCAGGGCTCATTTATGCACTTGATCATGTACTTTTGCTTCATGATTGACATCGGATCACTGCGGGCGCTGGCAGGAATCGAGCAGCATGGTTCCGTCATCGCCGCCGCCGAAGCCATGGGGTTCAGCCCCTCGGCCGTGTCCCAGCAGGTGAAAAAGCTGGAGAAGGAGGCGGGCTTCGCGGTCCTGGAGCGCCGCGGCCGCGGGGTCCTGCTCACGGAGCGCGGACTCGCGTTGGCGGCGTACGGCCGCCGCATCCTGGCCGAACTGGAAGAGCTGCAGTCCACGCTGTTGGCGGACCCGGCAAAGCCCAGCGGCAGCCTGAAGATCGCGTCATTCTCCACCGCCTGCCGCGGACTGGTGGGCCCCTTGCTGGCGCAGCTGGAGCAGTCCGGCGCGGCGTTGAGCGTTGCCGTCCTGGCGGAGGATCCGCGTGAGGCCGTGGCCCGGGTTGCGAACGGCGAAGCGGACCTGGGCCTGGTGCACAACTGGAACTCCGTGCCGCTGGTGATCCCGGAACACCTGGCGCTGGAATGGCTGTGCGAGGACGTCGCCGACCTCCTGGTGCACCGCAGCCACCCGCTGGCGCAGCGGGCGGAGGTTGAGCCGGCCGACCTGGTTGACGAGCGGTGGATCAGCACGCCGGGCGGGGCGATCTGCAACGAGGCCTTGCTCCGGATTTTCGCGGACCTGGGCCGGGTACCGGACGTTCGGGTCTACGACCCCGATTTCGCGACGCACGTTGCGTTGGTGGAACAGGGGGTAGCGGTTGCCCTCGTCCCGCGGCTGGGGCGGCCCGCGCTGCCTCCCGGCGTTGCGGCTGTTCCCGTGGTCAACCCGGTCCAGGCCCGCCAGGTGGGACTGGTCCACCGCAGGACCATGACGGCCAGCCCGGGAATCAGGCACGTCGCCGGGCTCCTCCGCGGGATTGCCGCCAACGTGCCCAGTGCCTAGCGAGCCCGAGCTGGTTGGGGCAGAACCTAGTGGGCCAGAACCTAGTGGGCGCGGGGAACCGTAAAGCGGGTGATCCGGGCGTCCTGCCCGTCCAGTTCCGCCCATGGCTTTTCCGTTTCCAGGACCGTCAGGGCATTGGTGGGAAAGCGGGTGGCGGCGTCCATGTAGGCGTCGTGGTCGGAGTCGCGTGAGGCGAGGTGCATCGCCAGGTCCTGGACGCCGGGCAGGTGCGCGATGAGCATCAGCGTGGTTACGGTATCCGGCACATGGTTGACCACAGTCAGCATCCGGAGGGCCGACGCCGCATACAGCCCGTCTTCAAGCTTGGGCGTAGGGGCCTTGTCGCCGAGTTCCGAGCAGACCCACGTACAGGTTTGCCGCGTCCGCAGGGCACTGGAGCACAGGATGAAGTCCGGGACGATATTGTGCTTGAGCAGCCACCGGCCGGCCAGCGGAGCTTCCCGGTGCCCACGTTCCTCGAGGGGCCGCTCATGGTCGGCCACCCCGCCGGGCCAGTCGGCCTTGGCGTGGCGCATGATCACAAGGCGTCGGACATGGTGCGAACTCATGGCCCAAGCCTAGCCCCAGCAAGAACAGGCACGGACAGGCAGCGCAGCGGAGACAGCACCACGCAAAGCACGTTTCAAGAGCAGGCAAAGAGCCAGGGCCCGAGACAACAGGGCATCGCCCCCGGCGAGAACGGGAACCCTGCCCACAGTGACGCGAGGCCTCAGCAGCCGCGGAGGCACAGTGCGTGGAGAGGGCCGAACGCGCAAAGGCGGCTTTCTGCGTAGTGCCGCATCGCCGACTGAGGAACGAAGGAGGTGTCTAAGGCACCGCAGAAAGCCGCTTTTCGCGTAAAGAGGGGCTAGATCGAGTACTCCGGAGCGGCCCAGACAACAACTTCCGGGTGCTCGTAGAACCGGTACCCCTGGCCGCGGACGGTGCGGACGGTGTTGGCGAGGCGGCCCAGCTTGGAGCGGAGGCGGCGGATGTGGACGTCGATGGTGCGCTCGTTTGGCACTTCTTCGGCGTTGCGCCACAGTCCTTCGAGGAGTTCGTCGCGGCCCACAGTGCGGGTGCCGTTTTCGACGAGGTAGTTGAGGAGCTCGAACTCCTTGAAGGTGAGGTTCAGGGATTCGCCGTCGAGGTGGACTTCGCGGCGGGCGAGGTCGATGAGGACGCCGGACGGGCGCGGTTCCTGCTGCTGGGCAGGACGGGGGGCCTCGGTGCGCTGGCGGGAGTTGACGGTGGGGTCGCCGAAGGTGGAGCGGACGACGTCGAGTGCGGAACCGGGGGTGCCGGCCGGGGCCACCGCTACAGCGGCGTAGCTTTCGGCGCCGGAGACGAGCGACTGGGCGTAGGCACGGATTTCCTGGGCGAGCTTGGCGATGGAGGTGCCGGCCGCGGCTGCGGTTTCCTCATCGATGCCCATGTAAAGGACGAATCCGCGGGCCACGTTCTCATTGGCTACCGGACGCACGGCGTTTGGTCCGGCCACTACCGGGGTAGGTGCCGTAACGGGAGCGGACTCAGCCGGATGTACGGCTCGGAGCTGGCCGTAGGAGTTGGGGTTGTATCCCTGCGGGGCGAAACCCTGGCCGGGGAAGCTGCTTCCGGAGGTGGAGGGAGCGAGCGCCTGTCGCGGGCCGAAACCGGGACGGAGGCCGGAGGGCTGGCCGGCCTTGGCGGCGTTACGGACAGAGATGTGGACGTATCCGGATGCAACTGACATGGAATGCTTACCTCAATGTGAAATGGCCGCCTTCGCGGCTCGAATGCTGACTTCCCCGTTTGCACTGAGCGGGGAGGGCGCCCGACGCTGGGCTTGGGGGCGAATGCCTAAGAACTTCGGTGGGTGGGAAGGTCAGGCGTGCATTCGACAACAGCGCATGTCGGCAGCAGCGGATGTGCTGGGCCAATATTCTGCGGCTGCAGGTGCTGTTGAGTTCTTGTTCACATTGGAAGTGTGCAGCGTAACAATGCCAACTTGCAAGTAACAATGGACTGAAGAGTCCGCATCGTGAGACAAATCGCGGAATTGTGGTGGATGTCACTAGTTCGGCAGGGGGCTTATATTTCGACTCTTATCCGGACAATTAGCCCTTATCGACGGCGTCACGGAATTTAATTCGCCTAAGAGCCGGCCTGCCGAATAGGTTCGAAATTCAACCGTTTGACGTGGAATCAGCCGACGGGGTCAGCTCGTGTCCAGCCGACGTCCTGCCTCCGGTGGATTTTTCTGCTGAAGTTCCTCCAGCCGGAGGCAGGATGAGCGCATCTTGGCCGCTGCCCGTTGTCCGGGCCTTAGTTGCTGCTGGTTCCCGGGCCGGAAGTTGCTGCAGTGCCCGCCGCTGCAACTTGGATGGTCTGCGCCGTGTAGGTGTCCGGGTTTTTCAGGGCCGTGACGCGGACAGTTGCGCCGGCGGTCACGTTGGAGAAGTTGAGCGTACTGCCGGTGGAGCCCCCACGCTGGCGCATACCCTGGGTCACCTGGACATCGGTGCCCACAGCGTAGGTCCGGGAGAAGCCGTCCTCGCTCTTTACGGTCAAGGAGTTTCCCGAGATCTCCGTGACGGTGCCGGCCTGGCCCGCCATGGTCACATAACTGGAGTCCTGCAGGACCACGTATTCAGAGTGGACGGCTGTATTGAGGCCTGCTCCGCCCATTCCCAGTCCACCGGGTCCGCCGTCCAGGCCCATGCCGCCGTCCATGTCGCGCCCGGTCATGCCTCCGTCCGTGCCGGTTTGGCTACCCGGGCCTGCCATGCCGCCTTGCCCGGTCATGCCGCCTTGCCCTCCGGAACCGAACTGGCCGTTGGCGCCGGCGCCCGGACCGTTGTTTACTGAAGCACCAGCGGTTCCGTTTCCGGCGGCGTAGGCGCCGGCACCGGCTGCTGCGGCAACCACCACCGCCACCCCGCCCACCAGCAACCCCTTCTTCGCTGTCCAGCTTCCTTTCCCGTTCCGCGGCGAAGCGTTTGGCCCGTACTGCTGTGGCGCGCCCCGTCCTGTGCCGGAGCCGGGCTCCTGGCCCACCGCCGGCGTCGTGCCCCATCCGGCGGAAGGCGAACCGGGAACGGGCGCACCCCAACCTTGTGCAGGCTGCGGCGAGATCGGCTCGTACGTGGTGTGGTCCTGAGCATCGTTGGCGCGGTCGGCCGGGGCGTCGGCCCACACGGGTGCCGGCTGCCCCTTCTGTGCTGATGCCCCGGGGACGGCTCGGTTGTCCTGCTGATCCATGGCTTTCTCCAGAAATCGAGTTTGGTGGTGATGCTTTTGTCCTGTTGTTGGATCAGGTTCTGCCGGTTTGCTGTGTGGAGGCTGTGCCACAGACCAAGCCTGCCTGTGACCTGGTAGGACGGGCAGGCCTGGGCAGCATGTGCTGGGGGCCCCGGCTGGCTAGTCTGGAACTCACAGCTGGAACACAGCAACGGCAAAGCATCGGCAAACCGTCAGATCGGAAGGTTGTCCCATGGCATCCCCGCACCCCATGACCAACAACCTCCCGCAGCTCACCCACCCCGATGGCTCCCCCATCCGCGCCCTGGTGGTGGATGATGAGCCCAGCCTGGCTGAACTCATGAGCATGGGGCTGCGCATGGCCGGCTGGTCGGTAGCCGTGGCCGGGGACGGGCCTACCGCCGTCAAGCTCGCAAAGGACTTCCATCCCGACGTCCTGGTGCTTGATGTCATGCTCCCCGGGTTCGACGGCGTGGAGCTGCTGGGCAGGATCCGCGCCTTTGCACCGGAGGTGCCTGCGCTCTTCCTGACGGCGAAGGACGCCGTCCAGGACCGCATCGTGGGACTGGCCGCCGGTGGGGACGACTACGTCACCAAGCCCTTCAGCATGGAGGAAGTGCTGCTGCGCCTGCACCGCCTGGTACAACGCTCCGGGGTGGCCGCCATGGACACCGCCGAACTGGTGGTAGGCGACCTTGTCCTCAATGTGGACACCCGGGAAGTCACCCGCGCCGGTGAGGACATACAACTGACGGCAACACAGTTCGAGCTGCTCCGCTACCTGATGGAGAACCCCAAGCGCGTGGTCAGCAAGGCCCAGATCCTGGACCATGTGTGGGACTACGACTTCGGCGGCCAGGCGAACATCGTTGAACTGTACATTTCCTACCTTCGCAAAAAGATTGAAGCCAACCATCCGCCGATGATCCACACCGTGCGCGGGGCGGGCTACGTCATCAAGCCCGCAGACTAGCCAAGGAAAAGCATGTCATCGCTTTCCGGCGTCCCCCGGCCTGCCGGCCGATCCTTGTTCAACCCGGCCACCTGGCACCTGCGCACCCGGCTGATCCTGCTGTCAATGGCGCTCCTGGTGGCAATCTCCAGCGCGATCGGCGTGGCCAGCTATGCCTCGATGGACGTGGTCCTCACCAACCAACTGGATGCGCAGCTGAAGCTGGCGTCCCGTGGCCGACCGCCCGAAGGCAACCCCTCCGGCCGCCCGGATCCGCTCGACGCACGCGGACAAAGTGTGGGAACGCTGAATGCCCGGGTGGTGAACGGGCAGATCAGCAGGGAGGCAGGCTTCCTTTCCACCGATTTCACCCGGACTTCCCTGACGCCGTCTGATGTTGCCACCCTGCAGGCACTCCCCCACGATGGCCTGCCGGTGGACCGCGAGCTGTCCAAGGGCGACTACAGGGTGCTGGCCACAGAAACCCCTTACGGCGATGTGGTGATCACGGGGCTGCCGCTGTCGATGAAGCAAAGCACCGAGGCGTCCCTGGTGCTGACCATGGTGCTGGTCTCGCTGGGCGGCCTTGTCCTTATCGGGCTTGCCGGCACGGCCCTGATCCGCAGGACCATGCGGCCGCTGGAACAGCTCTCCGACGTCGCAACCAAGGTGTCCAAGCTCCCCCTGGATGCCGGGGAGGTGGCGCTCGCAGTGCGCGTGCCACCCTCCGCAGCACACCCCACCACGGAGGTGGGCAGCGTGGGCCACGCCCTGAACCTGATGCTGGACAATGTCTCCAGCGCGCTGAAGGCCAGGCAACGCAGCGAGATGAAGGTGCGCCAGTTTGTTGCCGACGCCTCCCATGAACTTCGAACTCCACTGACCGCTATCCGGGGATACACGGAGCTGATGCGCATGACCGAACACCTCACCGAGGACGGGCAGAAGTCGCTGGGCCGCGTCCAGAGCCAGTCCGAGCGCATGACCGCCCTGGTGGAGGACCTGCTGCTGCTGGCCCGCCTGGACGAGGGCAAGGCAACCGAAACCACGGACGTGGACCTGACCCAGCTGGTCATCGAAACAGTCAGCGACGAAAAGGTCATGGCCCCGGACCACACCTGGCAGCTGAAGCTGCCCGACGAACCCGTCACCGTGCGCGGAGACACCACCCAGCTGCACCAGGTGCTGGCCAATCTGCTCTCCAACGCCCGGAAGCACACACCTGCGGGCACCACCGTGACCACGGGAGTGATGCGTTCCGCGGACGGAAGCGTGGTGGTCACGGTCACCGATGACGGCCCCGGCATCCCGGCCGAATTCCAAGGCAACATCTTTTCCCGCTTCACCCGGGCCGACACCGCCCGCTCCGGCTCGGAAGGGTCATCAGGGCTGGGCCTGTCCATTGTCGAATCCATCGTGGCCGCCCATGGCGGCACGGTGGAGCTGGCTTCCCGGCCCGGCAGGACCGAGTTCGCCGTGCGCCTCCCCGCCGCGGGGCCGGCCGCGCCCTAACCTGCCCGGGCAATGGCCGGTCACCGCGCGTTGACCAGAAAACCGGGGCGGCAGCACTTACACAGGCACATCACAGGTTGCGCCTAAAACCCACAAATCCGGCGGCGCCACTCTTGATTCATGACGCTCACCGACTCCACTTCAGGAACCCTGCAGGACGCCGCGGTGGCGCCGCCGGGCCTCCCTTCCGCTGGCTTCCCTTCTGCTGGCCTTCCTTCTGCTGGCCTTCCTTCCCGGGGGCGTGCCGTGCGCCGCGCCCCCGTGGACACCCGCACCGCGGTTCCCGTCCTCGATGTCACCATCCCCGTCTTCAACGAGGAACGCGATCTTGAGGAATGCCTCCGAAGGCTCCACGGACACCTGCAAGACACCTTCCCGCACAGCTTCCGGATCACGGTGGCGGACAACGCCAGCACGGATGGGACACTGAAGATCGCCGAACGGCTGGCCCGGGAGTTCCCCGAGGTCGCGGTGGTCCACCTCGACGAGAAGGGCCGGGGGAATGCCCTGCGCAAGGTGTGGCTGGCGTCGCCGTCGCCGGTCCTGGCCTACATGGACGTGGACCTGTCCACCGACCTTGCAGCCCTGCCCCCGCTGCTGGCGCCCCTGATCTCGGGCCACTCGGACCTGGCCATCGGCACACGCCTCACCCGCAATTCCCGCGTGGTCCGCGGCCCCAAGCGCGAATTCATCTCGCGCAGCTACAACCTGATGCTCCACTCCTTCATGGGTGCGCGGTTCAGCGACGCCCAGTGCGGCTTCAAAGCCATCCGCGCCGATGTCGCCCAGCAGATCCTTCCCTACACGGTGGACACTTCCTGGTTCTTCGACACGGAGCTCCTTGTCCTTGCCGAGCGCTGCGGCCTGCGGGTCCATGAAGTTCCCGTGGACTGGACCGACGACCCGGACTCAAGTGTGGACGTGGTCCGGACGGCGCTGGCGGACGTCCGGGGTATGGCCCGGCTCACCCGCGACCTGGTCTACGGCCGCATCCCCGTACCGGAACTGCGCGCTGCCCTGGCGCGGGGTCCGCTGCCGGCGTCATCACGGGCGGACGAGCAGACCCCGGGCAGCAGCCTCTTCGGCCAGCTGGTCCGGTTCGCCGCCATCGGGGCCGCCTCAACCCTGGCCTACCTGCTGATCTTCCTGTTCTGCCGCGGCTTCGTGGACCCGCAGCTGGCAAACTTCCTGGCGCTGCTGATCACCGCGGTGGCCAACACCGGAGCCAACAGGCGCTTCACGTTCGGCATCCAGGGCGGCAACCCGGTCCGGCACCACTTCGAGGGGCTGATTGTTTTCGGCATCGGCCTGCTGCTCACCTCCGGAGCACTCGCCCTGGTGCACAGGACGACGACATCGGACCGGTGGGCGGAAGTCCTCACCGTAGTGGCGGCGAACCTTGCGGCCACCGCAGTCCGATTCCTGCTGTTCCGGCTATGGGTCTTCCGGGACAAGGCACCACGGACGACGGCAGCTCCCGGCGCCAACGACGCAAGTTCCGAACCCCGTACCGACGCCACAGACGCCACAGACGAAAACGCTACGGCCACCACTTCAACAGAAACGGCAGCTTCATGACCTCCACCATCTCCCCGGCAGGCGCCGACTCCACCGGGAGCGCGCAACTCACAGGTCCCCTGCACCCGGACCACCAGCACCCATCCGCCGGCACCACTGCACGCCCCACGGAAGGACCCGCTGGAACTGCCGGAACCGTAGCCCGCAACCCAATGCCGCGCTGGGCCGGCTACGCCTTCGGCAACCAGGCACGCTGGGTGCGGCCCTCAGCGGCGGGGCTCCTGGTGGCCACCGCGGTCCTGTACCTGTGGAACCTGGCAGCAACCGACTACGGCAACTCCTTCTACGCCGCGGCCATCCAGGCGGGCACCAAGGACTGGACCGCCTTCCTCTTCGGCTCGCTCGATGCCGGCAATGCCATCACCGTCGACAAGCCGCCCGCGGCGCTCTGGATCCCCGCACTCGCGGGCCGAATCTTCGGCTTTTCGCCGCTGAGCATGCTGGTGCCGGAGGCACTCATGGGCGTGGCCGCCGTCGGGTTCCTCTATCTGGCCGTCAAACGGGTATCGGGACCGGCGGCAGGCCTGTTGGCCGGCGGTGCGCTGGCCCTGACGCCGGTGGCGGCACTTATGTTCAAGTTCAACAACCCGGATGCCATGCTCACGCTGTGCCTGGTGCTCGCCGCATATTTCACCACCCGCGCCATTGAACGGGCCGGCTGGAAGTGGTTGGCGGCGGCCGGTGCCGTGATCGGGCTGGCATTCCTCACCAAGATGCTCCAGGGTTTCCTGATCGTCCCGGCACTCGGACTGGCCTACCTGTGGGCGGCCCCCGCCTCGGTCGGGCGCCGCATTGCCCATCTGCTGGGCGCATTGGGCGGAATCGTTGTCGTGGCAGGCAGCTACGTTGCCCTCTTCCAGCTGACTCCCGCTTCGGAGCGCCCGTACATGGCCGGATCCACCACCAACAGCTTCCTGGAACTGACCTTCGGCTACAACGGCCTGGCCAGAATCACCGGTTCGGGCGAAGGCATGCCCGGCGGCGCCGCCGGGGGTGCTGCAGGCGGGCCCGGAGGCAGCTTCGGCGGCGGCAACGCTGGATTCGGCGGGGCTGCCGGCCTGTTACGGATGTTCGGGACGAGCTTTGGCGGTGAAGTCTCATGGCTTTTGCCCGCTGCCCTGATCCTGCTGGTGGCGGGCCTGTGGTTCACCCGGCGTGAAGCCCGCACTTCCCCAAGCCGGGCCGCCCTGATTCTGTGGGGCGGCTGGCTCTTGGTCACCGGAGGCGTCTTCAGCTTCATGAGCGGCATCGTCCACCCCTATTACTCGGTAGCACTGGCGCCGGCCATCGCGGCACTGGTGGGCATCGGAGCGGTGGAACTCTGGCGCGGCCGAACCTACTGGCCTGCCCGCATTGTCCTTGCGGTGGCCGTCCTGGGCACCTCGATTTGGTCCTCTGTCCTCCTGGGCCGGGACGCATCCTGGCTCCCTTGGCTGCGCGTGGCGGTCATCATCCTCGGTGTCCTTGCCGCCGCGGCAATCCTGCTCCGCCTTGACGCCGTGCGCACCTCCGGACGGTTCCGGCGTGCGGGGGCGGCCGCCGTCGTCGTCGTATCCCTCTTGGCCGGCGGGCTTGGTGCCGGTGCCTGGACCCTGGCCACCGCTGCCTCCGCACACTCAGGCTCCATTCCGACGTCGGGACCCGCAGGCTCAGCGGGCGCTTTCGGCAACCGGGCCGCGGGCTTCCGCGGCGACCGGACCGACGGCAGGAACTCCGCCACGGACTCGGCCACCGGAACCGACGGCCTTGACCCAATGAACGGCCTCGGCGGCACCCCCGGAGCCGGTACCGGCGCACCTGACGGCGGCCCGGGCGGTGCAGGTGGCCCCGGTGATGCTGGCGGCGCCGGCGGTCCCGGCGAAGGAACTGCCGATGCCGCGGTGACTGCCCTGTTGAAGGCCACCAGCACAAAGTGGTCTGCGATCGTTTCCGGCGCCACCCAGGCAGCCAGCCTGGAACTGGCCACGGACACCAACGTCATTGCCCTCGGAGGCTGGAACGGCGGTGATCCCTACCCCACCCTGGCCGAGTTCCAGGACATGGTGGCCAAGGGCCAGATCGGCTACTTCATCCAAAGCGGAGGCATGGGCGGTGGCGGCATGGGCGGCCGCGGCGGCAACTCCGAAGTGGCCGCCTGGGTCCAGGCCAACTTCCAGGCCCAGACCGTAGGCAACTCAACCGTCTACCAGCTCACCAAGTAGGACACGATGGCCAGCCAGCAAAGCATGCCTGTAACCACCGCAGCCCGCCCCCGGAGGAATCCACTGGGGCGGGAGCGATTCACCCTCCGGGGCCGGCCGGGCACGCGGGACCATGCGGCCTTCCGCGGAGACCGTGCGGCCTTCCACCGGAGGCTGGAACTGGCAGCTGTACTGGCTGGCACGGCCGTGCTGTACCTGTGGAACCTCGGTGCGTCGGGCTGGGCCAACGCGTTCTATTCCGCCGCAGCCCAGGCCGGATCGCAGGACTGGGCAGCCTGGTTCTTCGGCTCCTCCGATGCCGCGAATGCCATCACCGTGGACAAGCTGCCGGCCTCCCTGTGGATCATGGGGCTGTCCGTCCGGATCTTTGGCCTGAGCTCGTGGAGCATCCTGGTTCCCCAGGCCTTGATGGGGGTCGGCTCGGTGTGGCTGGTCTATCTGGCCGTGCGGCGGGCCGCAACGCCGGCCACCGGTGATGTCCGGCTTGCGCACCGGGCAGGGCTGCTGGCAGCGGCGGTCCTTGCCCTCACCCCGGTTGCCACCCTGATGTTCCGGTTCAACAACCCGGACGCCCTGCTGGTGCTGCTGATGACAGCAGCCGCGTACGGGTTCCTCCGCGCGGTCCAGGAGGACCGGCCTCGGTGGCTCCTGCTGGCCGGGGTATTCCTGGGCTTTGGGTTTCTCGCCAAGCAGCTTCTGGTCCTGCTGGTGGTTCCGGGGTTCGCCCTCGCCTACATGGTGGCAGCTCCGGGCGGCACCCGGCGGCGGTTGATCCGTCTGGCAGCCGCGGGAGCAGCGATGGTGGTTTCTGCCGGCTGGTGGCTGCTGGCCGTCGAGCTGACGCCGGCGAACATGCGGCCCTACATTGGCGGATCCCAGAACAACTCCATCCTGGATCTGACGTTGGGCTACAACGGCCTGGGCCGGCTCACGGGCGACGAAACGGGCAGTGTGGGCGGTGGCAACGGCTGGGGCGTTCCGGGCCTGTTCCGGATGTTCAACAGCGAGTTCGGCGGCCAGATCGCATGGCTGCTGCCGTCCGCACTCATCCTTGCGGCGGGGCTGCTGTGGGTGGGGCGGCGGGCACCGCGAACAGATGTTGTCCGCGCTTCCGTCATCATCTGGGGCTCGTGGGTCCTGGTAACGGGCCTGGTGTTCAGCTTCATGGCCGGCATCATCCACCCCTACTACGCGGTGGCACTGGCACCGGGAATCGCCGGAATGGCAGGCCTGGGCAGCGTTCTCCTGTGGCAGCGCCGCAGGCAAACTGCTGCCCGCATCTTCCTCGCTTCAGCAGTGGCCGTGGCATCGCTTACGGCCTTCTACCTGCTGGGAACCACGTCCGCCTACGGCCCTTGGCTGCGCTGGCTGGTGCTCGGCGGAGGTTTGGCAGCCGCAGCAGGCATTGGGCTGGGCAAGTTCCTGCGCTTGGCTTCCATGCAGCGGACGACGGCGGCCCTTGCCATCGCTGCGTCGCTCGCCGGTCCGCTGGCCTACTCCGTCACCACCGCGGCTACGGCACACAGCGGGGCGATCGTCAGTGCGGGGCCAGCCTCGGGCTTAGGCGCCGGCGGCCGCGGACCGGGAGGCTTCAGTTCGACCGGCCGGAGCCCTTCGGGCCGGGGCGCCGGACAGGGCGTCACGGGCCAAGGTCCCACGGGGCAGGGCTTCCAGCAGCAGGGTTCCCAGCAGCAGGCCGCCCCGGCCGGAACAAACCCTGACGGCGCTAACTTCGGGGGCAGGCCCGGCGGCGGACTCGGTGGCCTCCTCGGCGCACCTACTCCATCAGCGGATCTTGTGGCCGCGCTCAAAGACGGTGCAACCAATTACACCTGGGCAGCAGCGGTAGTGGGCTCCAACAATGCCGCCGGGTACCAGCTCGCCACGGAACTGCCGGTGATGGACGTGGGCGGCTTCAACGGCACCGACCCCTCCCCCACCCTGGCGCAGTTCCAAGACCTCGTCGCGCAGGGAAAAATCCACTACTTCATTGCCGGCGGGCTATGCCGTCCAGCTCCGGTTCGGATGCCGCCGGCCGGATCGCCGAGTGGGTTTCGCAGAACTTCAGTGCGCAGAGCATCGGCGGCACCACTATCTACCTCCTGGCAGGGTAACAACACGGCCTGGTGTCCTGAACGTAACGATTCGACCGCACGCCAGAAGCAAGCCGGCGCGCTGGAGGCCGTGACTTCCGTTACCTAAATGTGACTTTGCTTCGCTTTTCCTGTACCGTCGATTGGGTGCGGCTCCCGTTCGGGCCGCATATCCCGGGTTGACGCCAAGCTCTGCCGCTTCCCCGGATTCCGATTGAGCAACGGCAGAGGCGGGGGACCCACCGTCCCGGGCGATGAACGCCCTTGGGGTTAAGCACGTACGTGATCTTTCCGTGCGGCCGGATGCCCTCATCCGAACCCGACAGCTAACTCCGCAGGTGTGAGAGGCGATCAATCATGTCCAAAAACACGGCAGAAGCATGCCTGCATGCCAAGGGTAAACATCTGGCACAGCAGGAACCGGCCAAGAAACCAGCAAAGAAGACCAGCCTGGGCGTGCGTGCCGGGATCCTTGCAGCATCCTGCGCGGTGCTCGTGGGGGTAGGCGCGGCAGGCCAGGCAACCAGCAGCATGACCCCGGTGTCATCCACCGAATCAAACTCTTCCACGGCAGCGGCCGATGCCCAAATGAGCATCGAGAAGAGCGAAATCCGCTCCAACCCGGCAGTGTCCGTTCCGGCGGCAATCAGCGTAGCCCCCCAGGCAGCGGAACCAGCCCCCGCGCCTGCACCGGCGGCCCCCGCAGCGGAAGCCCCGGCACCTGCCGCGGCTCCGGCACCCGCCCCGGCACCTGCCCCGGCTCCGGCACCCGCTCCTGCACCTGCGCCGGCACCCGTCGTCGCGGTGAATGATCCCGCCGGTGCCCAGGCTTATGCTGCCGGCCAGCTGGCAACCTTTGGCTGGGG